>NZ_QNRT01000003.1:0-248851 GCF_003315245.1 Arenicella xantha | reverse complement strand
CACCCGCACCAACAGTACGGCCACCTTCACGAATCGCAAAACGAAGACCTTCTTCCATCGCGATTGGAGCAATCAACTCAACTTGCATCTTGATGTTGTCGCCTGGCATAACCATCTCAACACCATCTGGCAATTCACAAGCACCCGTTACGTCAGTTGTACGGAAGTAGAACTGTGGACGGTAGCCTTTGAAGAATGGAGTGTGACGTCCGCCTTCTTCTTTACTCAACACATAAACTTCAGCTTCGAACTTTGTGTGTGGGTTGATTGAACCTGGCTTTGCCAATACTTGACCACGCTCGATATCTTCACGCTTAGTTCCACGCAACAAGATACCTACGTTATCGCCAGCACGACCTTCGTCTAACAACTTACGGAACATCTCAACACCCGTAACCGTTGTCTTAGAAGTATCGCGAATACCAACGATTTCAATTTCTTCACCAACCTTGATGATGCCACGCTCAATACGACCCGTCGCAACCGTTCCACGACCTGAGATCGAGAACACATCTTCTACTGGCATAATGAAAGCACCGTCAATCGCGCGCTCTGGCTCAGGGATGTACTCATCCAATACTTTGCCTAGCTCGATGATTTTCTCAACGTACTGCGCTTCACCTTCCAACGCCTTCAATGCTGAACCGATCACGATTGGCGTGTCATCGCCTGGGAATTCGTATGAATCAAGAAGTTCACGAACTTCCATCTCAACCAATTCCAACAACTCTTCGTCGTCAACCATGTCTGCTTTGTTCAAGAACACAACAATGTACGGAACGCCAACTTGACGTGCCAACAAAATGTGCTCACGCGTTTGTGGCATTGGACCATCAGCGGCTGAACAAACAAGAATAGCGCCATCCATTTGGGCTGCACCAGTAATCATGTTCTTTACATAGTCCGCGTGACCTGGGCAGTCTACGTGAGCATAGTGACGGTTTTCCGTCTCGTACTCTACGTGCGCTGTCGAGATAGTGATGCCGCGCTCACGCTCTTCTGGAGCGTTGTCGATGTTTGCGAAATCGACCGCTGTACCACCGTATGCTTCTGACAAACACTTTGTGATCGCTGCCGTCAACGTGGTCTTGCCGTGGTCTACGTGACCAATCGTGCCGACGTTAACGTGCGGTTTGGTTCTTTCAAATTTTTCCTTAGACATAGCGTTTCACCTATCTTTTGGTTTCTTAAAATACTGCTTAACTAATTATTGCTAACTTATCCAACACCAATCTTAAAGATCAATATCGATTCACTATCATGTCGACGACATTTTGCGGCGCCTTCGCATACTTCTCAAACTGCATGGTATAAGAAGCTCGACCTTGCGTTGCACTACGAAGCGCTGTCGCATAACCAAACATCTCAGCCAAAGGAACTTCTGACTCAATCAACTTACCCGAAGGCGTGTCATCCATACCCAATATAACGCCGCGTCGAGAACTAATATCCCCACTAACGTTACCCATATACTCCTCTGGAGACACAATCTCCACAGCCATAATGGGCTCTAAAATATCAACACCTGCTTCGCGACAACCCTCTCGGAATGCCTGACCTGCAGCCGCCTTAAATGCGAACTCTGACGAGTCTACATCGTGAAAACTTCCGTCATACAAGGCAACGCGAACATCGACCAACGGATAACCGGCCAACACGCCACCTTCCATCGCATCTTCAACGCCCTTCTGAACTGAGGGGATAAACTCACGGGGCACTGCGCCACCTTTAATTTCATCCACAAACTCAAATCCAGCGCCGCGCTCTAGAGGCTCAATACGCAACATTACATGCGCATATTGACCGCGACCACCTGACTGTTTCGCATACTTTGTTTCATGCGTAACGGTTTTACTAATGGCTTCTCGGTAAGCCACTTGCGGCTTGCCCACATTACACTCGACACCAAATTCACGCTTCATACGATCTATAATGATATCCAAGTGCAACTCACCCATGCCAGAAATGATAATCTGACCGGACTCTTCATCTGTCCGCACATTAAAAGAAGGATCTTCTTGCGCTAATTTACCTAACGCAACACCCATCTTCTCTTGATCCACCTGCGTTCTCGGCTCTACTGCCTGAGAAATCACAGGATTTGGAAACTCCATGCGCTCCAATGTAACGACATTCTTAATATCGCATAACGTATCACCTGTAGTGACCGTTTTAAGCCCGACCGCTGCCGCAATATCGCCAGCGCGAACCTCTTTAATTTCTTCTCGATTGTTCGAATGCATTTGCAAAATTCGACCAATACGCTCTTTCTTATCTTTGACCGGGTTATACACCGCATCACCGGTTTTTAGCGAGCCTGAATACACTCGAAAAAACACCAACTGACCAACGAACGGATCCGTTGCAATCTTAAAAGCCAACGCCGCAAACGGCTCATCATCACTTGATGCACGAGTAACTTCATGCTCTTGATGATCGATACCAGTAATTGCTGGCACTTCTGTTGGCGATGGAAGGTATTCAACAATTCCATCCAACATGGCTTGAACGCCCTTATTCTTGAACGCACTACCACACATCACTGGAACAATTTCGTTTCCAATGGTTAGCGCTCTAAGCGCACCCTTTAACTGCTCATCTGACAGACCACCATCTTCTAAATAGACATCCATCAGCTCTTCAGAGCTTTCTGCAGCCGCTTCAAGCAACCGCTCATGATACTCATCAGCCAGATCTTGCATACTCGCTGGAATATCTTTTTCTTCAAACAATACACCCATGGAATCTTTATCCCAATAGATGGCCTTCATCTTTATCAAATCAACTACGCCTTCAAACTCTTCTTCCGCACCAATTGGCAACTGCAACACGACAGGATTCGCACCTAAACGAGTTTTAATTTGCTCAACAACACGCAAAAAATCAGCACCTGAACGATCCATTTTATTGACAAACGCCAATCGTGGAACATGATACTTATCAGCTTGACGCCAGACAGTCTCAGATTGCGGCTCAACACCGCCAACTGCGCAAAATACTGCAACCGCGCCATCGAGGACTCTCAACGAACGCTCAACTTCAATTGTAAAGTCAACGTGTCCGGGGGTATCGATGATATTAATACGATGCTCTTCAAATGAAGCATCCATACCGCGCCAAAAGGTTGTAGTTGCCGCCGAAGTAATGGTTATCCCACGTTCTTGCTCTTGCTCCATCCAATCCATCGTCGCCGCACCATCGTGCACTTCGCCGATCTTGTGACTTATACCCGTGTAAAACAAAATGCGCTCAGTCGTCGTGGTCTTACCCGCGTCAATATGAGCCATGATGCCGACATTTCGGTATCGATCTAGTGGAGTTAAACGTGCCATCTTTCTTTAGTAACTATCTCAGTAAAAAGCTATGTCTAATGACTAATTTCTATCTCAAATTTTAAAAGAACAACCCGAGACTCTATGTGCCTGCGGGGAACTCAAGACTGCAAACAAGCAATCTTGAGCATTTAAGCTCGCCGCAGCGAACTCAAATTAAAAACGGAAGTGACTAAACGCCTTATTCGCCTCAGCCATGCGATGCACGTCTTCAGTTTTACGCATTGCACCACCACGCTTCTCAAACGCATCAACCAACTCACCAGCTAAACGCTGAGTCATCGATTTCTCCGAACGGTTACGCGCATATTCAACAATCCAACGCATCGCCAAAGCAGTACGTCGTGAAGCTCTCACCTCAACAGGAACCTGATAAGTTGCACCACCAACACGACGACTCTTCACCTCAACCATTGGCTTAACATTTTCCAATGCTTGATCAAATATCTCCAACGGATCTTCAGAGCGACGCTCGGCAATTAAGTCCAACGCATCATAAATAATTTTTTCAGCTACCGACTTCTTGCCATCCTTCATCAAAATATTGACAAACTTGGCTAGCGTAACGTTCCCGAATTTAGGATCGGGCAGTATTTCGCGTTTCGGTACTTCTCTTCTTCTAGGCATAACGTGCTCTCTTTAGCAGTTTATTCTCAATCACTCGACAACCGAGCAATCAATACTTATGACAATAATGTTCGTTGTCGTGAGTTATTGGTGACGCTAACGAACTAAGACTTAGGACGCTTAGCACCATACTTAGAACGACCTTGACGTCGCGCTGCAACACCAGAGGTATCCAGAGCACCACGCACTGTGTGATAACGCACACCCGGCAAATCCTTAACACGACCACCGCGGATCAACACCACGCTATGCTCCTGTAGATTGTGACCTTCACCGCCAATATAGCTAGTGACCTCAAAGCCGTTAGTCAAACGAACACGCGCAACTTTACGCAGCGCTGAGTTAGGCTTCTTAGGAGTAGTTGTATAAACACGAGTACAAACACCACGCCGCTGAGGACACGCCATCAACGCAGGAACATTCGACTTTTGAACCTGCTTCTTACGCGGGTTCCGTACTAACTGATTAATAGTAGGCATAATCTAATTTTAGTTTTTCAAAAAATCGTTAAAAGCCAACAAGGATTTGACTCTCAGAGCGACAAAATGCCCACAATCTCAAACCACAAGACTGTGAGGTATTAAATTCGACACAAAGCCCTATCTAAAAACAACAGGACCATACGGCGGGAGCGCGATTCTATGGACTCAGACAAGCAAAGTCAAGGAGTAGCGGCGCCAAATGTGGCACAAACCCCATCAAAGTATCAAACTCAGTAAATTTTCTCGTATTCGCTCATCACCTCAACCAAAAAGGAGGACAAAGCGTCGGCCGTCTTACTAAAGAGGCTGTTAATTACAGGTCTCTAGCAGTAACGACGTTCAAGTGCGGCGAATTCTATGCTTTGCTCCAGCTTAATGCAAGGGAGTCAGCCAGAAAAATGTAGATTTTACAGGGTTTTATCACAAGCAACCGGTAGACCCGCCTGAGACCGAATGAAATCCTGTTCCTCCCCCGATATCCGCAAATAAAACGGTCAACCTAGGTGCGCTTGAAGAAGGTCGATTACGATCGGAATCACCGATCCAACCAACAATAATGCCATGGCGACATTAAAGTACTTTTGTCGCTGCGGATCACCCAACAATCGCTTTAAGGCAATCCCAAAGAAAAGCCACACTCCAGCGCTGGGAAATGTCATTAGCCAAAACAGTAACGCCATCGCCAAAATTTGCAGATTAACATTCGCTCCGACCGTGGTATACGCCGCTATGGCACTAGTGCCCATAATCCAAGCCTTTGGATTGACCCACTGAAACAACGCGGCCTGCGCAAATGACAACGGCGCCGCCCGATGTCGCTCAAGCTTAGTCGGCGCCGCCCTAGCAATCAGCCAAGCCAAATAGAATAGATACAGAACCCCAGCTATTTGAATCAAAGAATGCAGCAAGGCATATTTTTCAAATAGGTAGCCCAACCCGAACCCGACAGCCAGAAACATGGTCGGAAACCCGAAACATATCCCAAAAAAATGCGGCAAACTCGCACGCGTACCAAAATTAAGACCGGAAGACATAATCATGATGTTGTTTGGCCCTGGCGTAAAAGCCGCAGAGATTACAAACAACAGAAAAGCCGGAGGTAGTTCCACAAGGCAACAGGAGTAGTAAAAGAAAACAGAATAATAGCCGACTCACCTAGCTTCGTCGATTGAATATAATCTGCTTACTGATTATGGTAGAGCTCTAATCAAACGCCGAATATGTCGGAAAAATCATAATGAAGCAGACAACAATACTATCGCAACGCCTGAGTGGACCTGCAACTTGCAACAACCTACTAGCCAGCGGACTTTTAGCCCTGCTGCTAATCAGCGGCGCAAGCCAAGCCAACCCCTTAGACGGCGCCACTCCCCCCAGCCCGGAAAAGATCAGACAGGCTATTAATGCGGCCAAAGACGCCGCCAAAACAAAAGGGAGCCATAAGCACCAGACATCCAGCAAGCTCGACTCGGCATTAAATAATTTTATCGGCGGAACAGATCGGTCGCTCCAAAAGGGAACTGGATCGCCCATCCTGAAGACCAAGGGCAGTAACTTAGTACAAGTCTACATCACCACCAAAAACACCTCAGAATCGACACTTCAAGCGCTCCAAGACCTCGGCATTGAGATCGAGTTAGTGGTGCCATCGCTGAACAAGATTCAAGCCTGGACCTCGGCTGACGGGCTTCAAGAGTTAGTCAAACTTAATGTAGTGAGCTCGGTATCCCGCCCTCACTACGCTACCACTAGGGCCGGCAGCAAGACCACTCAAGGCGACGCAATATTGCGTGCAAATGAACTTCGAAAGCTCGGCATCACCGGTAAAGGGATCAAAGTCGGAATCGTCTCAGACGGCGCCAATAACTGGCAAACCGCTCGCAACACCGGCGATTTACCGCAAAACGTAACGGTTTATGGGAGCTGCTCTACGCGATCAGCCGACGTGTCAACCTGCAGCCCAGAATTGACCTGCAACGAAGGCACCGCAATGGCGGAAATCATCCATGACATTGCCCCAAAAGCCGAACTAGCGGTTGCCGCCGTTGGCACTTCACTAGAATTCATCAGTCAGATAAACAATCTAGCAAACACATTCAAAGCTAATATTATCGTCGATGACCTAGGCTTTTTTGCAGAACCTTATTTTGCCGACGGCGACATTGCACAAGCGGTTGCTGCGCTGCCAGCAGATATTCTCTATGTTTCGTCAGCCGGCAATAGTGCAGCTTCACACTACGAACGTAACTATCGAAAATACCCTGCCGACACAACAATCCATGATTTTGGTGCGCAAGAAGGTGCTGGCGCAGATGAAACCCTCGGCTTTATTACAGCACCTAATCGCGGCACAGTAGCATTGTTGCAATGGGACGAAAGCTACAACAATCCAAGCAGTGATTACGACTTATATATTTTCGATATCAACGGCGAAATTACGCAGTCTAGCGCGTTCGGCAACGGCCCTGCCTTAGAAGCGGTTTGCGTACCAAACACCGGCTCAAGCGACCAAGTACACTTTGCTGTGGTGGATAAATATTCAGGTTCAACACGTCGCCTTGAGATGTTTTTCTTAGGCGCCAGCGCAATCGAATATGAAATTCCTAGCGGCAGCATATTTGGACATCCTGGGGTAGCACGCGCCGTGGCTGTTGGCACAATTAACGCAGGCAGCAACACTAGCGCATTCTATAGCTCGCGAGGACCCGCACAACGCAACCGGGCCAAACCCGACCTCACCGGAGTCGACGGCGTTTCGGTGACAGGTGCCGGCGGGTTTCCATCTACCTTTTTTGGCACATCGGCGGCAGCGCCACATGTCGCTGGCGTGGCCGCACTACTAATGAGTGCCAGCAAAAAAAATACGAGCGATGCAGTTCGCCAGGCCATGTTTAACACCGCGACAGATTTAGGCAGTAGTGGGCGCGATTCAATCTACGGCTATGGTCGAGTGAATGCCGAAGCAGCGATAACGCAACTTGACATCAACTTGGGCAATGCATCATTGGGTAGCCTGTTACTACTGTTACTCAACGAAGAGAATTTATAAATCGATATAGCCTGCTGCTCAGACTCTAGCGCTTAGCAGCAGGCGCTATCACTCCTGACGACAGACTCAGAATCGCCCTGACTAAAAGGCATCACGCTGCCACAGCCTTCAAAAATGCCGTAATGGGTTTGCCAATCACCAAAGAATTCAAAATGTTCGGCGAATCGCGTATCTGCCAACATTCGATAGGTATTACCACACACGGGAAACATCTTCTCGGTTTCAATGACATGGTGCTCATCGAGTACAAATTGATCTCGGTGATGATCCACCGTACCCTTATAACGCACAGCCTGACCATAATCCTCACACGCCGGCTCTAGATCATCGAGCTTAAAAAGTCGGTAAGTGGCAGAATAAAAACGGCGATCCCCTATTTTCTGTTGAAGCGCTGGATTCTCAATTGCCAGCGGCCGACTTTTAACTAGGCGTGGGTCTTTAAACCCACAACTCTTAGCTAGGTTAATGAAGTCATTCCAATATAACGCACCTGAAATGCACTCACCATAGAGCTCTTCATCATCAATAAGGTGTTGTGGCGTGCGTCGTTCAGCATACACATCCGAAAAATAGACTTCACCACCAGGCTTAAGTAATTCATAACACTGACGCAATACCGACGCCTTGTCGGGCGACAGATTTATGACGCAATTGGACACTATAATGTCGAACGAGCTTGGGGCTAAATCCAATTCATTTAAGCGTTCAATATAGCCTTTATGGAACGTCACATTGGGTCGCTCAAAACCAAACACGTCAGCATGAAAATCACGATACCGATTTGCAACATCTAATTGCTCCTCGGTCATATCAACCCCCACCACTTCGCCCGACTCTCCGACCAGCGCAGACAAAGCGTAAACATCACGGCCAGCCCCAGAGCCTAGATCCAATATGCGCGTGCCGGCCAGCTGTTCTGGCAACACCAAACCACAGCCGTAATAGCGCATCAATACTTCATCGTGCACCTTAGACAAAATAGGCTTCAAATAGTTCGGCAAACCTTCATCAGTGCAACATGCATCAGTTTTCAGATCACTGCTTGTCTGCAACACCTTGCCGTAATAATCTTGTACTTGACTGTAGGTTAGTTTCTCATTCATCGCTTTTTATGTAGAAAATTAGTCGATCTATTCCAAAGTGTACCGTCTTAAGTTGTTGGCAAACAGCATGTTGTGCTAATTTTTTAGCCCCAAACAAGCAACCTTAACGCGCTATTACTGCACATAGTTTATAGTGTGCGCCTACGTTTTTAGCATTTAACTTTAAGAGCAATTCGATGAAAAAAATTATAATTATCGCCGCCAGTTTAGCCGGTTACTTTTTGATGCAGCCAGCCTCTGCCACCAAACCAACGGCTCCCTTGGTTAGTGAAGCCGCCCCAGGTGCTGAGGTATTCTTCCTTGAACCGAGCGATGGCGCCGTTGTGAGCTCTCCGGTGACGGTCAAATTCGGCATCAATAATATGACCGTAGCCAAAGCCGGTGAAAATATCGAAAATAGCGGGCATCATCACTTGTTGATCAATGTAGATGAATTACCCCCCTTAGATGCACCACTACCTGCGACTGAGCAAATCATTCATTTTGGCGGTGCACAAACGGAAACCACTCTCGAACTGGAGCCAGGTGTGTACACCTTACAACTATTGCTAGGCAACTACTTGCATATACCGCATAGCGAGCCGGTTCTGTCGAAAAAAATCAGTATCACAGTAAAATAGAAAAGCTCTAATGACGACTCGTCGTAACTTTCTTGTGTCGGGCGCCGTGCTGGCAACGGGTCTAGGGTATTGTTATCAACGCGGATTACGATACCCTCGACTGTCATTCGAACCGCGAGCACTGTCGAGCAACCTAAACCAACCCGAAGCGGCGATCACGCTCGCTGATGCAATTAGCTTACCCGACCTCGACAGACTCGCATTTAGGGCCATTGCTCCGTCACCAAAAATAACGCTAGAACTCAACACCTCATCGCTACACTTTTCGCTCAACAATGTAGTAAAGACCGCAACACTGAACATACAAACAAGCGGCAACAGCACCGTAGAGGAAGAGGTGCAAGGTATAACTCGAATACTGTCAATCAACGGGCAGGCCGGACAAACAATCGACCTGCAATGGCACGCCAATCTCGATGATGGACTAGACTTTGCGATAATCGGTGATACCGGTGGCGGGCAAGAACTTGATTGGTGCCTACAGCGAGCAAGCGAAATCGATGCGCAGTTCTTATTGCACTTGGGCGACTTCAACTACACTGACGGCGAATACACACGCGCAATCGAGCAATTTCACCAAGCCCCACTCCCCTGTTATGTCACCATCGGCAACCATGATTTTAATGACAGCGGCTTGGTGTACTCGCACTTCCTACGCAATATCGGCCCACTCAACAATTACTTTGAACTGGCTGGTACTCGCTTTATCAATATTGACACTGCCGCCGATTTTTTCCCTGCGCAAGCAGGGTTAAGGGGAAACATGCTGCGATCCTTAAGTCGCACATCCTGGCACGGCGATAATTCACTACTGTTCACACACAGCCCTCTCAGAGACCCCAGACCAATGGATGATCATGAAGTCGGCGGTATCAACGAAGTGGCTTGGCTATCAGACATGGCAACCAAAATAGACGCGGAAAACCTATTATGTGGTCACGTGCACCACAGTGCAGAGTTAGACATCAATGGCCTCCACCAATGGACGATCGGAGAAGGCTTAGGCCATGAGGACCTTATTCACCAGCAACAAGTTGCATCAATGCTAATGGGGCGTGTTGAACCTGGCCGTCCAGTAGATTATCGTTGGATCGATCTCGCCATGCCTTGGCGCTTTCATACCAGCCCGACACATGCCGCCAAACTCACACGAGACAAACGTACACCACAGCTAGAATGGTATAAGTCGATACTATCTTCCACTCAACCAATATAGTCGCATGGGAAAGCTCAAATTATTTTGCCATAGGGTTTGAGCGCGGTTTTCGATATGATCAAGCAACTCCTTATATCCAATACAAGAATATGCTTCGACTGAACGCAGCACTGAGCCCTCTCACACCAGACGACTTGGTAACACACTACCGAGAAGGCAAGTGCCTAGTACTTGAGGGCGCTGCCGACAAATTTGCTGAGCTGATAAGTCCGCTAGACATCGAGCGACGCCTTAACGATGGCTGCAATGCCAGTGTGTTTCCACAAACAATTAAAGACGGTACTCGACGCGCCAGCGTTGATGCAAATTGCACTTGGTCTCCCGCTAGCTTAAAAAAGTCAGATTTCATATTAGAGCTTGAAGCTGGACACAGCTTTATGCTGGCAAATGCCTCGCAAGTTACTCAGGCATTGAGCCAGTTGTGCGACGAACTTGAATTACTGTTTGAAGAAGACCAGGTTCATGCCGATGTCCATCTATATGTCTCAACGGACGAGCGAGGAAACTCTTACGATGCGCATCGCGACCTTCCGCAACACAAATTATTGCTGCAAGTTTGCGGCACAGCGAATTGGGAGATTTATGAACCTAAACAAGAACTCCCCGCCAATGTCATCGCAATTCCGGCTGACCAACACGACGACACGCTTACGCTGGTATCGTCCTTTGCATTAAAACAAGGGCATCTTTTATATATGCCTCCAGGTGTCTTCCATCGAGTCAAAAGTGTTGAAGGCGCTCGGATCTCTGTAAGCATTCCGTTTTATTCAATGCCTGACGCGAATAAGATGGATCGCCGCCATATTCCGTTTGCAAGCTTCTTTGAAAACGCTGAGCGCGCTACCAAAGCTGCCCCTTCCAAGGGGTAATCAATTACCGGCAAAGTAAACTTAACCGTCTGACTGAGTATAGTTAAAGCTGATACTGATTCGATCGCTCGCTCGGCCACTTAACCGACATAGATTGGCCTCGACCTCATGCCGCAACCATGACGGAAACAGAATAACCCGCCCAGCTACCGCCTGGTGAAACACTTCAGGCCATTGCTCAAACCCTGCACTCGCATCAAGGTCCGTCGCAACACTCATGGTGTGCGCTTGCGGTCGTGGGTCTTGGAAGATTATACGTCCACAGTCCGGAGGCGACTGCACATAATACACGCCACTCCAAAGCGAGCCTGGATGTGTATGGCTTCGATTGTAACCGCCTTGAGGGCTCATGTTTGCCCACATGTTTTGACACCGCGGAGGGCGCTTTGGATCAAACCGTTGATCATCGAAAACCATGCCAACAAACGTATCTATCTGATTTTTAAACAGCGCGAATTCCGGCAACACATCCATCGTGGTCGGGCTATGCCATGCCCCAACACGTTTTACATTGGAGCGCTCAATACCTGCTTGCTCTCGATCACGCCAACTATAGATCCTAACCTTAAGAAATTCGTTAAGAGCGTCCGAATTAGCCAAGTCAAAAAAGTAGATTGGGGTTGGAAAAAACAGTTCTTTATTTAAGTCCATACTCTAATCAAGTTAGCTTATCTGCAACAACTGCACGACAAGCAGCACAGTAAATTTAACGATCCTATTTAGTCATCAATCGTAAACGTCAAGCCACCCTTGGTCTGCAAGCGTGACAATAATTTGTCGCCCATCGCACTTGATGGGGTCCAGAACCCGCCCAGTGTATCCAATGCATCGAGCGCCAAGCATACGCCAGACTCCGCCAACATTTTCGATGTTGATCCATAACCAGGGTCCCCATCACCTCTTAAGCTAGCTTGCAGAGGCTCACCGCCGCGTGTTTCACCATTGAATTGAATGTAATAGAAACCAGGTTTATCTGGGTCAACCTTCGGGCCGTCGCCTTGCGCTGGCAACATCAAGCCCAAGAATTTTCGACCCAACGCCGTTACGCTGGTAACCGCCATTGATTTAATTCCAACCGAGATACCCTTCGCAGCCAAATATCCAGCGACGCCAGAGTTGGTCGCCATCGCTTCTGAATATCTGAAATCTCTACCGTAGCGGAAATCCATTAATGAATTGGAACGTCGCACGATACGGGTATTGATGCCCGCCATCAAAAATGGGGCGGTCCACATTTTGACATCACGACTGTATTTTACGCCGCCTTGGTCACGCTTATCACCACCCTTAAAGCTTGGGTCGGGGTTGAGTGCATAAGGATTTCCCAACAGTTTTCGAACCCCCTTATCCTTGACCGCAAGCTTAACGATATTCATCATGCTCGCTATCGTTCCACCGCTAATTCCACCTTTAGCTTTTACCAACGTGTATCGAACAGATTTCAAATACTCATTGAAACGTAACTGAGCTTCTCGCTGAATGAAATAGGTGCCCATATCCGACGGTATCGAGTCAAACCCGCAGCTGTGTACGATACGCGCACCACTACCGACAGCAACATCTTGATATGTGTCGATCATATCGCGCATCCATGGCACCTCACCGGTAAGGTCTACATAATGTGTCCCTAGCTCGGCACACGCCTTTACCAGCAATGATCCATGTTGAGCATACGGACCAACGGCACTGATAATCACCGACGTGTTTGCAGCTAAGGCGCGCAGCGACGGCTCATCATCATTGTCAGCATGGATGCCGACTACTGAGGATTTATGATCGCCAATAAAGCCCCGAACATCGTTCAATTTAGTCGCGTTGCGGCCTGCAATAGCCCACCGTAACGACGTTCCTTGATACTGCTCAAATAGGTACTTTGCAACCCATTTCCCAGTGAAACCGGTCGCCCCAAGAACTACCACATCAAATTGTTTGTTAGCCTTCTTGTGCGCCATGATCAACTCCTAATTGATTATCTGCAACAAATTTCACAATCACACCGGCAAGCTCCTCACCTTTGTCTTCTTGCAGAAAATGTCCGCCATCTATAATCGTAACATGTTGTTGTTTTGCCGCCCCCGGCACCATGTTTTGAAACGCCTTATCACCTCCAGCTGACACCGGATCCTTATCGCTAAAAGCAGTCAGAAAGGGTTTAGTCCACGCCGACAAGATTTTCCACGCATCACGATTGGCTAGCGAGGCTGGGTTATCGGGAGTAGTCGGCACTAACAATGGAAATTGCCGCGCGCCGGCCTTGTAAGTCTCATCGGGAAAAGGCGCATCGTACGCCGCAATCACCGCTGGTGATAGTTTTGTCACCGTCGCTCCGTCAATAATACTCCCTACGGGAAACTCCGGCACAGATTGCGAAAAGGATTGCCAATTCAAGAATGCCTCGCTCGGCGCAGTGTCACCGGTCGGCAAGAAAGTATTTGCTGCAACTACCCCGCTGAACCTATCAGGGTTAGCGGTGACTAAGCGCAAGCCAATTAGGCCGCCCCAGTCCTGGCAAAAAAGCACCACCTCATTTAGGTCTAAAGCCTCTAACCATGATTGCATCCAATCGACATGCGATTGGCAAGTGTAGTCTGCTCGCTCGGTGGGTTTATCCGATCTTCCAAAGCCGACCAAATCGGGAGCGATTACGCGAAACCCTGCCGCCACCAAACCTGGGATCATTGTCCGATATAGGTAGCTCCATGAAGGTTCGCCATGCATCAGTAGAACCGGCATTCCGTGCGGATCGCCTTCGTCTAAATAGTGTATTCGAAGCTCTCCGCCGGCGCCGTCATCAACAACAAGATAGTTTGGCTCGAAAGCGTACCCCGGTAAATTATCAAACCGGTCATCCGGTGTTCTAAGGACTTTCATAGTTTCTCCTAATCAATATTGCACAAGTCTAGCAGACAGCCGATCTATGGATTTGACTTTGAATTCATAAATAGACAAGGCATCTAGTTACTCGTAACCGGCAGGGTCGCCCCGACCTCGCCCGCGAAAACCATAATATCTCTTATTTATGTTTAAAATTGATCGTGTACTGATACTTTTTTCTGGATAGCTTGTTCAGTAAACGGTACTCTTTAGGCAAGGTAGTTAAATCAAAATAGCGGTCGAGGCGCACAAATGCCAACGACTGCACCGAGGAGAATCGCCATTAACATCACAGACATGAAGATCACGCCAATCGAGGCGTTCGCAAAGCAAGTTGAAGAACATCCAGACCAAGTCTATTTACGGCAGCCCATCAAGGGAAAATATCACGAAAAAACTTGGTCTGAGGCATACGACAATAGTTTACGCTTAGCACAAGGCCTGCTGAACAATGGACTGAGTCGTGGTGATCGTGTCGCAATTCTGGCTGGTAACAGCGCTGAGTGGTTTATTTCCGACTTCGCATTGGTCGCTGCCGGTTTAATACCTACGCCAATATACGCCACGGCTGGCGAAGAAATCATTCGGTATGTTGTTGAACATAGCGAAGCCAAGGCGATTATTATAGGCGGTGTCGGCAAGCCCGACATGGCGTTAGCATCAGTCCCCAAAGGCGTGATGACCATCAGCATGTCAAACGGACCTGCTGGCACGGACCACACTCTGGCGCAATTGATACAAGACAATCAGCCGCTAGCAGATATTTATAAACCCAGTTTAGAGGACACCTGGTCTATCGTATACACCTCGGGCTCAACGGGTAAGCCTAAAGGCGTTGTATTGACGTATCAGAATGTTAGCTACACAGCAACTATCAGTGTGTCGATGTTTGACAAGGGCGTGGCAGAACGTTACCTCTCATACCTTCCATTAGCGCACGTTACTGAGCGGGCGCTAGTGCAGTACAACAGTTTGTACTCAGGTGGCACTGTGTCGTTCAACGAGTCTTTAGAGACCTTTATTCAAGACCTTCGTGGTGCCGGCGTGACTTCCTTTATTTCGGTTCCAAGGCTTTGGGTTAAGTTTCAATCACAGGTGTTGGCAAACGTACCTCAAAAGAAGCTCAACTTACTGCTTAAATTACCCATTCTCGGTAATATCGTTAAAAAGAAAATTCGCACTCAGCTCGGCTTAGATAACTGCTTGTCTTTCGGCAGTGGCTCAGCGCCGATCTCGCCATCTATTTTGAAGTGGTATAACCGCTTAGATATGCCCATTGCCGAAGGCTGGGGCATGTCAGAAACAATCGGTCTGGCCACCACTAACTTTCCGTTCCGACTCGATAAACTCGGCACCATCGGTAAGGCTGTTGATGGCTTTGAGGTCAAAGCATCAGAACAAGGCGAGATCTTGATTCGCGGCGCAGGCGTCTTCAAAGAGTATTACAAAAACCCAGAAACTACGGCCGAAGCATTTACCGAAGACGGGTTCTTACGCACCGGCGACAAAGCCGAGATTGATTCTGAGGGCTACCTTACCATCACCGGTCGGGTAAAAGATTTATTCAAATCCGGCAAAGGCAAGTATGTTGCACCGGTCCCGATCGAAGCAAAACTGGCTGATAACCAATTAATCGAACAGCTTTGCGTAATGGGTAGCGGTTTGCCAACAGCAATGGCCGTAGTGGTTCTGTCAGACGAAGTTGCGAAAGGCATGTCTAAACAAGAGATCGCTGAGAGTTTGGCTGAAACACTTAAAGACGTGAACAGCCGAATCGAAAAACATGAAGTTGTCGGCGGTATACGTATCGTTAAAGATCAGTGGACCATCGAGAATGGTCTACTTACCCCAACCCTCAAAGTTAAACGCGCTGAACTAGAAGCTAAGTACATGGACTTTTGCGCGCAGCCCCACACTGAAACGATAGTCTGGGAGTAAATGTTCTAGCGCGGTAATTACTCTAACGTTTAGGACACGGTGACAATCGACGGCATCAAAACGTGCCGTTATTAACCAATGTCACCGGTAATATTTGAGGCGCCTTACGGCTAACGGGCGCCTCTAGTGAACGAAACGACTGCGAGTAAGAAAGCTCTATTGGATTCTCGATTTTGTAGCGCCGCTTTAACAACCCGACTAGCTCCACAGCGCGCCGTTTAGTCAAACTCGCACGTCCGCTGTTATGCGCTTCACCGGTCTCGTGCACTAGAATCTCCAACGACACAGACGCTCCTAAATACTTTATAGCGTTGGCCATCACTTCCAAAACTCGATTTCCATCAGCAGTCATTGTTGCTGAATTATGCGCAAATGAAACATTAAAGTTAATAGCTGCACCAGGCCCAGAATCTAACGCTTTAAACGCTTGAAACTCACTGTTAGTCAACAGCGAAACGCTGCCATCATCTTCATAAACGACGTCACCGAGGTCAGTTTTTCGAGACACTATTAAGTCCTCGAGCACTTGCACCTTGGGCTGTCCGCCCGAAGCCGCAACAACGTAACGATTAACCATTTGGCCTTCTGCTGACGAAGTTATGGGCGCGACTAATAATGTGGATATTAGCCATGCAGACCACGTGATAGTGGTTCGCACCGGTAAATTGGTAGGGTTCATACAAACTGAATGGAGTAGGGTAGGTTAAGTTCACACACGAATGTCTATCTGTCAGACCTAACCAGTTTAATCGAAATTAAACAAACTCACATGAAGATTTTTCATCGAGCTTATTCAATCCGAGCCAGTCAATCGAACCATCTAAGTATTTTAGCTACCTCAAGCACAGTTAAACCGCCACTTACATGAGTTTTCCGCTCAAAAAAAAAGCCCCTTCGACCAAAATCGAAGGGGCTTTTATTTTTATAACGACCTAATCGCGCTTATTCTGCGACCGCCGCTTCACCAGTAGTATCTTCGTATGCATCAAAGGCCGCTTCAGCATCCGCAGTCTCTTGCGTAAGCAATGCTGCTAGCTCAGCTTCCTTCTCATCCGATTCACGTCGACGACGTACACGTTCCTCGTGGTAAGCCAAACCTGTTCCCGCTGGAATCAGTCGCCCTACTACCACGTTCTCTTTAAGTCCCCGTAAGCTATCCACTTTACCGGCAATCGATGCCTCAGTGAGAACCCGTGTGGTTTCTTGGAACGATGCCGCTGAAATAAACGACTCAGTGGTAAGCGATGCTTTGGTAATACCTAACAAGACTGGTTCAGCCTTAGCTGGGATTAGGTCTTGCACTGCATTTTTCTCATTTTCTTCCAAGAAACGCGTGCGCTCAACCTGCTCACCTGGCAACAACTTCGTCTGGCCTGGGTCAGTAATCTTAACCTTACGTAGCATCTGACGCACAATCACTTCGATATGCTTGTCATTAATGGTTACCCCTTGCAGGCGGTAAACATCTTGCACTTCATCCACAATATAGTCAGTCAATGCTTCCTTACCTTTAAGGGCAAGAATATCTTCGGCTACAGGTGAACCATCCACTACGATCTCACCTTTCTCTACCGTCTCACCTTCAAATACATTGATGGTACGGCCTTTAAGAATCAAGGTCTCAACAGATTCGCCATTCGGAGCGGTAATCACCAAACGTTGCTTACCTTTAGTCTCTTTACCAAAGGAAATAACGCCCGGCGCGGTAGCCATAATGGCTGGATCTTTTGGTTTACGTGCTTCAAACAACTCAGCAACACGCGGTAGACCACCGGTAATATCGCGAGTCTTCGACGACTCTTGCGGAATACGCGCCAAGACGTCACCAACACCAACTTTTTGTCCATCATCGACGGTTACGATCGCACCAGCTTGCAACGAATAACGCGCTGGCACATCAGTGCCTGCTAACGTAATTTGCTTGCCGCGCCCATCAACTAGCTCAATCGTTGGCTTCAGCTCACGTGCCGAACCACGACGCTCCGACGGATCGATAACTTCGTATGAAGTAACACCGGTTAACTCATCGGTTTGCTTATGGACAGTCATGTTATCGGTCATTTCAGAGAACTTAACCTTACCAGCAACCTCTGTCACAATCGGATGAGTATGTGGATCCCAGTTAGCTACAACCTGACCAGCTTCAATTTTATCGCCATCATTAACCTGCAAAACGGCACCATAAGGAAGCTTGTAACGCTCTCGGTCTGAACCATTTTGGTCGCGAACGATAAGTTCACCAGAACGCGCAACCACAACTTGTTTTTTATCAGAGTTAACAACAGAACGTAGGTTCTCTAACTTAATCGAACCATTGTTCTTAACCTCAATATTAGAAACAGAGGCACCGGCTGTCGCCGCGCCACCAATGTGGAACGTACGCATGGTCAACTGTGTACCAGGCTCACCAATTGACTGAGCCGCAATAACACCGACCGCTTCGCCACGGTTAACCAAATGTCCACGCGCCAAATCACGCCCGTAACACTTAGAGCAAATACCGTAGCGGGTATCACACGTTACCGCTGATCGAACCTTCACTTCATCGATATTGTTCGCTTCAATGGCATCGAAATATTTCTCATCAAGCATTTCGCCATCAGGAACCACCACTGAGTCATCAATATTTGAATGAACATCACCAACGACAGTACGCCCAAGAATACGGTCACGCAACGGAATAACAACGTCACCGCCCTGCACCAATGCCTTACGTAGCACACCATTGCTGGTTCCGCAGTCTTCGTCGGTCACAACCAAATCTTGACACACGTCAACCAATCGACGTGTTAGGTAACCTGAGTTAGCTGTTTTCAAAGCGGTATCGGCCAAGCCTTTTCGCGCTCCGTGAGTTGAAATAAAGTAGTGAGATACGTTCAAACCTTCACGGAAGTTAGCGGTAATTGGCGTCTCGATAATCGAACCATCCGGCTTAGCCATCAAACCACGCATACCTGATAACTGACGAATCTGCGCATGTGAACCACGAGCGCCGGAGTCAGCCATCATATAAATCGAGTTAAACGATTCTTGCTCAACGGTATTACCTTCAGCATCGACAACCTCGTCTGAACCTAGGTTGTCCATCATCTTATTAGCAATATTTTCCGAAGTACGAGTCCAGATATCGACGACTTTATTGTAGCGCTCACCGTCGGTTAATAAACCAGAAGAATACTGCTCCTGGATATGCTTAACTTCAGCTTCGGCCTCGTCAACAATTTGATGCTTCTCATCTGGCACAACCATGTCGTCCACACCAATCGAGATACCAGCCAGCGCCGCATTGCGGAAACCGGTGTACATCAATTGGTCAGCGAAGATAACCGTTTCCTTCATCCCAACTGTGCGGTAACACAGATTGATGGTTTCAGAAATCGTCTTCTTCTTCATCTTCTGGTTGATCGCTTCGAAACGCATGCCTTCAGGCAAGATGTCAGACAACAAAGCACGACCCGTCGTGGTTGCATATTTAACATGAGTTACAGTACGTTCACCTGTTTCAGGGTCGATACTCACTTCACGTACGCGAACTTTGATCTTGGCATGCAAGGCGATTTGTTCCGCATCATAGGCTCGACGAACCTCATCTACCGAAGCAAACTCTTTGCCCTCGCCTTTCACGTTGATCATCTCGCGGGTCATGTAGTACAAACCCAAAACGATATCTTGTGAGGGTACAATAATCGGCTCACCATTCGCTGGCGATAGAATATTGTTAGTCGACATCATTAATGTACGAGCTTCAAGCTGTGCTTCCAATGATAGCGGTACGTGCACCGCCATTTGGTCGCCGTCAAAGTCAGCGTTGTATGGCGTACATACCAATGGATGCAACTGAATCGCTTTACCTTCAACCAACACAGGTTCAAACGCTTGAATACCCAAACGGTGAAGTGTTGGCGCGCGGTTCAACATAATTGGGTGTTCACGAATTACTTCTTCGAGGATGTCCCAAACCTCAGGTGTTTCCGCTTCGACCAATTTCTTGGCCTGTTTGATCGTTGTTGCCAGACCACGCAGTTCTAATTTATTGAAAATGAATGGTTTGAATAGTTCAAGACCCATTTTCTTAGGCAGACCACACTGATGTAAACGCAGTGTTGGTCCAACCACAATTACCGAACGGCCAGAATAATCCACACGCTTACCGAGTAAGTTTTGACGGAAACGACCCTGCTTACCCTTGATCATGTCTGCTAACGACTTCAACTGGCGCTTATTCGCACCAGTAATCGCTTTACCGCGTCTACCGTTGTCTAGCAAGGCATCCACAGACTCCTGCAACATACGCTTTTCGTTACGTACGATAATGTCAGGTGCATTCAAATCGAGTAAACGACGTAAACGGTTATTACGGTTAATCACGCGACGATACAAATCGTTTAAATCAGAGGTCGCAAAGCGGCCACCATCCAACGCGACTAGTGGGCGTAAATCAGGCGGAAGAACCGGAAGTACTTCCATAATCATCCAGCACGGATCATTACCAGACGACTGGAATGCCTCAAGAACTTTCAAACGCTTGGTGATATTTTTAATTTTCGTTTCAGACGATGTCTCGCCCAAATCACCACGCAAGCGAATGACTTCTTTATCAATATTAACGGCCGTCAGTAGTTCCTTGATCGCTTCTGCGCCCATACCCGCTTTAAACTCATCGCCGTACTGTTCAACAGCATCAAGATAAGCTTCTTCGGTCATCAACGTTTTAGCTTCAAGTGGCGTCATGCCGGGATCAATAACGATATACGCTTCGAAATAAAGCACACGCTCAATTTCACGTACAGTCATGTCCAACATCAAACCTAAGCGAGACGGAAGTGATTTCAAAAACCAGATATGCGCAACTGGGCAAGCTAGGTCGATATGACCCATACGCTCACGACGCACTTTAGCCAAAGTCACTTCTACGCCGCATTTTTCGCAGATTACACCACGATGCTTGAGGCGCTTGTACTTACCGCACAAACATTCATAGTCGTTGATTGGCCCAAATAACTTAGCGCAAAATAGTCCGTCACGTTCTGGTTTGAACGTACGATAGTTGATTGTTTCCGGCTTTTTAACTTCACCGAAAGACCATGAGCGAATTTTTTCCGGAGACGCGATGCTGACTCGAATTGAATCGAAGTCGTCATTCGGCACACCCGGTTGCTTGAATAGATTTAGTAAATCTTGCATTGTTTTTTCCTCTGTTAGATCGGGTAACGGACTTAGTTAGTTGGGTCTTCTTGTAGCTCGATATTAAGACCCAATGATCGGATCTCTTTAACGAGTACGTTAAAGGACTCAGGCATATTCGCCTCAACTTGGTAATTACCCTTAACAATGTTTTCGTACATCTTCGTACGACCGCTCACGTCATCGGACTTAACCGTCAACATTTCTTGCAAGGTGTAAGCGGCACCATAAGCTTCAAGTGCCCACACCTCCATTTCACCGAATCGTTGACCACCAAACTGCGCTTTACCACCAAGTGGTTGCTGCGTAATTAGGCTGTATGGGCCAGTAGAACGAGCGTGCATTTTATCGTCGATCAAGTGATTCAACTTAAGAACATACATGTAGCCAACGGTCACCGGTCGGTCAAACTTCTGACCCGTTCGACCATCGAATAACGTGGTTTGTCCTGACTCTGGCAGACCTGCCAATTTCAATAAGCCTTTGATCTCACTTTCTGCCGCGCCATCAAATACCGGCGTTGCCATTGGCACACCGCCACGCAAATTGCCGGCCATTTCAATCACTTCATTATCAGTGAACGAATTGAGGTCTTCGATTTTGCCACTGGTGTTATAGACTTTGTCTAGAAACCCGCGGAGTTCTTCAGCAGATCGCTGCTCACGCAACATCTTGTCAATCTTCTTGCCAAGTCCTGCCGCAGCCCAACCAAGATGAACCTCTAGAACCTGCCCAACGTTCATCCGAGAAGGAACGCCAAGTGGATTCAATACGATGTCAACGGTGGTACCGTCTTCCATAAACGGCATGTCTTCAACCGGTACGATTTTAGAGATAACACCCTTATTACCGTGACGACCCGCCATTTTGTCACCAGGTTGTAAACGACGTTTAACCGCGACAAACACTTTGACCATTTTCAAGACGCCAGGCGCTAAATCGTCACCAGCTTCAAGTTTGCCACGCTTCTCGTCGAACAGCTCGTCAAAGAAGGTACGCTGTTGCACCAAACTTTCCTGAAGTTGCTCTAACTTATCGGCAGCCTCAGCATTAGTCAGACTAATCTCAAACCATTTAGTACGTTCGATCTCATCTAAATAGCTCTGCGTCACCTTTTGACCCTTCTTCAGGCCGGGCGCTTTGACTACTTCTTTATTTCGCAATAAGTTCTCGATACGCGCATAGGTGTCTTCCTCGACGATACGGAACTGTTCGTTTAAGTCTTTGCGGACTCGAGACAATTCAGACTCTTCGTTAGCTAACGCTCGGGTATCTTTTTCAACACCGTCACGAGTAAACACTTGTACGTCAATGACAGTACCTTTCATTGATGAAGGCACACGTAACGACGTATCTTTAACGTCCGACGCTTTTTCACCGAAAATGGCACGTAATAATTTTTCTTCTGGAGTGAGCTGAGTTTCTCCTTTTGGAGTTACCTTACCGACCAGAATATCGCCGCCTTTTACTTCAGCGCCAACATAAACGATACCGGCTTCGTCTAAACGACCAAGCGCGTGTTCACCGACGTTAGGAATATCACGAGTAACCTCTTCAGAACCTAACTTGGTGTCACGAGCCACACACGTTAACTCTTCAATATGGATAGTGGTGTAGACATCTTCTTTGACCAAATTCTCAGAAATAAGAATTGAATCCTCGAAGTTATAGCCGTTCCAAGGCATAAACGCCAACATCACATTACGGCCAAGCGCAAGCTCACCCATATCAGTAGATGGACCATCAGCCAACACGTCACCGCGCGCGATATCATCGCCAGCACGAACCAGTGGACGCTGATTAATATTGGTATTTTGGTTAGAACGTGTGTACTTCGTTAGGTTGTAAATATCAACACCAACGGTATCAGCGACAACCTCGTCTTCGTTAACACGCACGACGATTCGAGCCGCATCAACCGACTCAACTTTACCGCCACGACGCGCTGTCAAAGCAACACCTGAGTCAACCGCAACCACGCGTTCCATACCAGTTCCGACAAGCGGTTTTTCGCTGCGTATTGTTGGTACGGCTTGACGTTGCATGTTCGAGCCCATCAAGGCACGGTTAGCATCATCGTGCTCCAAGAAAGGAATCAACGAAGCCGCTACCGATACAATCTGCGATGGAGCAACGTCAATAAACTCTACTTGCTCTGGCGTCGCCAACGAAAATTCGTTTTGATGTCGACAGTTAACCAATTCATCGGTCAAGTTACCATCAGCATCTACTTCGGCGTTCGCTTGCGCAATAACATATTTACGTTCTTCAATAGCCGACAAATAAACCACATCGTCGCTCATTTTGCCTTTTGCTACTTTCAAATATGGCGTCTCAAGAAAACCATAATCGTTAGTACGAGCATAAACCGCCAGCGAGTTGATCAGACCAATATTGGGTCCCTCTGGCGTCTCAATCGGACATACACGGCCGTAGTGAGTAGGATGTACGTCACGCACTTCAAAACCAGCGCGCTCACGAGTCAAACCACCTGGGCCCAAAGCTGATACACGTCGCTTGTGAGTCACTTCTGACAAGGGGTTCGTCTGGTCCATAAACTGCGACAACTGACTTGAACCGAAGAACTCTTTAACTACCGCTGAAACCGGCTTGGCATTGATCAGATCCTGCGGTGTCAGGCCTTCGGCTTCAGCCAAGGTTAGACGCTCTCGCACCGCACGTTCTACCCGTACTAAACCAACACGGAATTGATTCTCAACTAATTCCCCAACGGAACGTACGCGTCGGTTGCCAAGGTTGTCGATATCATCGATGTCGCCACGACCGTTCTTAAGATCGATCAAGGTTTTCATTACGTCGATGATGTCTTGCTTACTCAAAACACCTTCGCCGGTATCCGACTCACGGTTCAAACGACGGTTAAACTTCATTCGACCAACGGTAGATAGGTCGTAACGGTCCGGATTGAAAAACATGTTTGCGAATAGGCCTTGAGCCGCTTCTTTCGTCGGCGGCTCACCAGGTCGCATCATGCGATAAATCTCGACCTGAGCTTCAAGCTCGTTGCTAGTCGGGTCAGTACGAAGCGTTTCAGACACATAAGGGCCTTCGTCTAAGTCATTGGTGTAAATCACCTCAATTGACTTAACTCCTTGCTCGATAAAGGCTTCAACTAACTCTTCGGTAACAACTTGATTGGCTTCAGCCAATAATTCACCAGTTTCTTTGTCAGCAATATCTTTCGCCAAGGTGCGTCCGACCAAGTAGTCAGTTGGCACTACAATAGAAGTCAGCTTAGCTTCTTCCATTTCGCGAATATGACGAGCGGTGATACGACGACCCGCTTCAACGATCACACCGCCGCGTTTTTTAGTAACATCGAACGCCAACTGCTCACCACGTAAACGTGATGGCACGAGCTCCATAGAAATCTCTTTAGCCGACAAATTGAAAGTGTCGTTATTGAAAAACATTTCCAATATTTCTTGCGTAGTGTAGCCCAAGGCTCTCAACAAGATGGTGGCGGCTAGCTTGCGGCGTCTATCAATACGAATAAACAACAAGTCTTTAGGATCAAACTCGAAATCCAACCATGAACCACGGTAAGGAATGATTCGAGAAGAAAACAATAACTTGCCTGACGAGTGAGTTTTGCCTCGGTCATGGTCAAAGAATACGCCAGGAGAACGGTGTAACTGTGCAACCACTACACGCTCAGTACCGTTTATTACAAAGGTGCCGTTATCCGTCATTAACGGCATATCGCCTAAATAGACTTCCTGCTCTTTGATTTCTTTTACCGATTTAGCACCAGTAGACTTCCCTTCTTCTTTGTTATAAATAACAAGTCGCATCTTGACACGCAAAGGAGCCGCGAAGATCAAACCACGCTGCTGACACTCGCGAACATCGAAAGGTGGCACGCCTAAGCGATAGCTCACAAATTCCAGTGCCGCGCTACCATTAAAACTTTCAATTGGAAACACTGATCGGAAAGCTGCTTGTAGACCTTTCTCATTACGTCCATCCGGATCAGCATCCGCTTGCAAAAACTTCCGATATGACTCAAGCTGAGTCTGTAGTAAGTAAGGAATTGGTAAAACGCCTTCAGGACGCTTTGAAAAACTCTTACGTAAACGCTTCTTTTCAGTAAAAGAGTAGCCCATGGATAACCTCGTTTTTTACAAGCCTGAGAGCATCAACGACTGGCTAGTTCATACTCGCCGAGGTTCGTTGCCTACTCCGAAAAATTCATTACATCGCACTTACATAAGACGTCATATTATTTGACGTCTAGAAGCGAGATAAGGCCGACCGGAATTTTCCGGTCAGCCCTAGTGCAGTTCTCGCTTAGAAGTAGTCGCGACAGGCATCAAACCCAGCGCGACCAGCAAGAGACAACAATCCCTTACTTCAACTCAATAGAAGCACCAGCTTCTTCAAGAGTCTTCTTCAGCTCTTCAGCTTCGCCTTTAGCAACCGCTTCTTTCAACGTTGCTGGAGCGCTTTCTACCATTTCTTTCGCTTCTTTCAAGCCTAGGCCAGTCGCTGCGCGAACGGCTTTAATTACAGCAACTTTGTTGTCACCGAAACTTGCAAGAACAACGTCAAATTCGTCTTTTTCTTCTGCCGCAGCCGCTTCACCAGCAGGTGCTGCAACCGCAACAGCAGCCGCAGCTGCAGAAACGCCGAATTTCTCTTCCATTTCCGAAATCAATTCAGAAAGTTCAAGTACTGACATTGACGCAATCGCGTCTAAGATATCTTGTTTACTCATTTGTAAAACCTCAAAAGTAGGACTTTTCGTCCAAATAAAATGTAAAAACTGGTTGAAACCTATCGTCTAAAATCCGAATAAATACTGACAAGGAGTGACGCGCACTCCCCAGCAAATTATCTACGCAGCTTCTTTCGCGTCTCTTACTGCAGCCAAACCACGTGCAAACTTGGTTGGAATCTCGTTGAGCGTTTGAACGAACTTGGCGACCGGTGCTTGCATGGTCCCCAACAATTTCGCCAACAACTCTTCGCGACTCGGAAGTTGTGCTAGTGCTTTGATATCACCTTCTGATAAAAGCTTGCCCTGCATAGAACCGGCTTTAATCTGTAAGGAGTCATACTGTTTCGCATACTTATCGAGTATTTTGGCCACAGCAACCGGATCTTCCGATGCAGCAAACGCCAAAGGACCAACAAGTAATTCGTCCAAGCATGAATGGTCAGTACCTTGCACAGCGCGACGTAAAAGTGTGTTTTTCACCACTCTCAAGTACACGTTATTTTCATGAGCTTCGCGGCGTAGAACTTTCATTTGCTCCACGGTCATACCACGATACTCAGCAACAACGGTTGCTTGTGCATTACCAACTACGGCAGAGACGTCTTCAACGACCTGTTTCTTTTGATCAAGATTTAGGCTCATATCAGAGCTACCTCCAGTTTTGGCACCCTAAATCAGTTTCACAAACTGCTGCCGAAGCAACAACAATACAAAACTTGTCTGGGACACCATCTACGTAGGACATTAAGCATTTAGGCTAAAACTAATAAACCCAAACTCACCTACGGTCTTTGACACGTTTGACGACAACCGAGATCGTCGCCAAACACCCATTGTCAATCGCTAAACTTTTACTTTAGAACTGCGGCAAAGTTTGACGATCAACACGAATTCCTGGGCCCATAGTGGTGGACACAGAAACACGCTTAAAGTACTGCCCTTTTGCAGTTGCTGGCTTAGATCGATTAAGCGCAGTCAAAAGAGCAATGAAATTTTCTTTTAGGTCTTCAGCCGAAAAAGAAGCCTTACCAACCGTACAATGAATGATGCCAGCCTTGTCGATTCGATACTGAACTTGACCTGCTTTAGCATTCTTCACGGCTGTCGCAACATCCGCTGCAACCGTGCCGGTCTTAGGATTTGGCATTAACCCTTTAGGGCCTAAGATCTGACCCAATTGACCAACTACTCGCATAGCGTCTGGGCTAGCAATCACGATATCGAAGTCAATCTCGCCTTGCTTAACTTTAGCGGCAAGATCGTCCATACCGACGATGTCAGCTCCGGCTTCTATCGCCTTGTCAACATTATCACCATCAGTGAAAACGGCGACGCGAACTGTTTTACCAGTACCCTTAGGTAACACAGTAGCACCACGAACAGCTTGATCCGATTTACGCGCATCAACACCGAGATTGATCGCTACATCTACCGCTTCATCAAATTTTGCTGACGCGGAGTCTTTAGCCATAGCAAACACTTCGTCTAAAGAGTAAAAGCCTTCTGGGTCTACTTTTTCAGCGACCGCTGCATAACGTTTTGACATAATTATACTCCTTCCGTCTCAATACCCATGCTACGCGCCGAACCAGCAATAATTTTTACTGCTTGATCTAGATCGTATGCATTAAGGTCTGCCATTTTGACTGTGGCAATCTCTTCTAGCTGTGCGCGTGTCACTTTGCCCACTTTATCAGTGTGCGGCACGCCTGAACCTTTCTGAATGCCAGCAGCTTTCTTCAACAACACGGCCGCCGGAGGCGTCTTCATGATGTAGGTGAAACTCTTATCGCTATATACTGTGATCACAACAGGAACCGGGAGGCCCTTTTCCATTTCTTGTGTCGCAGCGTTAAACGCCTTACAGAATTCCATAATATTTACGCCGTGCTGACCCAATGCAGGACCAACAGGAGGACTTGGATTGGCACCACCAGCGGGCACCTGAAGCTTTATTAAAGCATCGACTTTCTTAGCCATCTTATACTCCGAAGCACTTACTAGTAAGCGCTCTTGTTTGGGTACAAACGCCGCTATGGCTCCCCGTTTAAAAACATGCCATGCGCAGCAGCCAAACGACCACAACGCACATCATTCACTATCGTAATTCTTGCCTAATAACAGCGAGCTAGCAGGCGCTCAACTATCCTTTTTCAACTTGAGAAAAGTCCAATTCAACAGGAGTGGAACGACCAAAAATAGATACCGCAACACGCAACTTGGACTTCTCGTAATTGACATCCTCAACGGTACCATTAAAGTCAGCGAATGGCCCTTCGGTCACTCGAACAACTTCACCTGGCTCAAATGAGAATTTATGTCTAGGCTGGTCTGTACCATCTTGCACCTGCTGCAAAATACCCATCGCCTCAGCATCCGTCAACGGGGTCGGATCAGAGGCTTTGCCACCAATAAACCCTGACACCCTTGGAGTGCTTTTAACCAAGTGCCATGTTTCGTCGTTCATAACCATCTGAACCAACACATAACCTGGGAAAAATTTTCGTTCGCTAGTCCGTTTTTGACCAGCTTTCATCTCAACGACCTCTTCGGTCGGCACTAAGATGTCACCAAATAAGTCCTGCATACCATGACGATGAATACTTTCTTCAAGCGTCAATTTAACGCGCTTCTCATAATTCGAGAACGCTTGCACGACATACCAGTGCATACCCGCCTTTCTATCGGCTTCTGCCTGACTATCTACGTCTTGATCAATAATGGAATTGTCTGACATTACTTACCTTTATTCTGAGTATGGTCTTCTAATTAGGGTTGCGACAAATAACTAGCCATCAACACCGAGAAGCCAACCATAGATAATCTTAAATACGGCCATATCGATCAGCCATAAGAACACGGCCACCAGTACAACAAGCACTAGAACGATTATGGTGGTTTGCGTAGTCTCTTGACGACTTGGCCACACCATTTTGCGTAACTCAGTGCGCGCACCC
The DNA here is from genome assembly GCF_003315245.1 of Arenicella xantha. Taxonomy (NCBI): domain Bacteria; kingdom Pseudomonadati; phylum Pseudomonadota; class Gammaproteobacteria; order Arenicellales; family Arenicellaceae; genus Arenicella; species Arenicella xantha. The sequence goes on along the minus strand of NZ_QNRT01000003.1, from coordinate 219,859 downwards.
TTGGCAAAACCAACAAATGAAGCACCGTACTCTGAACTGATAGCCACACCGACTGCGGCAATCAATGCAACTAGCATCAGACCAACGCGCAACAAAATCGATACGTCTTGCCCCATATACTGAGGCAACTGGTAGTAGCCATAAATGCCTGCGATGGCGATTGCAACAGCAGCAACTATTTTGACTTTATCTATCATTAACTTTTCTCTTATTGATTGGTTCGAAATCGACTAACGCTACCACCTGAGCATCGCCACAACAGCAAAAACTCAACCCGACAAACATTCGAAGCTTCGAATTCAATGCGAAAACTTATTCATTTCACTGCCTGAAATAAATCAAAACGCTTAGTTAGTGGCAGGCCAGGAGGGAATCGAACCCCCAACCTACGGTTTTGGAGACCGTCGCTCTGCCAATTGAGCTACTGGCCTAAACTAAAATTTGATTTAAAATCAGCTAATTAGCCGATATCCCCAGACACTATATACGCAAAAAGGTGCGCTAATATACATTAGCACACCGAGATTATCTAGCCCTGCACACCCAATTATCTAAACACTTACTCGGCGTAAGCATTTTAAACTAGCAATTCAATCAAACAGATCAAAACACTAGAACAAGCGCGCCTAAGATTTTGCCCGAACCATTAGCGCCGATACCAAACCTTGCTAACTTAAATCACTCACCTACCAGCGTTAACCAATAAACAAAATGACGAATTCAGCCAGGTTCAGTATCAACAACCTCGGACAAAACTGTCTTAGTCAGTAATCTTCGCTACAACGCCCGCACCAACAGTACGGCCACCTTCACGAATCGCAAAACGAAGACCTTCTTCCATCGCGATTGGAGCAATCAACTCAACTTGCATCTTGATGTTGTCGCCTGGCATAACCATCTCAACACCATCTGGCAATTCACAAGCACCCGTTACGTCAGTTGTACGGAAGTAGAACTGTGGACGGTAGCCTTTGAAGAATGGAGTGTGACGTCCGCCTTCTTCTTTACTCAACACATAAACTTCAGCTTCGAACTTTGTGTGTGGGTTGATTGAACCTGGCTTTGCCAATACTTGACCACGCTCGATATCTTCACGCTTAGTTCCACGCAACAAGATACCTACGTTATCGCCAGCACGACCTTCGTCTAACAACTTACGGAACATCTCAACACCCGTAACCGTTGTCTTAGAAGTATCGCGAATACCAACGATTTCAATTTCTTCACCAACCTTGATGATGCCACGCTCAATACGACCCGTCGCAACCGTTCCACGACCTGAGATCGAGAACACATCTTCTACTGGCATAATGAAAGCACCGTCAATCGCGCGCTCTGGCTCAGGGATGTACTCATCCAATACTTTGCCTAGCTCGATGATTTTCTCAACGTACTGCGCTTCACCTTCCAACGCCTTCAATGCTGAACCGATCACGATTGGCGTGTCATCGCCTGGGAATTCGTATGAATCAAGAAGTTCACGAACTTCCATCTCAACCAATTCCAACAACTCTTCGTCGTCAACCATGTCTGCTTTGTTCAAGAACACAACAATGTACGGAACGCCAACTTGACGTGCCAACAAAATGTGCTCACGCGTTTGTGGCATTGGACCATCAGCGGCTGAACAAACAAGAATAGCGCCATCCATTTGGGCTGCACCAGTAATCATGTTCTTTACATAGTCCGCGTGACCCGGGCAGTCTACGTGAGCATAGTGACGGTTTTCCGTCTCATACTCTACGTGCGCTGTCGAGATAGTGATGCCGCGCTCACGCTCTTCTGGAGCGTTGTCGATGTTTGCGAAATCGACCGCTGTACCACCGTATGCTTCTGACAAACACTTTGTGATCGCTGCCGTCAACGTGGTCTTGCCGTGGTCTACGTGACCAATCGTGCCGACGTTAACGTGCGGTTTGGTTCTTTCAAATTTTTCCTTAGACATAGTATTAACCTATCTATTCACTCTTTCGTTAAACAATTACCAACTAAACACGATACCGGGACTAGCCGGTAATCATTTTGCGGCTTACCCAATGGATAATCGCGCTTTATCGCAGATACATATGACAAACTAATGACAAACGCATTCCGCTAAATAATCAATGCCGCAGACACACTCGCATCTACGGCCAAAAACCTTATTACAGTCATCCTCAATGGTGCCCACGATCGGAATTGAACCGATGGCCTCTCCCTTACCAAGGGAGTGCTCTACCCCTGAGCTACGTGGGCAATACAGCGCATCAACCAAACAATGGCGACGCCACATCAGAGGGTCTAACCTCGCGGCAAACCTAAACCAGGCCCACCCAAATAAAATGCAGACATACGATTGGAGCGGGTGATGGGAATCGAACCCACACCATTAGCTTGGAAGGCTAAGGTTCTACCGTTGAACTACACCCGCACGCTACTCGCACACTGACGAAATCAAGACTAATAAAATGGTGGTGGGGGCTGGATTCGAACCAGCGTACTCAGAGAGAACGGATTTACAGTCCGTCGCCTTTAACCACTCGGCCACCCCACCATACATTAATATCTGAACGACACTAGATTGATCGATGCGAATTAAAACTAACACGCCAATCAAATCTAAAGTCACGCCATTTGCGCGCCTATGCCATCAATCAAACAATTAATGACAAAGAAACGAAAATGGAGCCTGCAGTCGGAATCGAACCAACGACCTACTGATTACAAGTCAGTTGCTCTACCTACTGAGCTATGCAGGCATAACCTCGTTCAGGTCGCGCATTTTAGGGCGTGTTTATCTTAAATACAACGGTTCTCGTAAAAAAAAACAATAATTTACGTGGAATTAAATTTTTAGCATTTTACAACACGCCAAAACTTACCCATTACATGGGTATAAGCCCATTTTTGCCGACTGCTCACCCCAATCCATTGCACCCAACTGCAAGCGCGCCGATTCTTGATCAGACATAGAGAAATGCAGCCAATAGCTGTCTGGCAACACGACTGTCTCACTTTGCTTCTGCACATCGGTCAATGTCCCATCAAACAAACTAACGGCCATTTCGGCAGACTCAAGCGTACTGTAAATTCCAAGAGAAATTATATACGTACCATCCCCTTGCTTGCGCACAAAGTGATCGAGCACATTTTTCCGCTTCAGATCCAAGCGCGCATCCGCAACGAGAGACTGACTTTCAAAAGGCCCAAGAAAAACTCGATACACATCGGAGGACTTACTCACCCGCTTCGACTTGCGGTACTCTAAATTGGCATTTAGTAACACCGCCTGCGCTAATTCGTAGTTCTCCTTGTGCATAAACGGCCCAAGTCGGTAGCACGCTTGTCCCGATTTTGAAATAGCCGAGATTTGCAAACCGCCAGACGAGGGAGATTGTTCCGGCTCGATCGCAACCTGACTAAAAAACTTCGCTTCAATTTCTTTATTCAATCGAACGAAATGAGGATTAACGTCTTCTTTTTCAGAAAACACGTGAGGCGCTGAAACAGAACGGTCCGGCCACAAAAAAATAGCGACATTTGACAAAAGCAATATCGCAACACCATATGCTACAAATCTCATTTAGACCCCATCCTCATACTGTAACTCGCTTCAATCAACTCGACTACCATCAACACTCTCTCATCCACCAACCCAATCAACTCTTAGCTCGATCAATCACCTGCAAGCCATAAAAAACCAAATCCAACTCAACACGGTAATGATCAGGCAACACAGCAGCTAGGCGCTCAGCATCACCACCACACAACAAGACTGATAGCTTATCAGTATGCAGCAAGCGTTTTTGCATTTCGAGCACAATCCGCTCGATCGCGCCAGCCAACCCATATAGCGCGCCAGCATTAACACATTCTTGCGTCGTTCGACCAACGACTGAATCCACCTCGCTACGTTCAGAAATAATTCCAACGGTACGCCCAACCAATGCATCGTGCATCATACGAGCACCAGGCAGAATAACTCCGCCTTCGAAGCAGTGCTTGGCCGACACCAAGTCAACAGTCACTGCCGTACCCGCATCAATCACAACCAGGTCGCCCGCTGCAATCAAGTCTCGCGCGCCTAGGGCGGCCAACCACCGATCCACTCCTAAGCGATCTAAGGCTAAATATGCGTTCACCATGTGATTCACACTCGACTCAACAGCAGCCCGATTTAAACGCACACCACAATCAGCCTCCACGATACTCGCCAATCGCTGAAATATCTCTTCTTGAGCCACACAAGACGCCCACGCACGACTAACCGCTTTGCCACAACCCAGATCAATTTGATCTACCTGAGAGTTATCTATCGCACCGCGCCGAACCGGCAAATCGCCATCCATTAAAAGCCATTTAGTACGAGTATTACCAATATCAATGAATAATCTCATACCAAGCGAACACTCACATTACTGTCGGTAAAACGATGAATTTGCTCATCATCACCTCTCAACAACAAAGCCCCCATGGAATCGACGCCAGCCATTACACCCTCGTTTATGCCGTCACCCCCAATCACCTTAATGCGCCTCTCCGAAAAAGTACTCAGCGCATGCCAACGCCGCATCAACGGAGAAAACCCATCGCGCTCAAAATCCTGCAACATTGACACCAATTTATCGGTCAATCCAGCAATCAACACATTGCGGTCGCATTGAACACCAAGGCCTGCTAAATCTTGCCACTCATAAGCGCCATCAGTCGACCAATCTGGCTGATGAACATTTAAACCCAAACCAATCACAACATTGCAAGCACTCGACGCCTCGCCAGCCACGTCAATCAACACACCCGCTAATTTACGATCATTCACCAATAAATCATTAGGCCACTTTATATGAACATCAACCTCAAACTGCTCGCGCAAATGCTCGCAAACCACCAATGCCACAGCCAACCCTAAGCCGGTAATAGTTTCAGGCCAACGCGAGAACCCCCAGCTGAGTGACATCATGACATTTCGATAAGGTTTAGACTGCCAATCATTTCCGCGCCTACCTCGACCGGCAGCCTGAGATTCAGTAACACAAAGCGACCCTAGCGACTGATGAATTGCCCGACCTAATAGGTAGCTATTGGTCGACCCCACGTTTTGCAGCACGGAGATATCAGAGACTTGAGCAACATTAAGATTTGCTCGCAAATCTTGCTCATTCAGAATGGAAACGCCTTCTGGCAGCATATAACCCACGCCAGGCACGGCTTTAATCGGCAATCCGTTGTCGACCAGGGCCTGAATTCGCTTTTGCACCGTAACACGAGATACACCCAGCACTTCGCCCAGCATCGCACCGGACACACCGCTGCTCGAGTGCCGGTTTAGGAGGTGTAGTAATTGATCATTATCTAGCATAGCGCCAATATTACCAAACCCTGCCCCCAATGGCAGCAAAGAGTAATTTATCGTCGACGCTAATATTTAACGATCAATAATGCTTATTTTTGCAGCAACAACCCGCACTCTCGGTGCTCTTCGCCTTTAGTTGGATCAAAATAGTCATGATTATCTGGCAAGTCTCGATCATAAATATACTCTTCGACATCCAGCTCACTCAAATGAAACATCGGCGCGACACGAACCGTGCCATGACTGCCCGAGGTAAAAACATTCAAACTCTTGCGATGAGCATTCTGATCGTGACGAATCCCATTCAACCAAACATCCGGCTTCAACTCGCTCATTGCACGATTAAATGGTTCTAGCTTTACTATCTCAGAAAAACGATCATGCTCAGGGGTATCTAACGGAGGAATTTGACCATAAACAGCAGTGTAATGCGCCGCCGACATGCGTGGGGAATAGACCTGTAGATTTAACTCAAGTCGTTCAACTACACGCTCAATATGTCGGTACGTTTCGGGAGTATTGAACCCATGATCTACCCAGATCACCGGAATATCCTTTTTCGGCTGGGTCACCAGATGCAAAAAGGCCACAGCAAGCGGACGAAAATTTGTGAAAATGACCGGATTCTCGGCATTTTCAATTGTGAAACGCATTATTTCACTCGGCCTACTGTCTTGGAACCGCTTATTAAGCCCAATCAAATCGGCACCATTGTGAAAAACAGTTTCTTGTTCTGATTTATTTTCCTTCAATGCTCTAACCAGCTCTATGCTCATGGTTTACTACCTGTCGCAAAAATTGCGGCGCCATAGTGTTATCAATAAATAAAGTATAGGGTTGATTACATATAAGAAAAAATACTAAAAACGTATTTACATATACATTTTTAATCTATACAACCGACAAAGCCTCTAATCGAGGTCGCTAGCCTGCTCAATAGTTTGACAAATAAACGCACTAGGAATGGTTAACACCTTCGCAACTTGCTCCAACACCAGACGCTCTTCCGGCTCAACACCACCGTTAGCTTTCGCCATCAAACAAAGATCATGCAACACTTGCATCGCCTGCGTCTCGGTCGCTCGTGTTTTGACTTCCTTGCTGCGTCGCTCTAACGTGGCCTTAGTTTTCTCTAAATCCAACTTATCAGAGAACGCGTATTTTCCAAAAAAGCGCTCGAACACACCAAGCTCTTCCGCCGAAATATCGTCTTTAGCATCCGCTACTGCAATCAGGCCGGCAAACAACAAGCGCCGCATAGACTCAGCAGTGTCAGTCTTAGCCTCAAGATAACTCGGCTCCATTAGACTCAAAATCGCTTGCACACCGACCTCTAGAGATTCTCGCGAATCCTTTCCGCCATATAGCTCAGACCCTTCAAATAGCTTTAACGCTTTAACCCGCAAAGGACTAAAGGGATGCGTCGAGAACCAATCTGACTTCGGAGCCCCTTTCCCAGGCTCTTGATCGACCAACACCATATCATCCGCTTGAGACACAAAATCGTCCAAACTAAACTCAACAACTTTTGAGGTCAGACCTGACGACAATTTAAACAAAGCGCTCGCCACTGAGTCCATATCTTGCGCGCAATGCGCTCCGGCGCGGTCAGCAGACAACTCGGCATAACGAGACCAAGCAAATAGCTCCAACGCTAACTGAGGATCAGGTCGAGCATCACCTCGCAACAGGTACCCGATAGGAATCGCATGATGATTATAGACATGATGGCCTAACTCATGGCCCATCACGAACTTTAGCTCTGACTGACTGAACCCTTCGAGCAAACTGGAGGAAAACATCACATATAAGCGCTCGTCTTCCGGCTTAAAACAGGCCGCATTGAACTGTGGGCTCGAGTAGACAAACATCTCGAGCGGCAAGACAACCCCCAACTTCTCAATACACTCATCGGCCATTTGTGCAATTTCTGGCGCCATACTCGGAGTCAATCGTACGGCGCTAGAAAGCAAATTACGACGAATTCCGGTGGGTCCTTCTGCTTCGTGTCGCGCTATCTGCTCATTAACACGAACCACATCTTTAGCTGTGATTAATTTTTCATAGAGCGCAAGGTCGTTAGCACAACGAATATCGGCAGCATTCATTTTATTTAAGGATTGTCTTTAACGTGGTTAACGAGATTAACATCAGACGCCTCGAAGGTCAGTGAATTTTGCCTCGTAACATCCAACGCCGCCCCAGCTAAGGCCTCAAAAACAATCACACCATATCGTCACTCAGCTTGTGCAGAGCATCATCTAGCGTAATACTCAATAACTTAAAACCTGGCAACATCTATAAAAACAGGCACTAATGAATGAATTATGTAGTTAGCTATTGGGCACCCGATGACATGGCGAGCGACCGACGTGATGCGTTAAGGCGATATTTTGATCTTCAGCACTATACTAAAACGCGGTTTGGCGGCCATCAAATCATCTTAACCAACATCGATTATCCGAGCGCTATCCAGCTTCAGGTTCCCACCAAATTTTCTAAACCTTACGCCATGTTTGCTAAATATTTAGGGCTCGGACAAATGGTTCGCGCCGGACTCGAATTCCCCATAGCACTGCATGATCACGATATGTTTATTCGCACACAGCTACCTGTCAATGACACAGCAATTCAGTGCTGCTCCGGCTCAGGCAGCACCTTTTCAGACCAACTAGTGGTTTTCCCCGAGTGCAGCAAGGACAAGTTAATGGCATTTATTGAACGCCTCGAAAGCTTCGACTTTCCACTCGGCTTTAACGCCGGTTACGGTTGCGAAGTCAGGCATGAAGAGATGTTTTCTACCGAGGTAGCCGCAGCACTGATGGACCCTCCGCCATTTGCAGGAATGCGGATAGAAGTGAACATACCTTTTCGTGACATCGTTAGCTTTGATATTTTGGAGCATCACTCGCTGGATGTGGCGCAGTGTGAATGCCAACCCATCTCGAGTGACGCGGTCGCCGTGCACGCTCACATCAATAAGGGACCCGCTACCGACGCCTTAATCGACTGGCTAGCGGCAGATTAAAGCTATTACAACTTACCGACAATGAATTTAGTAATCGTTCGTCGCGCTATCACCGATTCTCGAGCTAGACCATCAATACAGTTGTGCCGCAAATTTTTGAACAACTTCAAGTCCACATTCCCACCCAAGCTCGTCGCTCGCGGCGGCAAGGCAATAGCATCATCTCGTGAATGCAGCAACAACACTGGAATTGACAGCTTATTTAATACCGAACGGGCAACGATACTACTTCGGTACACTTGCGCTGAGGTGTTCAAGGGAATTCGACCTTTGTAAACCAATTCGTCATTATTAATTGCTTCCTGCACTGATGCTTGGGGCGATATCAACGAGACATCCATTTCACGAATCGTGAGCATGTGACTGTAGTGCGGAAGTTTGTAGTACAAGAACCGCGAAACTGGCGCAATAATTCGCGCCAACCAAAGTTGCCAACGCGGCACATTATGCCCCACCGAATAAGCCGCACTAATCCCGATCAAACCAGCTACCTCCGGTGCAAACTGCTTATTGTCATTGAGCTGCTTAGCTACCAAGGTCATTAGCGCACCACCGAACGAGTACCCCATAAGAATTACTTGCTCAGCTTTTTTCGCCTGACGAGAAATCTCATCGACAATCATTTGCACTAGTTTTTCATAGGAAGGCACCATGCAGTGCTCTTCAATCGAATCTTCACCATGCCCCGGCAACTCCAAAGAAATCACGCTCACACCAAGATTTTTAACCATATGTTCGAGCGCAGCCTTTTGCGCAAATGCATGGCCTCTCAAACCATGCAAATAGAACACTATTGTGTGCTTAGTGCCAATTTCAAACGCTTTCATTAACAAGCCTGCATATGCTAGGTTGCTTGCGCATCCTTGCGAGCCAGAAAATCATCGTAGCTACCAACAAACTGCTCGATTTTGCCATCTTCAAGCTCAAAGATTTGATTCGCCAAACTACTAACAAACTCTCGGTCATGGCTCACAAAAATCAATGTACCATCATAATTATCCAGAGCCAGATTTAAGGACTCGATCGACTCCATATCAAGGTGGTTGGTAGGTTCGTCCATAATGATGACATTCGGCCGCTGCATCATGATTTTGCCAAACAGCATTCGCCCTTTTTCACCACCAGACAACACCTTAACCGGCTTCTTAATATCGTCTTTGGAAAATAACATCTGACCTAAGACCCCACGCACAAACTGCTCGTCTTCACCGTTTTTGCGCCATTGGTACATCCATTCGTACACCTTCATGTCAGAATCAAAATCATCAGCATGGTCTTGCGCATAGTAACCAATTTCAATATTTTCTGACCACTTCACAACACCCGACTTTGGCGGTGTTTCACCAAGCAAATTTTTCAATAAGGTCGTCTTACCCGCACCATTTTGACCAATAACGGCAATTCGATCACCGACTTCGACATTGAACGTCAGATTCTCAAACAATGGTTCGTCATAGACCATTGTCAATTGCTCAACCTCGAGCGCGTTGCGGAACAGCTTCTTGTCTTGCTTGAAACGAATGAATGGATTTACTCGGCTAGAAGGCTTAATTTCATCTAACTTGATTTTATCCAACTGCTTTTGTCTTGACGTAGCTTGCTTAGCTTTTGAAGCATTGGCCGAGAATCGACTCACGAACGTTTGCAGCTCAGCAATCTGTGCTTTTTTCTTCGCGTTCTCTGAATACATACGCTCACGGGCCATCTCAGCGGCCGTCATGTATTCATCGTAGTTGCCTGGAAATAACTTGATATCACCATAATCCAAGTCCGCCATATGCGTGCAAACCGAATTCAGAAAATGTCGGTCATGCGAAATAATAATCATCGTACTACTGCGTTCTTGCAGTACTTTTTCCAACCAGCGGATAGTGTGAATGTCTAGGTTATTGGTCGGCTCATCGAGAAATAAAATATCCGGATCAGAAAACAATGCTTGAGCAAGCAATACCCGCAACTTCCAGCCTGGCGCCACCTTACTCATCAAGCCAAAGTGCTGCTCAATCGGAATCCCTGCGCCCATCAGCAACTCACCAGCTCGGGCTTCAGCGGTATAGCCATCCATTTCGGCAAATTCCATTTCCAGCTCAGCCACCTTAATTCCCTCTTCCTCACTCATTTCGGGCAAACTGTAAATGCGGTCTCGCTCTTGTTTAACCTCCCACAGCTCGGGGTAACCCATAATAACAGTGTCCACCACAGTAAATTCTTCATAGGCAAATTGGTCCTGACTCAATTTGCCGATGCGCTCATTAGGCGTGATAGAGACATTGCCATTAGTCGGCTCGAGAGAACCGTCTAATATTTTCATGAAGGTTGATTTACCACTGCCATTCGCGCCAATTAGGCCATAGCGGTTTCCGTCACCAAATGTAACAGAGATGTCTTCAAACAATGGCTTATCGCCGAATTGCATGGTGATATTTGCGGTCGAAATCATGAGAGTATTATTGGCTAAAAATTAAGCTGCGTAGTGTACTGATTTGTGCCCACCGAGCAAAGCGGGTAACTCAAATATCTTGGGTTTCTGTTAGTACTTATGCCAGCAGCGAAAGCCTCTACTGCTGCTTCAGCAGCACATACCAAGCAAATTCTACTCGCCCAGCCACAAAAAAAGCCGGCCACATGGACCGGCTCTCTTTAGGTTTTCTAAGTCAACGTTAGAACGTCAACTGAAAGCGCACACGAAACTCACTACCATCGTCGCTCGAGGTATTACTTTCGCCATCAGTGTAATTAACACCGATTTTAACGTTCTTATGTGCGTAGTAGTTCACGCCCAAGGTGTAGGCCGACGCGTCATCTGAACCAAGTTCAATATCGGAGTGATTGCCATCGCCGTCTTCGTAGCGAGCGACCATTTCCCATGCCCCAGCCTTGCCCTTTGGCTCTACGCGCTTGAACACACCGTCTTTATACGGGCGAGACTCGCCAGTAAAAATATACCCAGCCTGAACGTAGTAACCACTCAAATCATCGGCGTCACCTTCTTCGCCATCAATAATCTCGGCTTGAATGTGAAATGGTCCGGTAGCGTAGGCAGCTTCGAAACCGAGTGCTGAATCTTCGTTAATGTCTTTGTACGCAATGCCTAAGTGAAATACTGAACTGTCAGTCTTAAGCGGCGCAAACGTGTAACGTGCAGCAAAACCGATGTCAGCATCTGTTTCATCATCGGTAAAGACACCAATGCCGTAAGTTGATTTGCCACCTTTACCAGACAGCTGTACACCTTCTGCACGGCCAACCGCATAACGTTCAGTAATCGCAGAACGCTCTAATACACTGATGTCCTTCGATGACGTTAGCTCTTCTAGGCCGAAAGGCATTTTTTGGTTACCAATAGTAACCGTCGCGCCTTTACCCCAACCTGTGTAACGCAAGTAAGCATCTTCGATACCACTGCCGTCGATATTAAATTGTGACTTGAACGCCCAATTCTTAGACACATTACCTTTTACAAAAATGCGTCCGCGACGTAGGTCTAGATCGTTTTCATCAACTTCACCGTTCAACTCAGACCGGTTGTAGTCATACATGATTCGGCCGCCTGCCTCGAACTTATAGTCACCACTAGTGACTTTCAAGCCGCCTTTGGTAGACACTTCGACTTCTGCATTGGCGGTAGTTGACGCCATCGTAGTTGCAGCTACCAGAGCCGCGATCAATTTAATTTTCATTTAACTCAAACCTCTAATTATTGGGAATGAAGCGGCCTGGATGGCGTGGAAAGTTCCGCCACAAACCTCCGACCTACTTCTATCGTGCCTAATTACTTAAGACGAGGGTATTCTCACTAGGCACGGTTACAGAATTATGACAATGGTGGAAATCCCCTGAAGGCGCACCAATGCACAGCCAGCCATATCAATACACCAGCACACCACCTTATGAGCGACACAAAAAAAGCCGGAGAACTCCGGCTTTAACTACAGGTAAGCTGGCCGCAGGCTTTAAATAATGACCGGCAGCTCGTGTCGAATGCCTAAAACTAAGGATTATTGTTCTCTTCATCTTGGCGTTTAAGCCACTCTTCATAAGAGATCGTCTCGTTCGGATCGACTGGTTCTGCGGAGTTTTTAGGTGCCTGCTTTGTCATAATTGGAGGGCGCGTAATATCCGCGACTGGAGCAATCTCGGACTCCGCTACTTTTTTCCCACCACAGCTAGCGAGTAAACAGGCAAATAAGGCGGTGACAACTGTTCGTGTAATCATATTCGACATACTATGGCTTTCTATGGTCGCAAAATTGAGCGGGTATAATAGCAAAAATTGCACAATAGTCATCCACTCCAGACAATCTCTTCCATGCATACAATGTTAAACCTACGAAGCCATCTACTACTGGGGCCAATTATGGCGCTGAGCTTATACACCATTCTGCTCAGCAATGGGCTGAACCACTCGGCCTGCGCGACCGCTGCGATCACGCTACTGACCGCTTGGTGGTGGGCTACCGAGGCATTACCAATTCCAGCCACCTCGCTATTGCCATTCACCTTATTCCCGCTGATGGGCGTACTCGACCATAAAACCGCCGCATCTGGACTTGGCTCACATATCATTATGTTAATGCTTGGCGGCTTCATGATGGCAAAAGCACTAGAACGCACGGGCGCTCATCAGCGCTTTGCCGTATTGATCTTGCGGCGCGTCGGCCCGAATAGCGCAAAACGCTTGGTTGCCGCGTTTATGTTGTCAGGAGCGTTGCTGTCAATGTGGGTCAGCAATACTGCAACTTGCTTAATGCTAATGCCCATTGCGCTCGCATGCTTAAAACAAGTAAACCAGCCCAAACTGACCGCCCCGTTGATTATTGCTATCGCGTATACGTGCTCAATTGGAGGCATTGCCACTCTGGTGGGAACCCCGCCAAACGTGATTTTCGCCGGTGTATTCGTTGAAGTCATCGGACGCGAATTTGGCTTTCTCGACTGGATGAAAATAGGCGTACCGGTGGTACTTGTACTACTACCAGTAACTTGGCTATGGCTAACTCGCAATGTGAGCGGGGAATGCTCAGTCACGCTTCCCAACGCCACACCGTGGAGCAACGATGAAAAACGCGTGGTTTGGGTTTTTGCGTTAATCGTCTTTCTATGGATATTTCGCTCTCAGCCCTTTGGTGGTTGGACCGGGCTATTAGACGCCAGCGGCATTGGGGATTCTACCGTGGCCTTGTTAGGTGCCGCATTAATGTTCGTGGTCCGCTCTGAGCGTGGCGGCGGTTTGCTAGACTGGCCGACTGCTCGCTCGATTCCGTGGAGTATCTTACTTATGTTTGGCGCCGGAATCACCATCGCTAAAGCTTTTTTTGAGAGTGGCCTTGCCGACCTTATCGGCGCACAAATGAGTGGCGTGGTTGGCGCGCTCCCCATTTACGTGGTAATGCTGATGATCTGCTTGGGCATCACTTTTTTCACCGAAATCAATTCAAATCTAGCCACCACCACATTAGTGCTACCGATTTTAGCTGCCACCGCCGCCAGCACTGGCATGGCCCCAGAGTTATTAATGATACCGGCCACCATATCGGCATCTTGTGCATTTATGTTGCCGGTCGCAACCGCTCCTAACGCCATCGCTTACGCAACAGAACAGATCAGCGTGCGGCAAATGCTGCGTGAAGGCTTGGTGTTAAATATTCTATTTGCATTCATCATTAGCGCGTTGTGCTATGTGATTCTTTGAACTCGCTCGATACCCGATCAGTCTAGCTGTTGCTGCTGACCTAAACGAACCATCATCTCGACCACAATTTGCAAATCAAGCTGGAATTGCTTGAGCGATTTAAATTCGTTGGCATTGTGGCCAGTGTATTTTTCATTGGGCATCGCAAGACCAAACTGGACACCGTTGGGTAGGTCATGCACCGACGTTCCGCCGGCGGAGGAACCAAACTCTCTCGCCAACTCAAGATTTTCACTCGCCACGTCCAATAAAGTATTGACCCAAGCGCCATCAGGGTTGCGATACATCGGAGCCTTCGACAAATACTCGAGCTGCATAGCGGTACCGGTTGTTTTCTGCCACGCCCCCAGCGCAGCCCTTACTTGCTGCTCTAAGACCGGCAACGGTTTCCCAACGGGAATACGAAGGTTGACCGCGACTTCTAAGTGCTGGTTACTGAGCTCAACTTTAGTAAACGCCGCGGTAAGAGGCCCCATAAAATCATCAGAAAAATCAATACCCATGCTCTTTCCGTAAAAATCCAACCCCCAATTATCCTGAGCGTACCGCGCCGCATCGGTAATATGGTTCTGCTTCAAGAGTTCGGCGCCGTTCAGCAGGTGCACAAACAACAGCATTCGCGACACGGGGTTAACACCACTCTCCGGTGCAGAAGAATGCGCTGACACGCCTCGAACTTCCAGCTCCAAGCGGTCGGCATTTGCTGCAACTTCAATCGAAAAATCATTACCATAAGATGCAATAAACTGCTCGGCAAGCTGCTGAACTTGGTCGCTCAATGCCGGCGCACCCGGCGCTTCGATAACCGCGCGTGAAACAGCCGGAATTTGGTTGTATGCCAGACCACCGGTCAGCGACACAAGTTCACCACCGAGCCCTTCAGCAGGCCGGACTGGAAACACGGCCTTAACCACCCCGAAGCCCTTTTCCGCAATAATCACCGGATAGTCACCATCAAGCGCAATATTGTAGTCAGGCGTAGGGTTCCGCTCCAGATAATACGGCACTGCGGTAGATGTAGTTTCCTCCGTGGTATCTACGATTAGGCGCATAGTGTTAAACAATTTAATATTTTCTTGTTGAATAACTCGCATCGCGAACAATACGGCAACGATCCCGTTTTTATCGTCTTGAGTCCCTCTTCCGTACACTCGGCCAGCGATTAATTGCGCAGTAAACGGAGACAATTCGGTACCATCGTCCAAACCCCATTCTTGCGGATTGGCCGGCACAACATCGGCATGCGCATGCAGCCCAATCAACTTCCCGCGCTCATTACCAGGCACAGTTACTTCATACACGCGCCCATCAATATTTCGATAATCGAGGCCAAAGTCAGTAGCAACATCAGCCAGCACTTGCTCCATTTCAACAAAAGCTGAGTTGTCATGCTGCGCCACATCGTCGGTTCGAGCTGTTTCAATTGAGACCAATCGAGCAAGCAAATCAAGCGCCTCATCTTGATACTTTATTCGCGTGTAAAGACCGAGCATCCGAGCAATTAACGCTTGCTGCTTCGAGCTCAACTGACGATGCGCTACATAATCACCTAATGTGTGATGCTCATGACGAGTAAATAGAACTTTTCCGCTCAAATACACTTCAAAAACAAATTCACGAAAGTCTTTAAACTCTTTGCCTTGGTATTTTTCAAGAACCTTACTTGCTACCTCAGGCGCTATATTCGTTTGCAATGGATCAGCATGACTCGGCGCCACGACACATGCCATTGCCACCATGATTGCCAACGCGATGAAGGATTTGGGAATATCTAATTGCGGTCTGGTCATATCATCAAAGTAAACGATTAAAGTTGTGTGCAACAGCACCAAAACTAAAGTGTACAGCACTTGCACAACTTGTTTATCTGGGTCTGATTGCGTGCTCTCGGCCTTCATCAATATTAACACCTCACTCGCACAGTTACTTTCGCAACTTTTCGCGGTAACATAGGCGCCCAAGCCGTGATGACACATCCTACCTACTCGAGAATTTACAAGGCATGAAAATAGGCGTTGTGATGGACCCAATTGAATCCATCAATATAAAGAAAGACAGTACCTTCGAAATGATTTGGCAAGCCCAGCAACTTGGCTGGCAAGTCGTCTATTTTGAAATGCGTGATCTATCCATCCTAAATGGTCGAGCTCTGGGCCAAGCCCGCGCCCTCACTGCCTTTCAGGATGCCGATCACTGGTTCGAACTAGGCCAGCAAGAGACCATCGAATTAGGTAGCCTTGATGCAATCCTGATGCGCAAAGACCCTCCATTCGATATGGAGTTCGTGTACTCGACCTATATTTTAGAGCTTGCAGAAGAACAAGGCGCATTAGTCGTTAACTCTCCTAGCGCCTTGCGCGACTGCAATGAGAAAGCCTACTGCGCGTGGTTTCCGGATTTATGTCCGGACACCTTGATAACCCGCAACGATCAAGACTTCAGAGCATTTTTAGCCGAACACAAAGATATTATTTTAAAACCCCTTGATGGCATGGGCGGCGCATCGATTTTTCGTGTGCAACTGGGTTCACCCAATATCAGTGTAATTATCGAGACCTTGACCCAACATGGCACTCGCTACGCCATGGCGCAACGTTTCATTCCAGAGATAAGCGAAGGTGATAAGCGCATCTTAATGGTTGCCGGCAAGCCCATACCCTACGGCTTGGCGCGCATTCCCGCCAAAGGCGAGACTCGCGGCAATCTTGCTGCAGGTGGCTCAGGCGTGGCACTGAAGTTAAGTGATAGCGATCTACATATAGCTAACACCGTGGGGCCAGAGCTAATTAAGCGAAATATTTTGTTTGCTGGCCTAGATGTCATCGGCGACCGATTGACTGAGATCAACGTTACTAGCCCAACCTGCATCAAAGAAATTAACGCACAATACGACACCAACATCGCGCTTGATCTACTGCAGGCGATCCAGGCAAAGATTGGCTAGACATGAGTAATTACTCAAGTAGTTCACAGACTGATTTACTCAGTGTTACCGCTTTTTTTTCGGCACTGTTGCACGCTGTCGTTATTCTCGGCATTAGTTTTAAACTACCCGAAATAGGGTCGCGTGCCAGCACCGACAACACGTTAGACGTGGTGCTGCTTAATTCGTCAAATAACCGCCCAGTCGAAGACGCCAACGTGGTGTCAAGCACCGACAACGAAGGTGGCGGCGATGATGACCAAGCAGCCGAATCGCCGTTGCCATGGAAAGCCGTCAACCCATCGAAAATCCAGTCAGTCCAGAAGACCGCTAATCAAGAAGCCAGCTCAAGCCTGACACCAGATCAATACATTACCGCGCAAGACGGCGAATTGGTGGTGCAACGCCTTAACCCCGAAAAAACTAAACTGGAATCCAGTGAGGCGGTCGTTGGGCCGGACAAATTCACTATTAATGCTCGGCAACTTGAACGTGAGCGATTGGTCGCAAAACTAGCTCAGGCGCAAAAAGAGTATAACGAGAGGCCCAAGAAAGAGTTTCTGTCGCCGCTCACCAAAGCACACGGTGCCGCTGAATATCTCGACGCCTGGAAGAAACGGGTTACGGCTGTTGGCAACGCAAATTATCCAGTACAGATCAAAGCGAATGCAATTCACGGCAGTTTAATTATCACGGTTGAGATTAACGCGAACGGGACAATACGCGACATAGACATCAATGAGCCCTCTAAACATAAAATCTTAAATGAAACGGCCAAGCGCATCATGCGTGATGCGTCGCCGTTTGCAGTATTTCCAGATGAGGATTTTTTTCGCAAGACCGACGTCTTAGTTATCACTCGAACGGTTCACTTCTTGCCTGACAATCGTTTCACCAGCACCGCGGCGTCACTGCCACGCAAATAGCCAGAATGACAAATTTTTCGATGGTATTAGCCTTTGATTTGGGGCTCAAACGAACCGGTGTCGCCAGCGGTCAAGCACTTACCGGTAGCGCAACGCCGTGCGGGCTATTAACGGCCAGCAGAGGGCGGCTTGACTGGAGCAAGGTAGATGCCCTCATCCAAGAGTGGCAACCAAAAACAATCGTCATTGGCGACCCACAATCGGATGATCCGCACCTTGCCAAACTGGTCAACCGATTTAAAAGTCACATACAACAGCAACATAAAATTCCGATCGTCGAAGTAGATGAGCGCTTGACCTCGGTCGCCGCCAACGCCGAATTAAGTCAGCAACGTCTGAGCACTGAGCGAAAGATTGAACTTCGCGATCAAGTTGCAGCGTGCCTAATTCTAGAGTCCTATTTTCGCTCGCTGTCACCTTCTTCGCTGTGATATTCTTCGCCGCATCTTCTCGTTGAGGTCGCGCCATGCTCCCGTTTAAGTCTCTGATTTCCTCGCAACAGTTAACTCCGAATATAATTAAACTGATTTTTGCCGCAACCGACACGATGGCCGATAGCATAGTAAGCGACGGCCGCATTGATTTGCTCGATGACAAAGTTGTGGCATTGTTATTTTTTGAGCCCAGTTCACGCACCATGATGAGCTTTCAGAGCGCCGCCCAGCGACTCAAGGCTGGCATGGTCTTTGCCCAAAACGCCAGTTCAACGTCATTTGAAAAAGGCGAAAGTTTGGAAGATTTGATTCGTATGGTCGAGAGCTATGCGGACATTATCGTGATGCGACATGCGTTACCCGGTAGCGCCTCGATTGCGGCACAAACAAGTGCGGTGCCATTTATTAACGCTGGTGATGGAGGCAATGAACATCCAACCCAAGCGTTAATAGACGCCTACACCATTTATAAAGAGAAGGGTCGCCTAGACAACCTCGACATCGTGTTTGGCTATGATTCACTTCAATCTCGAAGTATTCATTCTCTATCGCGCTTGTTATCACAATACGCCAACAATCGCTTTACGTTTACCGGCCCAGCTGAGTTACTACCTAGCCAAAGCATGTTGGATGAATTACGCGCGGCTGAAGTGGAATGTGAAGTAAAATCGCAGGTCAACCTGCATGACGGCTATGATGTCGCTTACGTAAATCGCTTACAGGAAGAGCGCTTTGTTGACCGAGACCTATTCGAGCGCAACCGTCGAAAGTATCGCTTGACGCGCCCAGATGTCGAAGGCTCTAACTGCTTGATTCTCGACCCATTACCGCGCATCGATGAAATCTGCACTGAGGTCGACGATCTCCCGAACGCGGTCTACTTCAAGCAAGCAAGCTATGGCGTGCCGGTAAGAATGGCACTACTAGCCATGCTGCTCGACAAAATGTAATCTCAAAGCACTCGCAAACTGTCTTTAAGCAAGCGCCTTCAAGCAAGCGCCTTCAAGCAAGCGCCTTCAAGCAAGCGCCTTTAAGCAAGCGCCTTTATCAAAAGGCGCCTAACGTTGGCAGTTTAGTAGTCATCCTCTTGAATGGCCACATCTGCGAGCGTTTCTCCAAACTCCGTTGATCCCGCACCTTTACCACGTAACTTAATAGCCAAGCGAAGATCATTCTCTGACTCGGCGTTTTTAATTGCATCCTCATAAGTAATCAAATCACGTTCATGCAAATCAAATAACGATTGGTCAAACGTCTGCATACCCCATTCGGTTGACTTTTGAATAGCGGTGCGAATCTCATTAATTTTATGATCTTTAATCAAATCCGCAATCATTGGACTGTTAATTAGTACTTCCACCGCAGGCACTCGTCCCTCGCGATCTTTAACCGGCAGCAAGCGCTGCGAAACCAGTCCGTATAAATTGAGAGACAGATCCATTGCCAGCTGATCACGACGATCCGCTGGAAAGAAGTTAAATATTCGATCCAAGGCTTGGTAGGAGTTGTTAGCGTGCAACGTAGCAATACATAAGTGACCCGTTTCGGAAAACACAATCGCCGCATCCATCGTTTCACGCGTCCGAATCTCACCAATCTGGATGACGTCTGGTGCTTGTCGCATCGCGTTAATCAAAGCACTGTCGAAAGAGTCGGTGTCGACGCCCACTTCGCGTTGCGTCACGATCGATTTTTTATGCGTATGCATATACTCGATCGGATCTTCAATGGTGATTATATGATCTTGAGCATTCCGATTACGGTAGTCCACCAATGCGGCCATTGAGGTACTTTTACCAGTACCGGTACCACCAACAAAAATCAGTAAACCACGCTTCTTCATGATCATCTTTTTCAAGACATCAGGAATTTGCAGCTCCTCGGTAGTCGGAATATTGGTCTTAATTGCACGTAAAACCATGCCGACACAATTTTGCTGAATGAATACATTGACACGGAAACGACCAATTTGTTTTGGATGGATCGCAAAATTACACTCTTTAGTGCCTTCAAAGACGCGCCGTTGCTCCTCGTTCATAATGCTGTAGCAAAGCTCTTGCGAATCTTTGCCATCCAGGGGAGTTCCCGCAATCGGAAATATTTTACCGTCTACCTTAAAACTTGGTGTTGCGTTAGCGGTGATAAACAAGTCGGACGCGTTTTTCACCACCATCGCGCGCAAAAGATCTGCCATTTTATACATGCTTTACCACTCCACTATTACTTTCAACTTCCGCTAAATTCATATCTATATTTCTACTTTACAAGAACTTACTCTTGTCGACGGCACGAGATCGGGCGTCACCACGAGTGATTAAGCGGTCGCGCACCAATTTCTCAAGACACTGATCCAAGGTCTGCATACCTTCATTTTGGCCGGTTTGAATCATCGAATACATCTGTGCAATCTTATCCTCACGGATCAAATTCCGAATCGCTGACGTGCCTACCATTATTTCATGTGCGGCAACTCGCCCCCCGCCTACCTTTTTAATCAGTGTTTGCGAGATAACCGACTGTATTGATTCCGACAGCATTGAACGCACCATTGATTTTTCTTCAGCCGGAAATACGTCAACCACACGGTCGATAGTTTTCGGGGCTGAACTGGTATGCAAGGTGGCTAGCACCAAGTGACCCGTTTCGGCCGCAGTCATGGCCAACCGAATGGTTTCCAAGTCACGCAACTCGCCGACTAAGATAACGTCTGGATCTTCACGCAGAGCCGACTTTAGGGCATTTTCAAAACTGTGAGTATCTTTATGAAGTTCACGCTGATTAATCAAACACCGTTTACTTTTATGTACGAATTCGATTGGGTCTTCAACCGTCAGAATGTGCGAGCGCTGCTTTTCATTAATATGGTCAACCATCGCCGCCAAGGTCGTTGACTTACCTGAACCAGTCGGCCCAGTAACTAAAATCAGTCCGCGTGGCTTTTGTACTAACTCACGAAAAATTTGTGGTGCGTCAAGATCTTCCAAACTAAGCACCACCGACGGAATGGTTCTAAACACCGCCGCTGGCCCACGATCTTGATTAAAGGCATTCACACGAAACCGCGACACATTCGGAATTTCAAACGAGAAATCCACCTCGAGGTTCTCCTCATAGGTCTTACGCTGTTGGTCGTTCATGATGTCGAAAATCATGCTGATCACGGTTTCCGCTTCCAACATGGGTAAATCGATACGTTTCATGTCGCCGTCAACACGAATCATAGGAGGTAAGCCTGATGAGAGATGTAAATCAGAGGCTTTATTTTTTTGCGCAAACGCGAGCAGTTCTGCTATGTCCATACCTTCTCCGAGGATTTGTACGATACAATTTAAAATTCTAGAGTTAAGCAAGTATAACCACAAAATCAACCAATGAGTAACCACGATTACGCATCACAACAGCTGTCTAAGGTATTGAGCCGTATACATAATGCCTGCACAGAGGCCAATAGGGAGTCGCATAGCGTTCGCTTGATCGGCGCCTCTAAGCGACAGACACCCGATCTAATCCGCGCTTTTTACGATTGCGGCCTGAAACACACTGGTGAAAACTACCTACAGGAAGCGCTGGACAAACAAGCCGAGCTAACGGACACCCGTTTGGAATGGCACTTCATTGGCCAGATCCAATCTAATAAGACTAAGCTCATTGCCAATCATTTTGCGTGGATACACGGCATCGATCGACTCAAAATTGCTCGCCGTATCGTGCAACACAATGAGCGCGAACAACAACCCAAGCTGTTGGTGCAAATAAATATCGATGACGAAGACAGCAAAGCCGGCGTAGCGTACTCCGAAGCCCCCGACTTATGCGCCCAAATCGCTAACCTAGATGGCGCTCAACTGGTTGGCTTTATGCTGATACCTAAAGCACAAACCGACAGTCATGCGCAACGCGCCACCTTTGCCAAAGCCCGCGAACTGTTAAGCCTTACCAATCAACGTCACGGCTTAGGTATGAATGAACTATCAATGGGAATGTCAAACGATGTGGAATCCGCTATCGCCGAAGGCAGCACCATGGTGCGGGTTGGCACAGATCTATTTGGGGCGCGACAATAAGCAAGAATATCTTGTGGCAAACCAGCAGAATACTGCTCGCATTGATTTCATGCTTGCTTGATTCCCGTTACAATTAGTCAAACATTGATCATCGGGGCTTGAGCCCACTTACCTAAATAATCGTGACCACAAACATTGGATTTATTGGCGCTGGCAATATGGCATCCAGCCTTATTGGCGGCCTTATTGAAAACGGTTTAGCTGCAAGCCATCTATACGTTTACGACCCAAACCAAGCAAAGGTCGAAAACTTAGCCGCAGAACTTGGTCTGCACGCTTGCTCCAGTAATGCTGAAGTGATCGAAAACTCACAGATTGTGGTGCTGGCAATTAAGCCACAAATAATGCAACAAGTTGTGCTCCCACTAGCCGCATCATTTGCGCAATCCAAGCCATTAATCATGTCCGTTGTCGCCGGCATTCGCGTTAGCTCAATTCAGCACTGGTTGGAGTATAATCACGCGGTAGTCCGCGTAATGCCGAATACCCCAGCCTTAGTCGGCTGCGGCGCTAGCGGCCTCTTTGCCAGCACCAGCGTAACGGAATCACAAAAAGATGAAGCCGAAAAGCTTATGCAGGCAGTCGGAATATGCGAATGGGTCGAACAAGAGGCGGATATTGACGCCGTAACGGCCTTGTCAGGAAGCGGACCAGCGTATTTCATGCTATTTATTGAATGTTTAGTAAACGCGGCTAGTAAAGCCGGTTTAGATCGAGACTCGGCGCTACGCTTAGCGGTGCAGACTGCTGCCGGTGCCGCCGAACTCATTTCCCGCAGCGATGAGCCACTAAGCACCTTAATCGACAATGTCACCTCACCTGGTGGCACTACTGAGCAAGCGCTTCTAGCGTTCGAAGGCGCCCAATTACAAGATATCGTGAGCCATGCTTTTGCAGCCGCTAAAAATCGCTCCGAGCAACTAGCCAACGAGCTAGCCTAACAACTCAAACAATGAGTCACATGTAACGATCAACCATCTGCATGTAACGAGGAATATAGATAGAATTATGCAAAATGCCACCAATTTTCTGATTCAAGCCATCCTGTCGCTGGCGCTTTACATTGTGTTATTGCGCTTCTGGATGCAGTGGGTTCGAGCTGATTTTCGTAATGAGCTAGGCCAATTTGTGATTACGCTAACTAACCCTGTTGTGATTCCGCTACGCAAGCTACTCCCCAGCATTCGCACCATTGACAGCGCAACACTGGCGCTGGCGTTGATTGTCGCACTAATAAAGTTGTTAGTGTTTTTTGCGCTCACTAGCTACTCAACCCAACCCGCCATGTTGCTCCTGATGAGTATCGGCTTAGTGTTGAAGTACTGCATTCATTTGTTCTTCGCTAGCATTATCATTGGCATCATCGCAAGCTGGATCAACCCACACAGCTATCATCCAGTGTTGGCGGTAGCGAACTCTATTGGCCAACCCCTACTGGATCCTGCTAGACGGCTTATACCGCCGATCGCTGGACTGGATTTCTCGCCGGTGATTGTACTGCTACTACTGCAATTTACCTTACACTTGATCCGGGCATATCTACTCCCACTACCGCTGTAAGCTATGCACGCGCCAAGCTCGATTGGAATTGTTACGCCTCAGGTAGCCACGTTTACCGAACCGCTACTGCTTAGCAGCAGCGGGCAACTAGAGACCTACCAACTGGTGTATGAAACCTACGGTCAACTCAATGCTGACGCCAGCAATGCCGTCTTGGTTTGTCACGCGCTTAGCAGCGACCATCATGCGGCCGGCCGACACCATGAGAGCGACAAAAACCCGGGTTGGTGGGACGCCTTAGTTGGCCCCGGCAAAGCCATCGACACCAATCGTTTTTTTGTGGTCTGCAGCAATAATTTAGGAGGTTGCAGCGGCAGCACCGGCCCCAGCTCAATTAACCCAAAAACTGGCCAGCCATACGGCCCTGAATTTCCGATCGTTACGGTTCGAGACTGGGTTGAATCACAAGCCCGACTGAGCGAAACATTAGGCATACAACAATGGGCCGCGGTGATTGGTGGCAGTCTAGGTGGCATGCAGGTCCTACAATGGAGCATTACCTACCCAGAGCGCCTTAAACACGCGGTGGTGATCGCGTCAGCAGCGAAGCTTACGGCTCAGAACATCGGCTTTAATGACGTCGCTCGACAAGCAATTCGCACCGACCCCGAGTTTCATGACGGCAACTACTACCAATTCAACACGCGCCCAACGAGAGGGCTACGAATCGCGCGGATGCTTGGGCATATCACCTATTTGTCAGATGACTCGATGGCACATAAATTTGGCCGAAGTCTGCGCCAAAAAGCACAATTTGATTATGAGTTCACGCCCGAGTTTGAAGTCGAAAGCTACCTGCGATACCAAGGCGACCAATTTGTTAATCGATTCGATGCCAATACCTATTTGCTGATGACTAAAGCCCTCGACTACTTCGATCCGGCAGCCGCACATGAGGGGCAATTGAACGTTGCGCTGCAACCCGTCAAAGCCAACTTCTTGGTGGTATCCTTCACCAGTGATTGGCGCTTCTCGGTCGAACGTTCACGTGAAATTGTGCGCGCACTGCAAAGTAATCGCTTAGCAGTAAGTTATGCCGAAGTGGAGAGCCCTCACGGGCATGACTCATTCTTGTTAGAAATTGACAATTATATTGACGTGTTACGCGCCTATATGACGCGCATAGCCAATGAATGTGAGGCCGACAGTGAATAAAATCATGCAGCAAAATGGCCTGTCGCGCCACGACCTTCGAGTCATCTCAGATTGGATTACGCCCGGTAGTCATGTCATGGATCTCGGATGCGGCAACGGCGCACTGCTCCAGCACCTACAGCGCGAAAAGCAAGTAACCGGCTACGGAGTCGAATTAAATCCTGAGAAGATTGCTCAATGCATAGAAAACGGCGTGAACGTCATACAAACCAACTTGGATCGCGGCCTGGATCACTTCAGTACTGACGCATTTGATTTCGTCATTTTGTCCCTAACGCTACAAGCCATGCGAAATCCAAAGGCGTTATTGCAAGAAATGATGCGCGTTGGCAAACAAGGCATTGTGACATTTCCTAACTTTGCCTACTGGCGCAATCGCCTACAAATTGGCTTAGGCGGGTTTATGCCAGTGAGCGATGAACTACCCTACAAATGGTACGACACTCCGAACATCCACCTTTGCACAATTCAAGATTTTCACGAACTGTGCGAACAACTTGATTTCACTATTGAATCATCGATCGCCGTACACCGCACTAACAGTCAAAGCATAAGACTACGGTTGATGCCCAACCTGTTTGGCGAAATCGCGCTATGCCGATTTAGTAAAAAACACTCCAATGAGAAACTATGAACAATAACGATATTTTACGGCGCTTACGCTTTGCCTTTGACTTTTCCAACAAGCAGGCCACTTCACTATTCGCACTCGATCCAAGCTCCTCTGTGACCATGACGCAAGCGGCATTTTTAGCAAGGCTGGCGAAAGATGACGATGACGATTTTGTCGAGTGCAGCGACACAGAATTAGCGGCATTTCTCGATGGATTAATCGTCACTAAGCGCGGTTTACGAGAAACTCCGTTGCCCGCTGCGGCGGCACCGAGCTCGAAAGCGTCACGACTTAGCAAGAACGACATTCTCAAAAAACTACGGATTGCCATGAGCTTTCAAGAGCAACAAATGCTAGAAATGCTAAAGCTTGGTGGCACAGAGCTATCCAAAAGCGAACTTGGTGCATTATTCCGCAGCCCCAGCCACAAACACTACCGCGCCTGTGGCAACCAAGTATTAAGAGCTTTCATAAAAGGCTTAACGCTCACGTTACGAGACGAAATGAATGAAGATAACCCTACTGGTTAATCACGACCCAGCTGCCGCGCTAGCGCTGAGCTATTTGGAAAAGAGCTTAGCCGCGCACGAGCTAAGCGTCTTTTTTACGCGCAAACCCAGTCGTGCAAGCAACCCAGTTGCACTCCAAAATCTTGCCGAATTCGAAGCCGCCTGCTTAACCCGGGACACAAAGGTATTCGAGCGCTTGAACGCAAAACGCTTAAATGCCATCAACACGCACGACTTCGAACAATTCACACGCAGTGAACCCGATTTAGTGATTAGCGTTCGACATATGTCGATCTTACAAGACGCGGTAATCGCCGTTCCTAGGCACGGCATCATCAACCTGCATAGCGGAATACTGCCAGACTACCAAGGCGTTATGGCTACCTTCTGGGCAATGCAAAATAGAGCGTCACAAATCGGCACTAGCCTGCACTGGATAGACAGCTCACAAATTGATAAAGGGGCGGTTATCACAAGTACCCAACAGCCGGTTCGATATGAAAAATCGTATTTTTGGAATGTGTGCAACCTGTATGCCGCCGGTTGCGCAGCGATTGCGCAAACCGTGAATCAGCTAGCCGAAGCAAGCAAACCGAACGCCACACCACAGGCGAGCCCTGGCCACTATTACTCATACCCAGATCACGCCGCCTTAGCAGCATTCGCGTACCCGCTGTGGGACGCGAACGACTCTTTAAAACACTGGCTCGACAGTTAATCAACTACCGCCTTCAAACTAAAACTTCACGCTAAGCGGTCACGCTTGACAGGCCTTCTTGCTGATCTGGCTCAATGCGTCGAATCTTAATCATAAACCAGGCAAACAAGAGGGTCATCAGCGGGCTAAGCAAGTTGAAAAAACAGAATGGCAGATAGGTAAACGTACCAATCCCCAATACCGCGGCATGGTACGCACCACAAGTGTTCCACGGGATCAGCACCGATGTGACCGTGCCAGTATCCTCCAGCGTACGACTAAGGTTCTCTGACTTATAACCCATTTCCTTGTACAAACCTGCGTACATCCGACCCGGTATCGCAACAGCGATATACTGATCAGAAGTGCTCAAATTAGTTACCAAGCAAGTTCCAGCAGTACACGCAACCAGACTAAAGAAACCGCTTACCAACGATTTCACTGAGTCCATAATACGCTGCAACATGCCACAGGCTTCCATCACACCACCAAACGACATAGCGGCCAAAATTAGCCAAACGGTTTCCAACATTCCACGCATACCTGAAGCACTGAACAAGTCATTCAACATAGTATTGGTGGTCGAGATATCCACACCACCGTAGAGCGTGTTCATGATGATGGAATACAGAGCATACTTATCGGCGCCCTGCATCAGATCTGCAACTAACTCACGCTGAAAAATCAACGCGCACACGATACCCGCCAATACGCCGGCAAACAGCGCAGGTATTGCGTCAACCTTGCGCACAATAAGCCCCAAGGTGATCACCGGCGGCAACAGAAGCCATAGGCTAATATTAAACCGTTGCTCAATCGCACCTAATACGTTCTGCACATCGACTTCGGTCGATGTGGTATCGATATTAAAGCCAATCACAGTAAATAAAATTAGCGTGATGACAATCGATGGACCAGTCGTCAAAAATAGGTAACGGATATGGGTAAACAACGGCGTCTCAGTAACCGCTGCCGCGAGATTGGTGGTATCAGATAACGGCGAAACTTTATCGCCAAAATAGGCGCCCGAAATTATGGCACCACCAATTAAGCCATCAGGAATTTCCAACGCTCGGCCCACGCCGACCATCGCAACCCCAATGGTCGCCGCGGTAGACCAAGAGCTGCCGCTGACCAATGATGTCAGCGCACACGCTATACAGCATGCCAATAAGAATATCGTCGGGTTCAGTATCTTAACCCCGTAGTAAACCAACATCGGCACGGTACCGCATAACAACCATATACTAGCCAAGGCCCCGACCAACATCAAAATTAGGATCGACGGCATAGCATTGCTTATGGTCGAAACAACGCTGACCTGTTGCTGTTTCCAGCTAGTTCCCCGCAGCAGACCAATGGCCGCTGCGAAACCAGTTACGAGAATAATGATCATCTGACTGGAGCCGCTTAAAGCGTTATCTCCATAGATCCAAACATTCCAAGATAATGCCGATATCAGCACAAAAACGGGGAGCAACGCTAACCACAATGGCATGTCATTACTCGGGCGACTTGAATCTGGGGCGGTAGAGTCCATAAATTTTAATTTTTTTTAGTTATTGAGTAGTGGATTTCTATTGCTGCCACTTCATTTGTATCGAATGGCGCAATAAAAACAGTACTGACTCTCAATCTAGTTGAGCGATTCATCATATACGAATCGCTAAATAAACAACCAGAAAAAATTTTAGTTCGCCTTTCACAAAACGGTCGCTGTACCTCGCAACAACCATCAAACCATGAAATGACGCCAGCAAAGCTTGACATTTATCTTGTTGAGCGGCTCAAAACGGCGTAGGATTGAAAGTTGGTGGTTTTGTTGCAACACTTGACCTCAAAACAACAAGATTTCCAGACCCGTCCTAATAACAGTGAGCTTAATTGCTCACAGGAGAAAAGAAAGTTATGAGAAAGTTCCAACCCCGAGCGTTAGCTCTGGCCATTGCGGTGGCTTCCGTTGGCACGGTATCAACTCCATCATTCGCTCAACAAGAGGGCGCAATCGAAGAGATTGTTACCATTGGTACACGGGGCAAGCCACGCTCCGCAACCGACTCAGTTGCTGCTGTTGACGTAATCTCCGGCAGTGATTTCACCTCACAAGGTGGCGTAGACACAGCCAATTTATTGCGTAACGTAGTTCCCTCCTTCAACGTTAACGACCAGCCAATTTCAGATGCAGCAACCCTTGTTCGCCCAGCTAACCTGCGCGGATTGGCTCCCGACCACACTCTAGTATTAGTTAATGGACAACGACGCCATCGTGCAGCGGTCATTAGTTGGCTTGGCAACGGCCTATCTGACGGCTCACAAGGCCCTGATATCGCTGCCATCCCAGCTTTAGCACTACAAAGCGTCGAAGTTTTACGCGATGGTGCTGCGGCACAATACGGTTCTGACGCGATCGCTGGCGTGATCAACTTTAATCTTAAGAACTCTGACTCCGAAGGCTCGCTCGAAGTACGCTATGGCCAATATACTGAAGGCGAAAATTCATACTCAGTAGCAGTCAATCAAGGTTTTGCAATTGGCGATGGTTTTCTAAACCTCACCGCTGAATTCGCAGAAGCTGAAGC
Source organism: Arenicella xantha (assembly GCF_003315245.1). NCBI lineage: Bacteria > Pseudomonadati > Pseudomonadota > Gammaproteobacteria > Arenicellales > Arenicellaceae > Arenicella > Arenicella xantha. Next base: position 190,347 of record NZ_QNRT01000003.1, on the reverse strand, counting down.
GACAGATCGCTCAGTGCAACGCTCAGATGCACAAGATTTAATCAATGCCGGATACCAAGGCGTTAATGATCCCGCGCAAGTTTGGGGCTCACCTGAAGTCGATGGTGACATTAAATTGTGGGCTAACTTTGGTACTCAAGTAACTGAAAGCATCGAATTTTTCGGTAATGCCAACTACAACACCAAAGAAGTAACTGGCGGTTTCTACTATCGGAATCCAACCAACCGCGGTGGCGTTTACGGTGATGGCGCTGAGCTATTGATTGGTGATTTGACACCTAACGACGGTGTCGGCTGCCCAACAGTTACCTTGAATGGTGTTACACCTGACCCAGTTGCTTACGCTCAAGTACAAGCTGATCCAAACTGCTTTTCGTTCCAAGAAACAATCCCCGGCGGCTTTACACCTAACTTTGGTGGCGAAGTGACAGACACGTCTCTATTACTCGGCTTACGCGGAGAAACAGACGGCGGCATGTTCTGGTCAGTCAGTGGTTACTACGGCAAAAACGAAGCCGACTTCTTCATTAACAATACAGTTAATGCGAGCCTTGGCCCGAATTCACCACGCGATTTTAACCCAGGCGCCTATGAGCAAGCTGACCTTAACTTGAACGTGGATTTCAGCATGCCGCTGTCTGACAACGTATCATTGGCATTTGGTGCGGAATATCGTAACGAAGAATTTTCGATCATTGCCGGACAAGAAGAATCATACATTGATGGCGGCTTAGGAACCCAAGGGTTCTCAACCTCAAGCAATGGGTTTCCAGGCTTTTCGCCAAGCATTGCCGGTGCATTTGACCGTGCCAACACATCGATTTACACCGATCTAGAATGGCAAGCCACTGATTCATTATTGGTTGCCGCCGCGGTGCGTTACGAGGACTTTGATGATTTTGGTAGTACCACCAACTATAAGTTAGGTGCCAACTATACGATCACCGATAACTTTGGTATGCGTGCCACAGTCAGTACCGGCTTCAAAGCACCAACACCGGGTCAATCGAATGCATCGAATATCTCTACACAGATCATTCAAGGCGTGTTAACTAACCAAGGTGTGATTCCACCAAACAGCCCAGCAGCTCAGTTGCGTGGTGGCGGCGCACTGGATCCAGAAGATTCAACTAACTTGACACTCGGCGCTTACATGTCAGCCGGGCCAGTCGATATTACCGTTGATTACTTCGACATTGATGTGGAGAACCGTCTAAGCTTGTCCAATGACTTTGCGTTGACTGCAGAAGATTTAGCTACCTTAGCCGGACAAGGCATTGATGCATCGGATATCTCTCAATTTCGTTTCTTCACCAACCAATTCGATACCAACACCTCAGGTTACGATATCGTTGCGACGTGGAACACAGATTGGTTAAACGGCTCAACAACTTGGAACTTGGCGTTTAACTACACCGATACCGAAGTAACACGCCGTAACCCAACCTTGTTGAATGACAACCGCGTTAATCTGATTGAGAACGGTGTTCCCGACACACGCTGGAACTTCACGGCTAACCACCAGATGGAAAAAGTTCGTTTACTAGCTCGCTTTAGTTACTACGGCGAATTCTATGACAACGAAGCTGGCGGCGAGTTCGATGACAACATCCTACTTGACTTAGAAGCCGGTTATAACTTCTCGGATGCGCTCACGTTCACCATTGGTGCACGCAACGTGACTGACGAGCAAGGCTGTTCAACCAACGTCTGTGGTGGCACACCAGCCAATGCACTGGGTTTACCGTATAGCCAATTCTCTCCATTTGGCTTCAACGGTACATTCTTGTACGGCCGCGCTACTTACAACTTCTAATTTCTGCTTAGAAGCTTAGTGCTTAAAAACGGGCGCCTCGCGGCGCTCGTTTTTTTTGCCCGCTGACTTAATTCAAAATTCCCGTATACTGAGCACTCCGAATAACAACGATAAACATTTCTTATGCAAGACGCCATTAATTTTCTAAATGGGATTATCTGGAGCCCCGCTCTGATCTATCTTTGCTTAGCCGCCGGACTGTTCTACACGATACTGACTCGCGGCATGCAGGTCAGACTATTCGGGGAAATGATTCGATTAATCAAGTCTGGCAAGAGTTCAGAGAAAGGCATTTCGCCATTCCAAGCGCTGGCCGTTTCTTTATCGGGGCGAGTTGGTACCGGTAACATCGCCGGCGTCGCTGCGGCTATCGGCTTTGGCGGTCCTGGCGCGGTATTCTGGATGTGGGTTGTTGCTATTTTTGGCGCCGCCACCGCGTTTATCGAAGCTACCCTCGCGCAAATCTACAAAGAGGTTAATGACGGTGAGTACCGCGGGGGACCTGCTTATTACATCGAGAAAGCCATGGGTCAGACATGGTACGCCTGGGTATTCGCGCTTGCCACTATTCTTGCTTGTGGCGTGTTATTACCGACAGTACAGTCAAACGCGATTGGCAATGCAGTAGTGCAAACGCTAGGAGAAGGCACCATGGTGGAAACCGCCATGGGTACACTCAGCTCAACTAAAATCATTACTGGATCAATCATCGTTCTAGTACTGGGCTTCATTATTTTCGGCGGCGTCAAACGTATCGCCAACTTTGCGCAAATTGTCGTGCCATTTATGGCGTTAGCATATGTGATCTTTGCTCTATCGATCATCGCACTCAACCTAACTGAATTACCACGTATCTTCATGTTGATCGTCGGTGATGCATTTACCCCCATGGCTGGCTTTGGTGCGGCGATTGGTTGGGGCGTGAAACGCGGCGTGTATTCCAATGAAGCTGGCCAAGGTACCGCTCCACACGCGGCGGCAGCTGCCGAAGTTGAGCATCCTGCACAGCAAGGCTTAGTGCAGTCTTTTTCGATCTACATTGATACCTTGTTCGTGTGTACCGCCACGGCATTTATGATTCTGATCACCGGCATGTATAACGTAGCCGGCCCCGGCGATACGCTAATCGTGCAGAATGTTGCAGCCGCTACCGAAATCAGCAGCCCAGCGTTTACTCAAATGGCGATTGAAAGCGTTATGCCAGGCATTGGCAACCCATTCGTGGCGATTGCTTTGTTCTTCTTCTCGTTTACCACGCTAATGGCCTACTACTATATTGCCGAAAGCAACGTTGCGTACATCAAACGCTCTATCAACATTCCCGGCGCCGTAACCTTGCTAAAGTTTGCGTTAATCGCCGCGGTATTTTACGGCACGGTGAAAGCAGCCAGTCTCGCTTGGGCACTCGGTGACATCGGGGTTGGCCTGATGGCATGGATCAACATTATCGGTATATTGATTATCTTCTTTATGGGCAAGCCCGCGCTCAAGGCACTCAAAGATTATGAGCGCCAACGCAAGCAAGGCGTCGAGCATTACACCTTCGACCCAGAATCGCTCGGCATTAAGAATGCCGACTACTGGGTTAAACGACATAAAAAGTAGCCTGTAGCGTAGAGTCACGGCAAAGGATTGCGGCGACCCAAAGACCGAAGCCCTCGCTCAATCAGAGCGAGGGCTTTTTTTATATATAATGACTGACCGAATCAACGAATCGGCTGAGCAAATTTGCAAGATCGCCGCGTCAAACGATCAGTTCTTGCTAAACTCAGCAAGAGCAAACGCTCAACATAAAAATAATACCGATAATTATTACCTCAAAGGAGAGCTCGTATGGCTCAAGCAGGACATAACTTACCCCTCATTATTGCTACCAGCTGTGTCGCGACACTCGGCGGCTTTTTGTTTGGGTTTGACAGCGGTGTCATCAACGGCACCATCGACGGACTACAAAGCGCTTTTAACTCAAACAGCATCGGCACCGGTTTTAATGTTGCCTCAATGCTGCTTGGTTGCGCCATTGGTGCATTCTTTGCTGGCGTGTTAGCCGATAAGTTTGGACGTCGAACCCTACTCATCGTGTCCGCATTATTTTTTATTGTGAGCGCGTGGGGATCAGGCATCGCCGATACCGGCTCATGGTTTATCTTGTATCGCGTACTCGGTGGTCTCGCAGTGGGCGCCGCTAGCGTAATGGCACCAGCCTATATCAGTGAAATCGCACCATCCGAATACCGCGGTCGATTAAGCTCGGTTCAACAAGTCGCGATAATCTGCGGCTTATCGGCCGCCTTCTTTTCGAACTACCTGTTAGCCGATGCCGCAGGCGGATCAAAAGCAGTATTTTGGCTCGGCTACGAGGCCTGGAGATGGATGTTTTGGATTGAGTTGGTGCCGGCAGCATTATTCGCAATCACCTTATTACTGATTTCCGAAAGCCCACGCTATTTAGTACTTACAGGCCAACAAGATAAAGCTCGCCAAGTTCTCGATCGGCTAGCCGGCACAGACCAAGCGCCGAAACTTATCCAAGAGATCAGTGATTCGCTCGCCGATGATCATCATGCACCACGCCTTAGCGACTTGTTTCAAGCAGGCAAAGTTCGGCGCATTGTCTGGATTGGCATTGGACTCGCAACCTTTCAACAACTGGTCGGCATCAATGTGGTGTTCTATTACGGATCTGTACTGTGGCAATCGGTCGGCTTCTCTGAAAATGACGCACTTCAAATCAATGTACTCTCGGGTCTTTTAAGTATTGGCGCGGTAGTTGCCGCTCTGCTACTGATTGACCGTATTGGGCGCAAGCCTTTGTTAATGATTGGCTCAATAGGTATGGCAGCGACGCTAGCCGTTGTTGCTTATGCCTTCGCTACTGGCAGTCTGCAAAACGGTACGCTTCAGTTGAGTGACCAGATGGGCGTGGTTGCGCTTATTGCTGCTAACACCTACGTCGTATTCTTCAACTTCTCATGGGGCCCTGTGATGTGGGTCATGTTAGGTGAGATGTTCCCAAATCAGATTCGAGGCACTGGCTTGGCGGTTAGCGGCTTATTCCAATGGGGTTCTAACTTCGCCGTCACCATGACGTTTCCCTACATGCTTGCCGGTATCGGGCTCGCAGCGACTTATGGTATTTATGCGTTTTTCGCCACCCTATCCATTTGGTTTGTCGCAAGCATGATTCGAGAGACACGCGGAATCAGTTTGGAAGACATGCGCGGCTAACGAGGTGTGTCGCACTCAACAAAAAAGTCAGCCTAGGCTGACTTTTTTGTTATTGCTTTAGGACGTTAAGTCCACTGTTATGGCTTAGCCATCGGCCAGCAAGCGCCGCAAGTCAGCAATCGCAGAATTGGCTCGCCCTATGTACGAACTCATAACCAATGAGTGGTTAGCAAACATTCCCATTCCACTGCCGTTGAGGATCATTGGGCTATCAACTTCTTGCTGTGTGGACTCTAGCTCGCGAATCACTTGCCGTAGAGTTGGTATTGCATTTTTATCGCGCAACACCGGCCCAAAGTCGACTTCGGCAGCTCTAAGATAGTGAATCAAGGCCCAAGCCGTTCCGCGCGCTTCATAGAAGCTGTCATCGATTTCAAACCATGAGGCTTCCGACAATATTTCACTTGCAGCGGCCGTGGACTGTTGTGCATTAGCATCTCCGGCCAGGTCAGTATTAATACGCACTTGAGGACGTGCCTGACTCAAACGTTGAGACAACGAACCTAAACGTTTTTCGACAAGCCCCAACCATTCACCTAAGTTATCGGCCCGAGCATAAAATTGCGCATTTTGCTGTGAGGCATCATTCAGCCGAACTAAATATTTTTCCAGCGCATCAATCCCTTTCTGATATTCACCTTCGGCAGATGGAAACATCCACGCATCGCTGTCAACATTGAATTTTGGCTCGGCCACCTCTAGATCAGGATCCGCCAATGATTGAGTCTGTGAACGACTATAATCATTGCGCATTGCCTTAACCAAATCACGGATTTGTTGTAACACACCGAACTCCCAGTTCGGCACATTATCCATTAGTGTAGTCGGCGGCAACTTGTCGTTAGTCATATAGCCACCACGCTTATTGAGCAAGGTCTCAGCCGTCTTAATCAACATCGAAGTTGTCGCCGCGCCGATGACAGGCTGTTGCTCAACGGCCGTTGCCCTACTTAACTGAATAAAATCTGGCTCGTCATCTAGGTACCAGCCCAAGAGTAGAAGAAAGACTAAGATCGACACAATGCCGATCACAAATGGGTTTTTCAAAATGGCCATATTCGCTCCGAGTACTGTCGAGTGGCAGGCAAAACGCCTGCTACTTTAACCTACAGTAAAGATAAGAGCATCATGAACAATTACAAGTCAAACGGCAATATTAAAACAAGGTTTAACGGTGCCGAATGACCAATACAAGCAGCAGCTCAGGAACTAATCATAGCCAAACTAGCTTAACTTACAGCACTAACACAGCTCAGACTTGCCCTATGCGGTGACCGCTTTGCATAGCGCCGTAATCTCGCTCCATTTCCCAGCATTTACTAAACTGGTTGGCGCAATCCAACTACCACCGACACACATTACATTCGGCAACGCCAAAAAGTCCTGATAATTACTTTCACTCACACCGCCGGTAGGACAAAAACGCATTGCTGGAAATGGACCTCCCAAAGCTTTCAATGCGCCAATTCCGCCAACTACCGTTGCTGGAAATAATTTACATTCACGCAGGCCGTACTCAATAGCCAGCAGCACTTCAGACGCTGTAGCTACTCCAGGCAAATAAGGTATGCCTTGTTCTCGAGCCGCCTCAGCTAACTTTGCGGTAATTCCCGGGCTGATAATGCCATCGACGCCAGCCTGTACCACAGCGACTAATTGCGCTGCCGAATTGACCGTACCGGCGAGCACAATCATCTCAGGGTAAGTCTTTTTAATTAGCTCGATGGCATGCACACCGTAGGCATTACGTAAGGTAATTTCAATCACCTTAACACCACCATCGAGTAACGCCTGCGCCAAGCCATGAGCTTGCTCTTCGTTATCAATCACCACCACTGGCACGACTTTTTGATCGCCGAGCAAATCGCCGACGCTTGGTTGATTCTTCACCTGTTTTCCTCTATTAAATTACTTGCTTCCATAGCCGGCTCCACACCGACTCGAGTATTACTACTTTCCAATAAACGAAGCGCCATGCGTAGAGTCTCCTACTACGGCACGCATTTTCTCAAATAGACCACGCCCCAAGGTATTTGGAGTCACTGGCTCTGCAGCGGGCTCACGCGCACTAAGCACAGACTCTTCTACCAATGCCTGCAACTCGCCAGTGTGACAATTCACTCTGATTACATCGCCCTCGCGCAAATAGGCCAATAAGCCGCCATTCTTAGCTTCAGGGCTAACGTGCATGGCGGTTAATACCTTACCTGACGCACCAGACATCCGCCCATCAGTGACCAATGCCACCTTAAATCCTCGATCTTGTAAAATCCCTAAATACGGGGTCAGCTTATGCAGCTCGGGCATGCCATTGGCTGACGGTCCTTGAAACCTAACCACGGCTATATGATCACTGGCTAATTCACCTGCATCGAAGGCATTTTTCAACGCTTCTTGTGTCTCAAAAATCTTGCAAGGTGCTTCTATTACCTGGTACTGCTCATCAACCGCAGAGATTTTTACCACACCAGTTCCAATGTTGCCGGTAACGGTACGCATACCTCCCTCAGCAGCGAAAGGTTCTTCCACTGTCGACAGAATTGTAGCGTCACCATTTTCCGTGACGGTGTTGCCCCACTCAATTGAGCCTTGATCATTGAGCGCAGGCTTACGCGCATAAGCATCCAGCCCTTCGCCCATTACGTTTACGACGTCTTCATTCAGCAAGCCATTAGATCGCAATTGATTTACCAGAAACGCTAAGCCACCAGCTCGCTCAAAATGATTCACATCGGCCTGCCCATTCGGGTAGACCCGCGCTAACAAGGGTGTAATACGCGAGATCTCATCCATGTCGTGCCAATTAATCTGGATACCTGCCGCGGCAGCCATAGCAATTAGATGCAGGGTTAGATTGGTAGACCCGCCGGTGGCCATCATCATCACCATGGCATTCACAATAGACTTTTCAGTCACCACTTCAGCCAATGGACGATAGTTAGACCCCTTACCAGTTTGATCAAGAAGGCGTCGGACCGACTCTTTGGTGAGCTCCGTTCGCAAAGCCGTACCAGGGTTAACAAACGATGTGCCGGCCAGCTGTAGTCCCAGCGCTTCCATCAAGGTTTGATTGGTATTGGCTGTTCCATAAAAAGTACAGGTGCCGGCACTGTGATACGAAGCTGACTCGGATTCCAACAGCTTGGCTTTATCAATTTCTCCAGTCGCGAACTTTTGCCGAGCAAGCGCTTTTTCCTTATTAGGAATGCCCGAAGGCATTGGTCCAGCTGGCACAAACATCGCCGGTAAATGCCCGAATTGCAACGCACCTATCACTAAACCAGGCACAATTTTGTCACAAACACCGAGGCACATGATTCCATCATAGACATCATGCGACAGAGACACCGCTGTCGCTAACGCGATAACGTCTCGACTAAATAAGCTTAATTCCATGCCGGGCTGGCCTTGGGTCACGCCATCGCACATAGCAGGAACACCGCCCGCCACTTGTGCGGTAGCGCCCATGTCTCGAGCGGTCAATTTGATGACATTAGGATAATTCGCAAACGGCTGATGAGCCGACAACATGTCATTATAAGCCGTGACGATACCAATGTTAGCTCCTTGACCGGCTGGCATTGATTTCTTATCCGCTTCCGATTCAGCCGCCACCACATGCGCCCAGTTGCTGCATGACAGTCGATCTGGTGCTGGCGGCGCATTGCGCATTTCGTCCACCATCGCGAGATACTCAGCGCGACTAGCCTTGCTTCGTTCAATAATCTTGTCGGTAATTTGCTTAATGGTCATAGTTGGTTGCGCTCACGCTTAGGCGGCGTAGTACACATTCAAAGGAACGCGTGTTTGAAAAATGGCACTGCGAATTGGTAACGTAGTGGCATCACTATCGCCACAAGCACGCTCAAATACAGCGCGCTTTGATTCACCTGTGAAATGCAATGCTAAAAAGGGGGCAGTTAACAGTTGCGGCAAACTCCAAGTCACTCGAGGAACCTGCGTACTAGGACTGCTACAGCACATTAAGAACTCATCGCTGAGTGGGTCGACCAGTTGCGCAATATTGTCAGCATCGGGAAAAAACGAGGCGGTGTGCCCATCTTCGCCCATACCTAAAATCACAATATCAAATGGCCGCGGTTGATCCATAGTCGAACGAGTAACATGGCAGTAATTGCCAAGCACTGAAGACAATGACTCTTGCACAGATTCCGCGGCCTGATAAAGCGGCACAAACCGAACGGTATCCGGTAACGCATCAAGCAAGAACCGATGCATAAACGCCGCGTTAGACAATTCATGACTCGGCGCTACCCAACGCTCATCGACCAAGGTGATAATCACCTTAGACCACTCAATATCGTGCTCGGCTAGCGCCTTAAACAGCGGCTTGGGCGTTGACCCACCAGACAACGCCAACACCGCCAGACCACGTTCTGAAATCGCGTCGCCAATTTTAATCACCAGCTCGCCGGCTAGGTTTTCGGCCAAGCTCTGTGCGTCACTGCCCTCATGCCATTGATAATTCGGTTCCACTATTTATCCCTCGTAATCCTGCCACTTGCGGCCATCTTTAATCAGTAAGCCGAGTGCGTCGTCTGGACCCGCGGATCCAGATTTATACTTCTGTGGTTTTTGCTGGACGGTTTCCCATCCGTCGATCATGCCGTCGACCCAACGCCAGGCGCCGCGTAACTCATCTGACCGCATAAACAAGGTTTGGTCACCGCGCGTCACATCCAAAATTAAGCGCTCGTAAGCACTCGGGCTGCGATGCTCTTCAAACGCCTCTTCAAACGACAAGTTTAAGCCGACGTTTTGTAAGGTGGTTTTTTCACTCAAACCAGGCACTTTATTCATCAACTTCATTTCAACACCTTCATTAGGCTGCAAACGAATAACTAATTGATTGTTATTAATTGCATTTGGGTCAATGTCGATGAATTTAAAAATTACCGGCTTAAACTGAATAACGATTTCTGAATAACGCTCCGCCATCCGCTTGCCAGTGCGCAGATAAAACGGCACTCCCTGCCAACGGTTATTCTGAATCTCAGCCTTGATCGCAACAAACGTTTCAGTGTCGGACGCCGGTAGCGCATCTTTTTCTTGCAGATAGCCTGGCACGAGCTTCTGACTGACAGAACCCTCAGTGTATTGCCCACGGACCGTCAAGGTTTGAACATTCGAGGCGTCAATCGGCTTGAGGCTACGAATCACCTTGAGCTTTTCGTCACGAATATCGTCCGCTTTATTGCGCGATGGAAATTCCATGGCAACCAAGCACACAAGCTGCAACAAATGATTCTGCACCATATCGCGAAGCGCGCCAGACTCATTGTAGTACGACCAACGCCCGCCAGCACCAACGCTCTCAGCCACGGTGACTTGCACATGGTCGATATAGTGACGATTCCACAATGGCTCAAAAAAGATATTGGAAAAGCGCAACGCGAGTAAGTTCTGTACCGTCTCTTTACCAAGGTAATGATCGATGCGGTAGATCTGGTGCTCCTCGAAGGTCTCGAACAGCGTATTATTTATGTCGTTAAACGACTCACGTGATGAACCCAACGGCTTTTCCACCACCAATCGTGTAGTGTCAGCGACCGCGCCAGCCTCGCCCATTGCTTTACAGATCGGCGCAAAAATCGACGGCGGCGTCGACAAGTAGAACACTATCTCGCCATCACCCATTTCCTTTTGGAGCTTTTTAATATCCTTAGGGTCGGTGGCATCTCCCACGAAATGTAGTACGCGCTCGCTAAAGCTAGCCCATGACTCATCATCGACATTGTTGACATAATCACTCTCTTCGGTCCACTTTCGCATATTTGCGATAAATTTTTCTGGCGTAAACTTGCCTCGACCAAAGCCAACTATTTTTGAGCTCTCTGCGAGCAGAGACTCCTTGTGTAGACTATAAAGAGCAGGATATAGCTTTCTAAACGCGAGATCGCCTTCCCCTCCAACGATCACGATATTACAGGTTTTTAGCATGCTTAGCTCCGATCCACTATCGACCTAGTTTGGGCTTTTACCAAGAGGTAAAGGTTGCTCACCGAGTAGATCATAAATATGTAATTAATTTACATATTTTAGGGATAATGTTAGATTAATTCAAACTTAATGTTATTAAATTACAAAAAGAGATTGTTGGTAGCACATTTTCATTTATTTCGCGTACCGCAACGATAGACTACACTCAAACCGGGTTAACGATAAGCGACATTGACCGTTGGTCAAACTCTACGATAGATATTGCCACACCAACCCGAACACTCACTAACCATACCCAGACTGTAACCAAAAATAGGATTGCAGCGAACAGGATCGAGGACCATGAGCGACAACCCCACTTTGATTGCCGATATTGGCGGAACAAATGCACGATTCGCACTCACCGCCGACGCACCGCGCTACTTTATGCAGGCCCAAACCTTAGAAGCCGCCGAATTTGAACATGTATCTGATGCCATCGACACCTATTTGCATTCGCATAACGTCAAGCAACTTAACGGCATTTCATTAGCGGTAGCAGGCCCTATTCGCGACGACAAAGTATCTTTCCCGAACAGCCATTGGGCGATCGACTGCAAGGACTTGCGCGCCCGATACAATACCGAACATGTAAGGCTGTTGAATGACTGGGAGGCTATTTCATACAGCCTTAGTTGCCTCGGAGCAGATGACCTGATCAACATTGGCGGCGAGTGGAACGGCCTACCTGACGGCGACTATACGGTTGGTGCGCTAGGCCCTGGTAGCGGATTGGGTATGTCGGGTTTATTACGACGCAATGGCGGATTGATTCCGTTAGTCACCGAAGGTGGGCACGCTGGTTTTTCACCTGAGAATCAATTACAAGGCGAGATTCTAGCTTACCTACATCAGAAATTTGACGACCGAATCTCCCGCGAACGGTTGCTCTCAGGCCCAGGCTTGGTCAACATTCACGAAGCATTGTGCGAAATACACGGTCAGGAAAATCCCGGATTAATCGCTGCCGACATTGCGGTAGCCGGGATCAATAAAACAGACCCCATATGCGAAGAGACATTCGACTTATTCTTTGAAGTGCTCGGGCAGGTCGCAGGCGATATCGCCTTGGCACTTGGCGCCGACCAAGGCGTGTTTATCGGCGGTGGGATATGCCAACGTTATCCACAACAACTCATCGAGAGTCGGTTCCGCAAAGGGTTCGAGAACAAAGGTCGCCACAGCTATCTAATGCGCAACATTCCAACCTGGTTAATAATGCACAAAAATCCAGGCTTACTTGGCGCCAGCGTATACGCCCAAACCTTGCTTTAACGCAGGCACCGCATTCCTTCAAACTAAAAAGGCCTCGGCGTTCATCACGACGAGGCCTTTTTAGATAAACAGTCTGCGCCTAACCTTGCTCAAGAGCTGGACCTTTAGGTTGCCAGCCAGTCGCACCATAGAACGCAATATACAAATAGCAGACCGCAGGAATAACAAACGAAATCTGTAAACCAGAAGTATCAGCAACGATACCTTGCGCCAATGGAATCAGCGCACCACCGATAATAGCCGTACACAACAAACCAGAACCACGACTCGCAAGCGGGCCTAACTTAGCAATCGCTAAACTAAAGATGGTTGGAAACATTAGCGAGTTAAAGAAGCCAACAGCGACCAATGCGATATAAGCAGACTGCCCTTCAGTGGTAATGGCCACCACTAATAGCGCCACCGCGCATAGCGCATTTATCAGCAACATGCGGTTCCCGGAGATCACGAACATGAGCGCCACACCGACGAATCTTCCGATCAGAGCCAAGCCCCAATAGTACGACACGAAACTGGCGGCTTCTGCTTCTGGCATGCCAGCAATCAGCGGGTCGGCCATAAAGTTGATAATCAAACTGCCAATTGACACCTCGGCACCAACATAGACAAAAATAGCGATCACACCGAGTACTAAATGACGGTATTTCAACGAATCAACATACGAACCGCTTTCTGCATCGTCGTTTAATTTAGGCAGTTTAATAAAAAAGAACACCACTGCCATAACCAGCAAGGCAACGCCCAATTGCACATACGGCATCTTCACCGCTTCAGCACTCATTTCAAGTTGAGTGGCCGCCGCGCCGAGTAACAATACCGCGCCAGTCTTAGGCCCTAAAAAGGCACCTAGCGAGTTAAACGCTTGAGTTAATGTCAGGCGTCGCGGAGCAGTGGCTGCTGGGCCCAATTGAGCCACGTACGGGTTAGCCGATACCTGCAATAAGGTGATACCCGCTGCCAACACGAAAAGTGCGCCAAGAAACAAATTGTAGCTAAGCTGATTCGCAGCAGGCACAAATAGAAAGCAACCCACCGCAGCAATTGTAAGGCCAATCACAGCACCGCGTTGATAGCCAATACGCTTAACCAAGGTGCCTGACGGAATACTACAAACACCATAAGCAGCAAAAAAACAAAATTGAATCAATAACGCCTGAGTATAGTTAAGTTCAAATAACTTCTTAAAGTAAGGAATAAGGATATCGTTTAGCGACGTCAAAAAGCCCCACATGAAAAATAGTGTGGCTAAAATAATCAGTGGAACGAGGTAGTTCTTATTTTGATGCGCATCGGTCGCGCTCGCGGAGGTGTCCGCAATAGGTGCTTGAGCCATTATTAGATCTCTTATGTTATTAGTTTTATCGTTGATTGGTGACAGACACGCCGTCACTGACAACCGATCAATTTTGGCGAACAAATAACGATCATTTGAATTTTGATCGCTCCCTATTCACCGCCTCCTATACATTGTGCTGGGTAAACCCGCTTTACTAACGCTACAATGCTTGCTTACAGATGTATTGAGCATTACTCTGGAGCAACAATAATAAAGTCCAGCAGTAACACACAGATATACCGTATTTACTCGCGTCAGCGAGCACCTCTCTCCGCCTGTGAGAATAATAAGATGGTCATTAAGTTACAAGCTAGCAGTCATGAAAATGTAATTTATTTACATAAATAGATTTTTAATGAAAGGTAAGAACAAACCGACATCGGTCGACATTGCACACTTAGCGGGCGTTTCACAGCCCACGGTGTCGCGTGCCTTGCGCAATAGCCCGCTGGTGAGTCTCGCGACACGCCAACGAGTACAACAAATTGCGCGTGACTTGAATTACAAAGTCGATGTTAATGCCCGCAACTTACGGTCACAACGTACCAATACCTTAGCCTTGCTTTTGTTTGAAGACAGCGGTGAGCGCGAAGCCTTTATTAACCCCTTCTTCTTATCGATGCTAGGCAGCATTACCCGCGCATCAGCGCAACAAGGCTACGATTTACTCATATCGTTTCAACAACTCAGTGATGACTGGAATGCTGAATACGAAGACGCCAACAAAGCCGACGGCATCATATTCCTCGGTTACGGCGACTACACCAGCTACATCAAACGCATTTCCAAACTCGATCACGAAGGCGCTCACTTTGTCACCTGGGGCCCAGTCATTGAAGATCAACCTGGACTGTTCGTCGGCAGTGACAACGAGCTCGGCGGGTTCTTAGCCGCCGATCACTTGATTCGTCTGGAACATACCCGCATTGCCTTTCTCGGTGATGAATCAAATGACTACCCAGAGTTCCGAGACCGCTACGCAGGTTATTGTCGAGCCCATGCCAAACACGGCCTTGAGGTAGACCCTAGGCTTCGCGTAAATGCATTCTTTTCCGAAGAATGCGGTTATCGCGCAGCTCACACCTTAATTACTAGCGGCGTGGAATTCTCAGCCATTGCCTGTGCCAGCGACTTAATTGCTATTGGTGCAATCAAAGCACTACGCGAGCATGGCCTCAAAGTACCTCGAGACAAAGCAATTGTGGGCTTTGACGACATTCCCACCGCCGAACACTTGGCACCATCACTAACCACCATTCAGCAAGACACTTTTGCGGCCGGCCAAGCATTGGTCGACAGCGTGATTCGCTCAATCAACGGCGAAACAGGTGAATCCAAATTATTGCCCACTCGACTGATCATTCGAGACTCTAGCGGCGCGAAAATATCACTCTAAGCCCATCTTTTCGTCAAATCACGCCACTGGGTCTTGATACTTAACGAAAAACATAGCAAGCGCCGCAACCACCCAAAGACCCGCGGCCAAGCCCAGAATCAGTATCGGTTCGCCACCAAACAAATACTTTAATGCCAATCCCAGCAAACTAGCCGCAACCAGTTGCGGAATCACAATAAAGAAATTGAATACGCCCATGTAAATGCCCATTTTGTTAGAGGGCAAGGCATCCGACAAAATGGCGTACGGCACGGATAAAATCGATGCCCATGCAAAGCCAACGCCGACCATCGAAAGCATTAACCAATGCGGGTCGCGAATAACTAACATTGACGCCAAGCCGGCTGCCCCCAACAACAAATTAAGTTGATGAGTGCCTTTTAGGCCGATCAGCTTTACCGCTACGGGTATCAGCAGCGCAGCGAGAATCGAGAATCCATTGTAGCCCGCAAATAGCACGCCAACCCAATCCGCACCGGTATTGTAAGCCGCACTCTGTGGATCGGAGCTTGCGTAGTGAAAAGACGTAACCGCCGGTGTGGTGTAAATCCACATGGCAAACAACGGGAACCATGAAAAGAACTGAACTAATGCCAGCTGACGCATGGTGCTTGGCATTAACACCACATTCCGACAGGCCTCGTAAAATCCATTATCCGCGCCGCCACGCGCTTCAATGGTGGCGGCGTATAACTGAATGAGGCCGTAGCAAACCGCACCGGCACTAAGGATATACAACTGAGCGTCCCAGCGACCGAGGTAAACCGCAATCGTTGCCAATAGACCCACAGCGCACCATATAAAAGCGGCTGTCTGACTGAATACCGATTTACCATCCAATTCATGCTGTGTTTGACTCGCCTGAGCCGCAATTTCCGGCTCAATAAATGAGGCCAACTCATCGGGGCTGTATTCTCTGGTTCGCAAAATAGTCCAACCTACAGTCAAAGCCACTGCGGCTGCCCCTAAATAAAAACTAAACTTTACCGAGTCTGGTATCTGCCCTGCCGGAGCCGTATTCGACACGTCTAACAGATTGGTGAATATCCACGGCATCATCGAAGCTACTACCGCTCCAACCCCAATAAAGAAGGTTTGCATAACATAACCAAACGTACGCTGCTTACTTGGCAACATATCGCCGACAAACGCACGGAACGGCTCCATAGTGACGTTAATCGAAGCATCTAGAATCCACAACATACCAGCGGCAACCCAAAGAGTTGGCGAACTCGGCATAAAAATTAACGCACCGGTCGTGAGCAAAGCGCCCCATAAGAAATATGGCCGTCTACGCCCCAGACGGTTCCATGTTTTATCACTAAAGTGCCCTACTATCGGCTGCACTAGCAACCCCGTTAGCGGCGCGGCGATGAATAATATTGGGATCGCGCTCATGTCAGCGCCGAGTGTTTGAAAAATTCGACTAATATTGGAATTCTGCAGCGCAAAACCAAACTGAATTCCTAAAAACCCAAAACACATATTCCATATTTGCCAAAAGTTCAGTGTTGGCTTCGCCGTTAATTGTGCGTTCATTCAATGTCTCGTCATTATTGTATTTAATAGATCGCGCCAAGCTATTTAATAAGCTCGAAGATACGTGCTGATTTTGCGGGCACCTTAATAGTCGAAGCGATACGCTGCTGGCTGCCAATAAACACATCACGCATACTGGAATAACCGCGGGTCGACTCCGAGAAACGTTGCGTCTCAAGCTCTTTAACTTGCTCACTATTATTCATAACCACCATCACAGATTCATCGGCTGTTTGCCGAAAATAGGTATAAACACCATCGCGTGGTAAGTAGTGCACCAGCGCGCCGGAATGAACCGCTGCACTTTGTTTACGCCAATTAAGTAGCTTTCGAACAAACGCTTGGGCCTGCAACTCAGACTCGGCCATACCTTCACCGGTGAACGCATTGCGCTGATCATCCGGCCATCCACCAGGGAAATCGCTGCGAATAATACCGTGTTCCTCGGTGCCGGGGTTTTTCATCAAAATCTCAGTACCGTAAAATAACTGTGGAACACCTCGCGTTGTCATTAAAAAACTGAGTGCCATTTTGTACAAACGAATATCTTCGTGGAGCCAAGTGTAGAGTCGGCTCATATCATGGTTGTCACCAATGACAACAAGATCATCAGCCTTTGGGTATTGAAAATCATTAGCCAGAACGCCGTGTATGCGAAGCAGTCCAGTCGTCGCAGAGTTAGGTTCAGTAGCGGGTTCGGTCAGCGCTTTAATTAACGCGTCTTGCAATGGAAAATCCATCAAACTCGGAATATTTGCGTCGAACCCGTCTTGATTGCGCTTACCTCTTTGCCAGTAAGACACCAAGCTTATATTGGTAGACCATTCCTCACCGACGA
Source organism: Arenicella xantha (assembly GCF_003315245.1). Taxonomy (NCBI): domain Bacteria; kingdom Pseudomonadati; phylum Pseudomonadota; class Gammaproteobacteria; order Arenicellales; family Arenicellaceae; genus Arenicella; species Arenicella xantha. Next base: position 172,919 of record NZ_QNRT01000003.1, on the reverse strand, counting down.
TATTGAAATCGGGATACTCACTCAACAAGCGATTGCTGAATTCTTGTGTAAAGTGTTTGTCAGCATAGGGCAGAGTGTCGACTCTAAGGCCCGTTAAGTCGGCATATTCAACCCACCAGATATTGTTTTGAATAAGATAATTTGCAAGGTAGGGATTACGTTGATTTAAATCGGGCATAGTCGGCACAAACCAACCATCACTAAACTCCCGCTTATCACTGGCCGGCGCGTACGGGTCCTGCACCATTTCATGACGATGCGAAGTTTGAAAAAATTCGCCATCGTTATTGACCCAATCACTACTTGGCAAGTCATTCATCCACCAATGATTAAGACCTATGTGATTGGGAATGGTATCCATAATCAGACCGATACCCAAGCTTTTCGCCTTAGCCGTAACCGCGAGTAATGCCGCATTGCCACCTAGCCGCGCATCAATATTGTATAGATCACTGACAGAGTAACCATGATAAGAATAACGCTCTTGATCATTTTCTTGCAGGGGATTTAGCCAAATCTGCGTTATACCGAGTTGATTTAGATACTCCAAATTGTCAGCCAATCCGATTAGATCTCCTCCGTGTCGACCATCAGGGTTACCTCGATCGGCCGCTTCACGCAAGCTAGCAACCGAATCATTAGCCAGATCACCGTTAGCAAAGCGGTCTGGCGTGACAAGATAAATAACATCCTTCGCAGAAAAACCCGTACGATTCGCAGAGTCCTTTCGTCGCTGCTTGAATTCATATTCATGCGTGCTGACAGAACCATCGGTTGCAGTAAATTCAAATGCTACACGTCCGGCTGTGTGACCGTTAAGCAATTCCAGATCGACAAACAAATAGTTAGGGCTCTGCGCTTCGGACTGTCGACTAATTTTCACAAACGGCGCCGCGGTGGACACACGCATTTTGCCAACATTAGGCCCCGAAACCATCAACTGTAATTTGTTGCTCACCATACCGGCCCACCAAAACGGGGGCTCTATGCGTTCAACACTTGCCGCTGAGGTTTGTAACGGCAAAATAAGCAGGGTCAATAATAGAATCGTTTTACCGCCACTAACTGCCGTTTTGATTAGGTCATACATGCTTGTTCTCACTCCACGTCGATCCACAATATGAATCAATGTTATTAAATGTCGGCGCCTGCTCTACCGGCAAGCTCAATGCTTGAGTCACACCACTATCAAAAAAAATCCCGCGACCAAAACCAGCCAACGGGATCAAATTTTAAAGGGAGATTCAAATCATACGATATGAATTATGTTTCATAGTAGCGGTTGCTCCATCGAGATTTACACTAAACAGTACGGCAAGTTGAGAGACGCTGCACATAAATTCAAGCCCGGTGGAAGTACCGCTACCAATAACATAGTCACATGCTACTCACAGCTTGCCAGCGCAGGAAGCGATTACATACGTATTCATAAAGCATCAACCTCTTTACATACGTATTCAGAGCTTAGGTGACTCCCCAATCACGCAATATCCCACTACTATGCAATCTGAAAAAATATTTGGATGTCGAGTTGCTGTGGGGCGGAAATTGCAAGCGTGCCATGGCGCAAAACATACAGTTCTTATCGAACCAAGCGCAGTAGTTCGGACACGCTCGAACGTAAATGACAGCGGCCTACAACCAAATGTAAATAAGAAACCTTGCAGACAATAACAATATAAATTCGTTTTGAAATCAGCCGTTGAAAAATCTAATGTTACCGTCGACTCATCCGCGACCAGCTTGAAGCAGCACTCGATCAATCAAGATTGGTGGCGAGGCGCGGTGATTTATCAAGTCTATCCCCGCAGCTTTTGTGATACCAGCGGCGACGGCATTGGTGACATCCGAGGAATAATCAACAAGCTCGACTACATCGTCGAGTTAGGCGTTGATGCTGTATGGGTATCACCATTTTTCAAATCACCGATGAAAGACTTCGGCTACGACATTAGCGATTATCGTGACGTTGATCCGATATTCGGATCACTCAGCGATTTTGATGAACTCATTGATCAAGCGAAACAACGCAATCTCAAGGTCATGATCGACCAAGTGCTTAGCCACACGTCGGATCAACATGACTGGTTTGTCGAAAGCAGCGAATCGCGCAGCAACGCTAAAGCCGACTGGTACGTTTGGGCTGACCCAAAAGCGGACGGCTCAGCGCCAAATAACTGGATTTCGATATTCGGCGGTTCTGCGTGGGAATGGCATGCTGGGCGCGGACAATACTATCTGCACAATTTCTTAAAATCACAACCCGATCTCAACTTTCATTGCGCAGAATTACGCCAACAAATTCTTCAAGAGCTCGAATTTTGGCTGAAGCGCGGTGTGGATGGATTTAGACTTGATGCGATCAATTTTTGTTATCACGATCAATCACTACGCGATAACCCATTTAAGCCACGCGAACAGCGAACCGGTCGCGGCTTCTCACCAGACAACCCTTATGCGGCGCAGTATCACCACTTTGACAATACTCAAATAGAAAACTTGAGCTTCTTAGAATCGGTTCGTGACCTGCTAAATCAATATCCTGGTACCGTTGCGCTCGGTGAGATCAACTCCGAGGATTCATTGAAAACATTGTCCGAGTATACCGAGGGCGGCAAACGACTGCATATGGGTTATAACTTTGAATTACTCGCCGATGAGTTTTCAGTCGACCATATAAAGACAACCGTCAACTCGTTAGAGGCGGTGATCGGCGAAGGCTGGCCCTGTTGGGCGGTTAGCAATCATGATGTGACACGTGTGGTTACACGCTGGGGCAACGGCAAACTGAATCAAGAGTTCGCCAAAATGACTCTGGCTTTAGCTGCGAGCCTTCGTGGCACTCTGTGCGTATATCAAGGCGAAGAACTCGGTTTTACCGAAGCACCAATACAACGAGATCAATTGAAAGACCCCTTCGGCATTGAGTTCTGGCCAGAATTTAAGGGTCGCGACGGATGTCGCACGCCTATCGCTTGGGATGAATCCGAACCCAATGCTGGCTTCTCTCAAGGTTCGGCATGGCTACCTGTGGCACCTGACCATGCGCAAAATAATGTGAGTGTACAAATTGATGACCCGGGCTCGGTGCTGAATTTTTATAAATCGTTTCTGAGCTGGCGAAGTGAGCAAACAACTTTAATTAAAGGCGACATCTGTTTTATTGATGCGCCCGATAACTTATTAGTTATTAAACGTAGCCACGACCAGCAAACTACGATTGCCTGCTTTAATCTATCTGATCAGCCAATCATTTGGCAGCCGCAAAAACTAGATCAAGAGCTCGTATTAGGAACATACAAATTTGGTGAAAAGACGTCACTCGAAAACAACATAGTGCAGTTTGCACCATACGGATTTGCATATTTTGCTTAGCGATGTTGTTGTTCGGATGGTGTCACAAATCTTAGCCTCAAGTCGACGCTATCTGGAGCCGGCGCTATCTCGAGGCAACTCTATCTCGAGGCAACCACAGGAATAAGATCAACGGGCTAAGCGGATTCAACCACGCACTGAACGGGGCATCCCTCAGAGCTTGTAAAACTCTTATAAAACTCTTATAAAACTAAGTGAAATTTTTATTCTGAACGGAAAGAAAAACAGCATCCTTGCTAACAACACGTCCATTCCACGAAACTATTCAATAACTTTTCTACGATGCATCAGATCAATGTTGCACCGATTGCAAGGTTGCACCGATTGCAAGCGAGCCACATTAAGTCGCTAACTTGACTTGTCGCTAACTCGCTTTTGACAAAGCGACACCCGAACCTAATTCGAGCATCCGCGCGGCCGTATCAATCATGCGGTTTGAAAAACCCCATTCATTGTCGTACCACGCCAGCACTTTAACCATGTCGCCAAACACGCGAGTTTGAGTTACGTCAGCAATGCTAGAGGCAGGGTTGTGATTAAAATCACTTGAAACCAATGGCAAAGTGTTAACTCGGAAGATTCCGCCTTTAGATGCTTCAGCCGCATTTGTCAGAATCTCGTTGACCTCTTCTACTGTGGTATCACGCGAAAGTGTCACAGTAAGGTCGAGTAAACTCACATTCAGCGTAGGTACTCGAATTGATAAGCCATCGAGCTTGCCCGCTAACGCTGGAACTACCAAACCGATCGCCGCAGCGGCGCCAGTTTTAGATGGAATCATCGAATGCGCTGCTGCACGAGCACGACGCAAATCGGTGTGGTACACGTCATTCAAACGTTGATCATTAGTATATGAATGAACCGTATTGGCCAAACCTTTCTCAATGCCAATAGCATCATGCAATGCCTTCGCGATAGGGGCCAGGCAGTTAGTGGTGCATGACGCATTGGATACAATTTGGTGCTCGGATGTTAGAACGTCATCATTTACGCCGTAAACGACCGTTGCATCCATGTTTTTGCCCGGAGCCGAAACCAGCACCTTACTAGCGCCAGCGGTTAAATGCGCGCTAGCGTCATCGCGTGCAGTAAAAAAGCCGGTGCACTCCAATACTAGATCGACACCAAGCTCCGCCCATGGCAAGTTAGCTGGGTCACGCTCAGCAAGAACTTTAATACGATCACCGGCAACGACAAGGTGATCACCGTCAACGCTGACGTCTTGCGCAAACTCACCATGTACTGTGTCATATTTAAGTAGATGCGCATTGATCGCCGCTTCACCGAGATCATTGATCGCAACAACCTTTATCTGATCATTTTTTTGGTATTCATACATCGCACGCAACACATTGCGTCCAATTCTTCCGAAACCATTAATAGCGATTTTGTACATCCGTCTTCCTACTTTTAATCAATCAGTGCTGGGCATTCAGATTAACGAGAGAAAGTTTGACTGTTGGGTCGAACTTCGTTGTTAACCGGACACTCAGCTAAATTTAACGTTTGTCAGAGACCGACCTAAAGCAATCGATTACCAACATTCTAATTACCTGAAAATAGTAGCACATCCTGTAATATAATTACAATTTAAAGTGATAAATCCTTATTTTTTGTAATCTAACTACAATCCATGCAGTTCTCATCAAAATAAATTGAATCAGCTGAAGCGCGCTCGAACGGGAGCAAACTTTCAATTTTGACGCGTTAGGTCGACTTTTCCGTTATTATTGAAATTAAATTACAAAAACAAACTATTGCAGACAGGCACTCAAAGGGGAAGCAGCATGCAAGCAAAAGCATCTCTATTGCAGCTAATGAATAGCAGCACCATTCGGTTAAGCAAATCGGATAAAAAACTCGCCGCCATTATTCAAGCAGACCCTGCAGTGGTTATTCACCAATCGATCGCCGTGCTGGCCACAGCAGCCGATGTTAGCGAACCAACCGTCAACCGCTTTTGCCATAAGCTTGGCTGCGACGGCTACCCTGACTTTAAACTGAGGTTAGCCCAAGAAATATCATCCAACGGCCAACTTTTTGTCGATAATTTGAGTCGTGATGATGATAGCTCAATGGTGATCAAGAAGATCATGAGCTCAATTCAAGGCAGCATTCAATCGTTAGCGAATACCATCGATCCGACTGTTTTAGACGCATCGGCCGAGGCAATTGCTCAATGTAAGAGTGTCCACTTTTTTGGAATGGGCGCGTCCAGTTCAGTGGCCTTAGATGCCCAGCATAAATTCTTTCGCTTCGGTATGCCGGTCATTGCACACACCGACTATATCAATCAACGCATGGCTTGCTCGATGATGGACAGCAATGATGTCGCGGTGTTTATTTCATACACCGGTCGCACCGATGCGATGATCATCAACGCGGAACTAGCCAAACAATGTGGCGCGGTGGTAATTGGCATAACCGCTCAAACTTCGGTATTGGCAGCTCAATGCCAATATGTCCTGAATGCCGTTACCGCTGAAGACACCGACCTGTTTACGCCGATGACCTCGAGAATCATCCATCTCGCGGTCATCGACATGCTGGCAACCAGCGTCGCGCTCAAACTCGGCGACCGAGTAGAACGGAATATCAAAGCAATCAAGAAAAATTTGGCGGCAACACGAACCGATCGTTAACAAAATAAAGCGCTAGTTTGTCAAGATTTGCGATGAACTACATCCAGAAAATCTTGATGCAGCGGAAGCTTTTCAACAACTTGCTTGATGATCGACTTTACATTGCGGTGATACTCCGCTAATTGAGCCTCCGACATCGCATCCGCCAATGGATGATAGTCATTAGGCACAATCCCCTGCCCCAGCATTACCTGCTGCCACGCCACGTCCGAAAACAACGCTTCGGTCGGGTTGTAAACCTTGCCCGATTGGCGAAACAACTCGATCTTGTGTCGTAGGCCGTCGGGAATATCCATACTCCGGCACGCACGCCAAAACTCACTGTCCTCCCGCTCGGTCGCGTGATAGTGCAAAATGATAAAATCTCGAACGTGCTCTATCTCTTCAGCGGCTTGTCGGTTGTATTCGGCAACTTCAGTAGCTTTAATCCCAGCGTGTGGAAATAGTTTTAACAACCGAATCACCGCCGTCTGTATAAGGTGGATACTGGTTGACTCTAACGGCTCTAAGAACCCTGACGACAAGCCGATGGCGACACAGTTCTTATGCCACTGTGACGCGCGCCTACCGGCGGTAAATCTAAGCAGTCGCGGCTCAGTAATAGCCGCTCCGTCCAAACTATCCAGTAGGTATTGTCGAGCCTCTTCTTCGTGCATATGTTGGCTACTGAACACAATGCCATTACCGGTGCGCTTGGTTAATGGAATACGCCATCGCCAACCAGCGCTATGCGCAATAGATTGCGTATATGGCGGCACTGGCAAGCTTGCCTCAGATTGCACTGCCAGCGCTGAATCACACGGTAACCAATGACGCCAATCCTCGTACTCCACACCTAGTGTCTCACCGATCAACAACGCTCGAAAACCACTACAGTCAATGAATAAATCGCCGTCTACAGTGCGCCCATCATCAAGCACTAGGCTGGTAATGTCGCCACTCGCGGTATGCCGATCAACTTGCTTAACCTTGCCCTCTATACGAGTCACACCGGCTCGCTCACTCAATTCTCGCAGATAGTTAGCATAGAGGCCGGCATCAAAATGAAAGGCGTAAACCAAGCCTTGCATATCAGTCTTGGGAATATTGTCCAATAGCGCAAATTTTCCCTGCTTGGCCGCTTGGTAATTTAATGAATAGTCCCAGAAGTCACTACTGTAGCCAGCCTTCAAACCCCGCAACCAAAGCTGCTCAAAACCACAAAATGGGAAGTCTTTGCCAAGCTTTCCAAACGCGTGCATATATTTATGCCCCGGTTTGCGCCAATTTTCAAACTCTATACCAAGCTTGATTGTGGCATTTGTCTTAGCCATAAAATCCGCCTGATCAATACCTAGCGCTTGATTCAAAGTGAGAATCGGCGGAATAGTTGCCTCTCCGACCCCGACAGTGCCAATTTGATCTGACTCAACTAGAGTAACATTCAGCGTTTTACCGAGCATGCGTACTAGCAGCGCAGCGCTTATCCAGCCAGCTGTTCCACCGCCCACAATTACAACATTGTTAATGATTTTATCTGTCATGTATCTGCCCAATCGCCGCTGTTTTTAAGGCAGCATAACGAAGTAAAAAAACCCCTGCAAACAAAGTCCACAGGGGTTATCTATTGATTAAAGTTGGCGGTTGCGCGAGCGCATCAAAGCCTCTAGCTACCGACCAAACATCAGCATCATCATAGGTTAAAACTTATAACGAGCATTAATCAAGTAAGTACGACCATAGCGTTGGAAGTCAGTGACAAACCCATCACCGTTAATGGTTGAATAAGGTTCATCCGTCAAATTTTGAGCCTGGAACGAGAGCGCCAATCCTTCAAGCGCCTCTATGCCAGCCTCCCCAAAATCGTAACCAACTTGAGCGTCCCAAATCGTCGCGCCCTCGACCGTAGTGAACTCTCGGCTAAACGAAATACCGAAGCGCTCACCAAGGAAGTCTTGACGATCTCGAACACTAGCACGCGCACTGAAACCATTTTTCTCATAGAAAACCGTGGCGTTGATAATTTCCTCAGACAAGCCTGGCACCACGATTGGACCACCATCAATGGCTGAGTCTAACGAGCTATCAAGAAAAGACGCACTGACACTGACGCCAAAGCCATCTAGCGCTTCAGAAATCACATTACCAGGCAAGACACCAGTCAACTCAAAACCATCTATGCTGCCAGTTGTAGTATCAACCCAAGCTTTAACCACACCGCCCGTGTTGTTAACTACGCCGTCAGCACCGGGAGGAATAATGCCACTGAAATCTTCTAGAATTTCAGTCTGCTCTTGCCACGTTTTCAAGTCCTTATAGAAATAGGCAACAGCCACATAACCTTCATCGCTGAAATACCATTCGTAGCTCAAGTCAAATTGATCGGCCTCATTTGGGCGTAACTCTGGGTTTCCGCCTTCAGCCGAGAACGGAGGTAGTCCGACGGCATTCAATGCTGAATTAAAGTTATAACCGAAACCTGAATTCATTCGATCCATTCGTGAGCGTGAAATCGTACGCGCCAAACCTAGACGTAATTTCTGATTGTCGGATAGCTCAAGAGACATGTTTAAGCTTGGCAAAGTGTGGTCGTAATTCGCCCCCGCTTCACGTGGAGTTGCTACTGCAAAACCATTCTCACTTGTCACTGCATTACCGCGCGAACTTTGGTCAGTATCAACGTATTGAAGACCGAGATTACCGGTCAACGGCATGCCAGCTAGTTCAGTCGCAAAGTCAGCTTGAATAAATGCCGTAGTAATCTTCTCGGTGACGCTCCAACTATTAATCAAGCGATTGTTTGACGTTAAACTCTCATCCGTTTCGACATAAAAGCCGTCGTTGTATAAACCGAAAGAGTCATAGGACAGCATGCTGCCAAGCCCAAGAAATTCAAGCGACGTTGGAGCAACTTCATATCCACTTGGAACACCAGAACGATTTGGGTAGTCACGCAAGGTCAAAAAGAAGCCAGCATCGCGCTTCTCTTTGGTACGGTCTGTGTAATTAAGGCCAACCGAAACTTGAGTTAAAAATCCTTGATCAAAGTCCTTCGACAAATCAATACGAAATGCACTTAGCTCGTCGTCTACTTCGGGAATATTAATAAAACCATCTTGCCCATCAGCAGGAACCGTATTGCCATTACCCCAGCTAAGTGGGCCGCCCAATTGGATCAACGCTGGGTCCGCGTAGTTCAACTGATTGGTGAACGTGACACCTTCTTGCCCGTCCATGGTGAAGCCAAGCGTATCGGTTGCGCCAACGCCGGTTCCTCGACCGGTTCCAGAGTAGCTTTCAAGGCTCCAAACCGTTCGTTCCGTCTGCGATGAACTGGCATCCACTTCAAGGGTTAGCGAGTCACTCAGAGCATATTCGATGTTGACACCAAAGTTCTTCAAGGTAGCGTCACGTTGCTCGAAATCATTTCGCACAACGCCCATCACATTCGACAACGTTCCACTTGTAACAAAGCCATTATCAATCGTGCCCGGCGTGTAAACAGTGCCGAATCCACCGCCCCAAATTGCACCAGGAATTTCGATACCACGCAGAATTTTTTCGTCTAAGAAATCGATGTACAACGCATCTGCGGTGATCGACAATGCTTCATTAGGTTGAAATTGCACCACACCCATGAAGGTGTCGCGCTGCAAATTTGATGACCGAACAAATGGCTTAGCACCGCCCAACACACTGTTACCAGCATCATCAGTCGGGTAACCCCAAGCGTTCCAACGCTCTTCATTATTAGGTGATTCGAATGTCGACAATGCCAATGCTACACCAACGGTGTTGTCGGCGAATTGATCAATATAGGAGAAGGTGCCACGATAGCCTGTGTCTTCACCATCAGCATTTAAGTTCTTGAGGCTATTCTGTTCCGCTGAAATATTTATTGCCGCAACACTTTCAGTTCGATCAAGCGGACGTACGGTTTGTAGGTCAATAGTTCCGGCTATGCCCTGATTTACCAACGATGCTGTTGGCGTTTTGTAAACCGTAACAGCCGACATAATTTCGGATGGATATAAGTCAAACTGCACGCCACGATTGTCGTCGATTGAAACTTGTTCACGACCGTTAAACGTAGTAGTTGAAAAGTCTTCATTAAAACCACGCACGGAGATCGAACTAGCTCGACCATCAAGTCGTTGCGCAGCGAGGCCGGGCAAGCGCGCAATTGATTCGGCAATGCTCGAGTCTGGCAATTTACCGATATCTTCAGCACTAATAGACTCAACCACGACGTTTGAAAAACGCTTCTGATCGATCGAATCACGGATGCTCGCACGGAAGCCGGTCACAACCACCTCTTCCAACACATTATCAACTGCATCACTGCTCGCATCACTTTGCGCGAATGCCTGAGGTGCAGATACCCCAGCGATCGCCGCCGCAATGCACGCAGATAAGGTGGTTCGGTAGAACACCCCAGCACTAGACGCTTGCTGCTTGTCTAATGCTGTTTTTAGCCGGTTTGTCACTTTCATGATCTTCCTCTTTTATAATTCAATTTAATGATTTTGTAATAATCGCTTAACAATCGTATTTGAATGCCCTAATCCAAGGAAGCAGCTGCATACGTATTCATGACTCAAAGGAATATTCTGCATACGTATTCAGGAATATGGAGTGTCATCAAGTCAACACAAACAGCGCTAAAGCGACGCAGAAATCGACTTAAAAGAGGCCAATAACCGTGCATATAGGATGCGAGTCAAAGGAAGTGCATTGCGTATTGTGCGAACACATTTGATACTCTATCCCCGTTTACGGCGGCATAATACGCTACGTGGACTGTGAATATCCAACCACGACTAGCGAATCATCACCACTGAAGCGCCCTTTCAACTTAGCCAATGAACCTCCGCACAACATGCTTAAAAACGTAAGAATCATATTGGTAAGAACATTTCACCCGGGCAATATTGGGTCAGCCGCTCGCTCCATGAAAACCATGGGTTTGAGCGATTTATGCCTGGTTAACCCACGGGATTTTCCAGCTCAAGAGGCTGAAAAAATGGCCGCTGGTGCGACCGACTTATTGGCGTCAGCAACGATTAAGGATAGCCTTACCGAAGCCGTCGCTGATTGCACTGTCGTGATTGCCAGCACTGCCCGCCCACGTGGCTATGACTTGCCTGAACTTGACCCTGAAGCCGCCGCTGAGATGCTAACCAGTGCGGCTCAGCAGAGCCCAGTGGCATTAATCTTTGGACCGGAGCGGATGGGTTTACATAATGATGATATCCGTCACGCAAAATACCGGGTCACGATCCCAGCCAACCCCGAATACAGCTCACTAAATATGGCTGCTGCGGTACAAACTCTTAGCTACGAAATATATAAACGTCATCATACCGAGCAGTCAATCACACCGGAGACGCCAGCGAAATCTCTGCCGACTTCGGCTGAAGTAGAGATGCTCTTTGAGCATACTGAACAAGTTTTGCGAAAAATACAGTTCTTACGTCCGCATCAAGGCGAAACCATGCAACGCATTCGCCACCTTGTTACACGAGCGGAACCTGACGCTCTGGAACTGAACATTCTGCGCGGAATCCTAACCGCCATGGAGAAGAATATTAAGTAGCACCCTTAAGCTATTACACACGGCCATTTGGCCCGTTGTAGTCAGGAGCGTTAGGTGAAATGATCATTCATCACTGGCAGCGCTATCATCTATCTAGGGGATATCGCAGGCACAGAACTGCTGCTAGTATAGAATCACATCGGACTCGCACCCGAGCAATAGCAGCGGGTCCGCATCCACCATCAACACTAAACAAAAAGTGGGGAGTACCAAACCATGAAATTTATCAAGATACTAGCGTTGCTGCTGGTCACCACCTTGTTCACCAACGCCGCTCACGCCGACAAGCCAACCATGGCCGTATTAGACTTTCGTAATAACACTAACGCCGGCTGGTGGGGCAGCAGTGTTGGCCGAGAGTTAGGCGGCATGCTCACCAACGAACTCGCTAGCGGCAAGAAATTCCGCATGATCGAGCGCCAAAAATTAGCATCTGTATTAGGCGAACAGGACCTTGCTGCTTCGGGACGAGTTAGCGGTGGTCAAGCCGCTAAAATGGGCAAAATGGTTGGCGCACAATACTTAGTTACTGCCACAGTCAGTTCATTTGAGTCCAATGTGAATTCAACAGGTGGCGGCATATCCTTTAAAGGTGTGTCACTCGGCGGAAAAAGTAAAAAAGCATATATTGCGGTGGATCTGCGCGTCGTAGATTCGACCACCGGTGAGATTGTCGACACACGTACCGTTGAGGCGCGCTCTGGCGGTCTTGGCATGAGCATCGGCCTTAGCCGCGGCGGTTTTGGTGGCGCACTGGCCAACGAGAAGAAAACTCCGGCAGGCAAAGCAATTCGAGCTGTAATTGCAGAAATATCTGGATACCTTGAATGCTCAATGGTCACCAAAGGCAAATGCCTTAAAAAATACGAAGCCAAAGAACGCAAGCGTAGAGAAGGTTTGAGCAAAGGAATCGACTTAGATTAGTAGCATCTAAGGCTAAGAATAGAATTAAGAAGGCAAAAAAAGAAAGCCCCGATATCAATCGGGGCTTTTTTTATTTGGCAATGAGTCCGATCGCACTACGCCGTCGTCGGACCCGCGCTAGCCCATCGGGCTCGTATCTTTGCTTCGTTCTTAGGGTCGATATTGACCTTACTCAAATCGCCATTGATATGCGCAATAGCCATCAAGCGTTTATCCATCACGCGATACCAAAGTGGCGGCCAGTAAGCTAATGCATACATGCCTGAGTAGCCAGATGGGAGTTCTGGTAAGTTTTCAAAACTGCGGAGACTTTGGTAGCTGCGACTTGGATTCGCATGATGATCGGAATGACGCTCCAGTTGGAACAAGAGTAAATTACTGAAAATGTGATTGGCATTCCAAGAATGATGCGGTTGGCACCTCTCATAACGACCGTTGGGCTTTTTCTCCCGAAGCAGTCCGTAATGTTCAATATAGTTAGCGCTGGTTAATTGAAACCAAGCAGTGGCGTTGTGTAACACAAAAAAGATGATTAACAACGGCCCGAACAAAAGTATCAAAGCGCCTTGATAAACCAACGTCAACGCGTACGACTGTAAAATGTGATTATCCAAGCTCCAAACGCGCTTACCGCGACGTTCTAAACGCGCGGCTTCGGCTCTCCAACCACGCTTAGCCGCACCAGGGATTTCACGCAGCATGAATCGATAGATCGATTCACCCATTCTTGAACTCGCAGGATCCTCGGGGGTAGACACGTCACGATGATGCCCCAAATTGTGTTCGATGCAAAAATGACCGTAGCCTGTCACCGCTAAAGTAATTCGAGATAACAAACGCTCTAATTTGGTGTTTTTGTGTCCGATCTCGTGTGCGGTATTGATGCTCATTCCGCTGTACATACCCATAACAATCGAGAACGCAATAAAGAACCCAAGCGGTAGCGTATACGTTCCAACTAACCAAGCGCCAGCGATGACCGCAATGAAATGTGCTGGCACCGAGGCGATCAACAGATAGCGGTAATAAGGATCGGCATCCAATTGCGGCACAATCTCTTCAGGAGGGTTAGTGCGGTCGGTTCCCATCAAAAAGTCCACCAAGGGAATAAGGCCGAACGAAACGGCCAACGGTAGTACTAGAACCCATGGATTCTCAGTCCATACGTAAGCCGCAATAATCGGCAATGGCATCAATGTGAACAAAATTGCACTAGTCCACAACCAGCGCTTTTTATCACGAAACTCAATGCGACCTTTTTCAGGGTGATCAATTGTATAAACGGTCATAGCTCCTCCAAATGTGTTGAATCACTATACCTCGCTTGCAGAATCACCGGAATTTCACTAAGTGACAATCTTATTGTCATTAATTGCCAAGCATGTGCGCGAGATGATATCTTAGTCGAATGTCCGCCCCTCCCTATCTGGCTTCAACTTATTTGCGTGTACTCCATGCCGACAGCCACTTAATGGGGGTTCTCAACACCATCTTCGGCGAGCGGGCATCGTCCCTACTGAGTTCTGAATACGTTACATTAGACGATATCAAGTTGGTCTTCGAGATGTGCGCTGCGCATGGTTTGGACTCGTGGGTATTGCGCTATGGCGACCACATCTCGGTTGGAAGCCACGGTCCGTTAGGATTCGCCGTACTCAGCGCACCCAACCTTAACGTTGCCTTGCGCGTCTTGACTGACTTCGCCATTACTCGGACCTCAACCTACCGAAGTGAGCTGAGGCGGCATGATAATCGACTTGACTTCATATCCATTGACCAGACCGAAGATCCCTTAGTTGGCCGATGGCTTATCGAGACCTGCTTTAGCGTAGCACAACGCCTAATTGAAACGATCATGGCACATCCGCTCGGCAACAATGCGGTGATCTCCTTTGCATACCCTAAACCCGCCTATGCGAAACAACTCGAGACGTTTTATCGCGTCCGTTGTGAATTCGATGCTCCGCACAATCGGCTAAGCATCCCAGCCTCCTGGGCGCAAATTGTCTCGCCACTATCAGACCCTGACACGTTTAAGAGTAACCTTGCAAAATGCCAAGAAATCAAACTAAAACATTTAGGCGACCAAGATATAGCCGAGTCCATTCGCTTATCGCTTGATCAGCACTTTAGCGCCAGAGCAAATGGGTCTTGCCATACGTCAGAGCTACCCGATTTAGCACAACTATCAAATAACCACCATGTATCTAAGCGAACCTTGGCACGCAAACTCAATGAACGTCAGCAAAGCTATAAAAAATTATTGTGCGAAGTACGACAACAACACGCGATCAATATGCTGCAGAACACTCACCTTACCATCGCTGATATCGCCGCTGTTCTAAACTACCAAGAACCCGCCAATTTCATTCGAGCGTTCAAATCGTGGTTTAATATGAGCCCAACAAGTTGGCGGCGAGGCCAATCAGAGTCCAAGTAGGTTGCCCACTGCAATCAAATTAGGCTCCGCCACGCCTCAACGGTAATTTATGATGTACACTTTGTCTTCTAACTAGACATGCACTTACAATATTAGCGCCGAAATACTATGCACGATCTAAACATCGACAACCTCTCAAACTATCTGAAGCAATATGTCGATGGTTTTGAACTTCCTTTAGAGGTCGAAAAATTCCCTGGTGGCCAATCCAACCCCACTTTCAAGCTATCGACCCCGAATGCGCAATACGTATTGCGACGCAAACCGCCCGGCCAGTTGCTCAAAGGGGCGCATGCGGTAGACCGCGAGTTCAGAATGCTCACCGCACTACAGTCCAGCGCGGTACCAGTAGCCACGCCTATTGCACTGTGCGAAGACGACGCAGTGATCGGCAGTATGTTTTATGTAATGGAATATCTTGACGGTCGGATTCTATGGGACCCAGTGTTGCCGGATTCTGACGCACAAGAACGACGCGCCATTTACACGGAAATGAACCGCGTGCTGAGTGCCTTGCACATGGTTAACATTGATGCGGTCGGACTAAGCGACTTTGGCAAACATAGCGATTACTTTGCCCGACAAACGCATACCTGGACCAAGCAATACCGAGCCTCAGAAATGGATCCGATCCCAGCGGTAGACTCTTTGATCGAATGGTTACCGGCAAATATGCCTGCAGACGATGGCCTTGTATCGATCGTTCACGGCGATTACCGGCTGGATAATTTAATGTTTCATCGCAGCGAACCACAGGCTATCGCAGTTCTCGACTGGGAACTCTCAACCATTGGGCATCCTTATGCTGATTTAGCATATCAGTGCATGCAGTACCATATTCCGCACGGTAAAGGTCTTCCCGGCTTACGCGGCGCAGACCTTGAGCAGCTCGGCATTCCCACTGAACAAGAATATATCGCCATGTACTGTGAACGCACGGGGGTCACGTCGATCCCTAATTGGAACTTCTACTTGGCTTTCAGCCTATTTCGATTGGCCGCGATTTGCCAAGGTGTAGCAAAGCGAGCTCAACAAGGTAACGCCTCCAGCAACAATGCTGCAAACTACGGCGAACTAGTCGAGCCACTGGCAAGTATTGCTCTTGATCTAACGCAATAAGCTCCAATTCAGTGGCGTAGCAACACGTGATAAACCGCTACAGTTGAAAAAATTAAATCGATACTTAAATTCGAAGTCTAAAACAAGAATTAAAAACTCAGAATACAAAATTAGGACAACCATGAATTCAATACTTGCACCGTTCTCTATCGGCAGCTTAGAGCTATCCAATCGCGTACTTATGGCTCCCATGACGCGCAATATGTCCCCCGGTAACGTACCCACAGATAATGTGGTGGAGTATTACCGACAACGTGCGGCAGGCGGCGTTGGTCTGATCATCACCGAAGGCACTTGCGTTGGCCATAAATCGGCAAGCGGCTACCCCGATGTACCTCTAATCGCAGGCGAAGAAGCGCTTGCAGGCTGGAAGAAAGTAGTCGACGCTGTGCACGCTGAAGGTGGAAAAATAGCACCGCAACTATGGCATGTTGGCGGCATTCGTCGACCCGGCGTTGAGCCTGGTGGCGACACCCCTGGGTACAGCCCATCCGGAATGGCATTTCCTGGCAAAGTGACCGGCCACGCCATGACTAAACAAGATATCGACGAAGTAGTTGAATCATTTGTTCAAGCCGCGGTTGACGCCGAACGAATCGGCTTTGATGCAATTGAAATTCACGGCGCACACGGGTATTTGCTCGATCAATTCTTTTGGCCTGGCACCAATCATCGTGATGATGAATACGGTGGCAGCTTAGAAAACCGTAGTCGCTTTGCCTGCGAAATTGTGCGAGGCATTCGCGCCAAAGTCGCCGCAGACTTTCCGATTATTTTTCGCTTCTCGCAATGGAAACAGCAAGATTACACAGCAAAGCTGGCCGAGTCACCTGACGAATTAAAAGCCTTTCTACAACCTTTAGTGGATGCTGGCGTCGACATTTTTCACTGCTCAACTCGACGCTTTTGGGAACCTGAATTTGAAGGCAGCGATTTGAACTTAGCTGGCTGGACCAAGCAACTGACCGGCAAACCGACAATCACGGTCGGAAGTGTTAGCCTAAATGCTGACTTTTTACCGGAACCCGGCGATCAAGCATTCAAAGATGGCGAAATTGCAAGCTTAGATAACTTGATTCAGCGACTCGACGCGCAAGAATTTGATTTAGTTGCTGTTGGTCGAGCGCTGATTGCGAACCCAGACTGGGCTCACAAGGTTCGCGATAATGCGCTTGCTGAAATGACGCCATTCAATAAGAAGATGTTGGCTGCACTATAGGTCAAACAAACAGCTTTATCGGCAGATAGACAAACGACAAACAACCAACTCTATTTGAAATTGGATTCTAAATTTACCGACTCCGCAACAAACCTAACCGCAGATTGATATAGAATGATTTTATGAAAAGAGTCGTCTTTAATCGCAAAGGTGGGGTCGGTAAATCAACAATCACCTGTAACTTGGCAGCCATCGCGGCTAGTCAAGGCAAGAAGGTATTGGTCGTTGATTTGGATCCGCAGGCGAATACCACTAGTTACCTCGGCCATGACGGCAAGGACAATGTAGTTGGTATCGCCGAATTCATGGAGTCGACCATAAGTCGCAATTATCGCGACTTCACTTCGGAAGACTACATTCGAAAAACTCAATTTGAGAATTTGTCGCTCATTTCAGCCAGCTATACCTTGGTTGATTTGGAAGCCAAACTTGAAGCCAAACATAAGATTTATAAACTTCGTGACTTTCTAAACAATCTGCACGAGGATTACGATGAAATCTACATCGACACACCACCAGCCCTAAACTTCTTCACTCTGTCAGCATTAATAAGTGCGGATCGATGCATTCTTCCCTACGACTGCGATGTGTTCGCTCGCGATGCCATGATTGACCTAATGGAGGAACTAGAAGAAATTATTGAGGATCATAATCCTCAATTGCAGATCGAGGGCGTAGTGGTTAATCAATTTCAGTCGCGTGCGAGGTTGCCTCAACAAGCCGTAGATGAGCTAGAAAAAGAGGACTTCAAACTCTTGAAGCCGTATATCTCATCATCAGTCAAAGTCAAAGAGTCGCACGCGCTACACACACCGTTAATTTACTTAGACCCGAGCCATAAAGTAACTCAGGAATTTGTCGAATTATACAAAGCGATTAGTCGCAAACCGCGCGCTAAGAAAACTTAGCAATGAGTTCATCAGATTAGCGATGCGAGCGGGTCAAACCTTCACTATTCTGGTGAAATTGGGTCAACCATAAAAAACTATCGTCTAGACTATTCATTATTATTGATGCAGCCCATTAAGAGGCAAATAGAAAAGCACCAAAGACGAGGAAAACAACGTGATTATTACTATGTCAAAAGCGCTTGAGCGAAAAATGGCGGAAGCCGAAACCTACGAAGAATGGCAAGAAGCAGCCATTGCGTTCGACGAACGAAGCGGTCTCCAGAGATGGAAAGAAACTGAAAAAAGTCGCCGCTACGACTACGCATCTATTCGCCGACGGCTCGATGCCCTGCAAATCATGCGGCGTGCTAATGACAATCACGGCCTACTATTCACCCTTAATGAAGGCATCCACGGCAACTTAGGCGGAATGGGCCGATCTAGTCTTTATAAAAAAGCCAAGTTCGGAACCAAGCAACTGATCGTCGACTACACAGAAGAGGTTTCTTCAGCGCTGCAGCATCTTGCCCAGCCATCCGTTAAAGGCGTTAGCCTGCGCGAAAAAATTGACTTTTTTCACCGCGCCCACTTATGTTTTGGACAGTCGGCGTTGATGTTTAGTGGCTCAGGCACATTCCTGTTTTTCCATGTCGGCGTTCTAAAATCGCTATGGGAACAGAACCTAATTCCTGACGTCATTTCAGGCTCCAGTGGTGGTGCCTTGATCGCTGCGGTAGCAGGCACTCGTACACCCGAAGAGCTAGGTGGCATCTTTGAGCCAGAATTTTTGGAGTTCGAGGAAGATATTAAATCTATTCTGCGAAACTTAGCACCTGGAAAAAAACGCAATCTAAGAAAAAATGATTTGGTCAATATTATTGAACGAATCATTCCCGACGTCACCTTTGAAGAGGCGTATCAAATTTCGGGGCTTAAGATAAATATCTCGGTTGCCCCCTACGAGCACCATCAGAAATCGCGTCTAATGAATGCCATAACATCACCGAATGTTATGCTCAGAGAAGCCGTTCTAGCCTCCTGCTGTATACCGGGCGTCTTCCCACCAGTGTCACTGGCAGCACGCGACGTCAAAGGTAATCGGGTACCTTACCTACCTTCTAGAAAGTGGGTTGACGGCTCATTGAGTGACGACTTACCAATGAAGCGGTTATCGAGGCTGTATGGAGTAAATCACTTTATTGTCAGCCAGACTAACCCGCTAGCATTACCATTTTTGAGTGCCGAAAAAAGCGACAAAGGAATCTTATCAACCGTTAGCGAGACTGCACTCAAAACCATGAAAGATTGGGGCTTAGCGGCATCACACTTGGTGCAACGACCACTTAAAGCCGATTCCTATTTGAGCAAGCTGATTAACGGCTATATTTCAGTGGTATCACAAACCTATACTGGCGACATCAATCTATTACCATCGAAGCGATTCCTCAGCCCGACCCAAGTAATGGCTGCTCGGTCATCAGAAGAAGTTATCGAGCTAATGAACGAAGGCCAACGTGCCACATGGCCGAATATGGAACGGATTCGAATTCAAACGCATATCAGCCGCACGTTAAACCGACTTATCGAAGGACTTGACGAACGCGTGATCAATGGCGGCAGACGGGCCGCTCATCCACGTCGCAAGATCACTAGCGCCAAGAAAAAATTGGAGTTAGTCGCTGACAAAAAAACCGCTAACTAATAGCGGTTTTCCTAACTCAGTAATTTGCGTTTGGTTCAATTTTAGCCGCATACAACTCTGGCCACTATTTAAACGCTAGATCGCGACTCGCATTGAATTCAACATCTCACTGAGCTCGTTAGTATCAACTTTGTCTAACAGCGCATCGGCCGTTTCGCTGTAAGTTTGCTTAGCGTTCACATAAGTCTCCAAGCCAACCTCCGTAAGGTGGACTAAGCTTACACGTGCATCTCGGCTATTCTTTTGCTTTTCGACGATATGCAGCTTTTCTAACGGGTTAAGTAATCGAGTCACTCCAGACGCAGTCAAATGCACAGCACTTGCGAGTACAACCCGGCTCAGACAGTGGTCAGGAGCATTAGCTAGTTGGTGCAAAACCATGAACTCACTAAGACTGACACCATGAATGGACAACGCCAAGCTTAGCCGCTTATCGAGTTTTGACTGCAATACCGAAAGCTCCATGAGGAACAACATATTATCTGATTGGCTAGACATTTTATTACCTGCTATATATTTGACTGGTCAATGATATATCAACCATAAATCTTAAGCAATAAAAAAGTGACTCACAGCCAAGTGAGTCACTTTGGTCTAGACTTAAGCCGCCTCGGCGTACAAGCTTAGACTATTTCTTCTTGCCACGTAAACGCTTACTGATTTCTTCAACCTTTTCAGCCGCTTCACGCAGACGCTCTGGAATATCAACAAATGATGACAAGCCGCCACCGAATCGCTGTTTAAACTCTTCAACGCGATCCTCTAAAGACTCTCGCCCTTTACTCACGTTATCTTCTAGCTCACCTTGCATCGACTGGCCACGCTGAACTAAGTCAGCAAACACCTTTTGACCTTCGGCATTAATTTCTTCGTACTTACCTTGCACATCTTCATAGCGCTCTGACAACTCTTCAAACGCTCGAGAATAGGCACCAAGACCTGCCAGCCAAATATTTTTAGCCATTACTTCAGCTTTATCGCCGCTCAAACCGGACAAGTTATCTTTTAGCATGGCTTGTAACTGCTCGATACGGCCTTCTACTTTTTCGGCTTCAGTCTTAGCAACCTTTTTAGCTCGGGTCGTTTTTTTAGCTACCGTTTGCTTTGCTTCCGTGGCTTTTTTATTCACGGCCTTCGTCGCTGTCGTCGCTTTTTTAGTCACTGCTTTTTTCGCAGTAGTCGCTTTCTTAGTTACCTTTTTGGTAACTTTTTTTGCCGTTTTATCTGCTGCTTTGGCTGTTGAAGCCGTTTTTTTAGTCGCCTTCTTAGCAACTTTTGTCACTTTCTTAGCTGCTTTTTTAGCTGTCTGGTTAACTTCTTTTTCAACTGCAACGGCTTTATCGGCTGCTGCAACAACTGGGTTTTTTTCGTCTGCCATGATACTCACCTGTGAGTAGATTGTATTAGTTGAGGCAGATTCTAGCGCCAAGGTTTAGAATGCGCGCCCTAATTAGAATCAGTCTTCTAATCAAGCTCAGGTTAAACATCAAGGTACTCATCCAGCACTCTATTCATCTCGGCCTCTAACTGAGGAGCCAGCGCGCGCGTCATAAACCCCAACTTAACGTTGACCAAAAGAGTACCTTGCTTGGGCTCTACAGTAGCGTCGACACCGGCCGTATGTCGGTATCGATAGTTGTCACCTTGTGGTCGATAGCTCCCGCCAAACTTATCAACCAACTTATCTAGTAGCGTCTCCGCCAAAGCAGAACATTCCTGCGCGTTAAGATCTACCTCTCGGCATACTTGTACATGACTCATAAAATTTCAGTCTTCCAAAAAGGGTAAAAAGTGAAGATAAAGATGCTCTTCAATTGATGGCGGCGAGCTATCGGCATACAGCAAGTCATCATAACCTCCAAAATTAACCAATGTATACAATAAGTTACCAGCCATCATTTTGGCAACATTGGAAGCATCTGGAACCGCAGCCTTATCTAGTACCAACTTGACCAAGCCGGTTAATGTTTGAAACAGCAAACTAAATAACTTAGATATTGAAGCTCGTAGCGACGCATATCGTTCGTGTATTCCGCGAATATCTTGGCTAATAAACTGGAACTGCAACAAGATATCAGACACCACCGTCAACCCCGCAATGGTGTCCTTTGGGTTGCCTCGAGCTTGTGAAGTAACTTGTTGCAAAGCCACTAACACTCTTGCGTGAAATTGTGCGTACAGCTCCTCTACCACTTGCTCCTTACCTTTGAAGTGGTAATACAAATTCCCGGGGCTAATATTCATTTCGTGCGCGAGGTCTACGCTCGTGACGATGCTTTCACCACGTTCGTTCAACAAAACTAAGGCGACATCTAAGATTAAGTCGCGAGTTCGCATTTTAGCCATGTCTTGAGTGTAAGGCGAAGCTAAGATCAGCACAATAAGAGGCGAAATAAAAAGACCGCACGAATCCCGACGTTACTGCCTCTTGCGAGCCATTAGAGGCCACCATATTGACTCTTATCAATCATCCATAGACTGATCACGTTTTTTTTGCGTATAGCTGGTAACAACCAAACGAAACTAGCGTAGCACTAGCCCTTGGGAATAATCGCACCCTTGTGCTGAATAACTTTTGAAGCTAAAGCATGACCCGCGGCACAAGCATCAACAGCACTACTGCCCGTTAATCGAGCACTCAAATAGCCCGCATTGAATGAGTCACCAGCGGCGGTTGTATCAACAGGCTTAGTCACTACGGCGGCAACGTACTCATGCACACGATCACAGACAGACAGACAGCCCGCGCTCCCCATTTTCACCACGATTTCAGATACGCCGGCCGCACTTATCACGTCGACGAGTTGTTCAGCAGTCTCGTAACCAAACAATAGCGACTCATCCTCTAAGGTCGGCAAAGCAACATCAGTAATCGCGTACATCTGCGTATAAACTTGTTGTGCAGTTTCCACATTCAACCATAGACTAGGGCGATAATTTCCATCAAAAATAATCTTGCCGCCAGCTTCGCGAAAAGCCCTCAAATAGCCAAATAAGCCATGCAGTGACTGTTCAGGGAGTATTCCCAGACTGATGCCTGATAAATAGAGATAATCAGAATTGTTCAGAGCTTGAAAAAGTTTGGTTGTCTGATCAATGTCATCAAACAACTGGCTAGCGGGAGAGTTTTTACGCCAGTAAAGAAATGAACGCTCGCCATCTTCGGCGACGTCAATCATATACATCCCGGGAACCGAGTTCGGCATACGCCTGACTAACGAACAATCAACGCCTTCGTCTTGCCATTGTTGCAACAACCAGTCGCTCATAATGTCATCACCGAGCGCGGTGACGTAACTAGTGGCAATGCCATTCCTAGCCAAATAGATCGAAGTATTAAGCGTGTCACCGCCATAGCTCATCATCATAGGCTGTGGGTTGCCTCGGCTAGCGAAGTCGGCTCGCGACAATTCCAACATACACTCCCCTATCACCGACACAGATACCGACATTGACTGACCCTATTTATTACTGTTATTGAATGACTGTTAGCACGATGCCGCGACCACCGCCGCGGCATCGACCAAGCAAAATAATACTACGAGAAGAACAGGCCGCCGTTAATATCAAGGTTTGCACCGGTGATAAATGAGGCATCTTCGCTAACTAAATAACTAACCGCATCGGCGATTTCTTGAGAACTACCTTCGCGACGTAAAGGCGTAGCATTAGCGATATTTTTACGTACTTCATCTTTACTAAATGTGTCGTGAAAAGTGGTACTAATGACACCCGGACACAAAGCGTTTACGCGAATTCCTTGAGGGCCCAACTCTTTGGCCATAGAACGAGTAAAAGTCATAACCGCTGCTTTCGACGTTGCATAAGCCGACGCACCAGGACCACCACCATCACGACCCGCTAGCGACGCAAGATTCACAATTGCGCTGCCTTTTTTCATATGCGGCACACAGTATTTGGTTAGCAAGAAAGTGCTGTTTAGATTAAGACGCATAACGTGGTTGAAGAAATCTTCGTCCATTTCCGTAATAGTTTTTCGAGCAACCATTCCGCCAGCGACATTCACCAAAATATCCACGCCACCAAATGCTTCCTTAGCTTGAGCAACTAAAGATTCAACATCTGCCTTATTAGCCATGTCACCTCGAACCAAGATCGACTCGGCACCGAGAGCCTTAACTTCGGCTTGCGTGGCTTTAGCGTTCTCATCGTTATTAAAATAATTAATAACCACTTTGGCACCTTCAGCCGCTAGTTTTAAAACAACAGCCTTACCGATGTCTCGTGTACCACCACTTACGATGGCGACTTTATTTTCAAATTTCATACTATTTCCTAACTTTATTTGAGCCTAAGCCCTATATCTAAAAATTATGTTAAGCCCAAATTACGCGGACTGTCTAAACTCTACTAACTGTATGTGTGTGTCGCCTCCTGCACTGCTTTTTCGGCGAAACCCGCAGTCATTCAACATGAATAAATTTGTTGTCATCACTCGCTTTTAGATTTCAAAGGTGAGATATCGGGACAAAGCAACCAGACGCTGCCCATCGCAACAAGCGCCAAAGTGGCACCGATAATGAACACAACGGTGTAGTTTCCATCGGCGGTAAACCACGGCACCGTATAAATCAAAGCACCAGCGGCCAACTTCGCAGCCATACCGGCAAAACCGGATAACGAACCGACGCTCTTACCTGCAAGAAAATCACTTGGCAAAGTCTGCACGTTGCCAATCGAAGTTTGAAAACCAAATAGGATCGTGGCCATGATAAGAACCGCTGCGACAGGGCCGCCTGGGTTAGCCAACACCAACAAAGTTGGCAGCATAATCAGGCAACCCAAGGTAATGACAAATTTTCGAGTTTTATTCACAGACCAACCGGCTTTGAGACGGTTTTGCGCGAGCAACCCGCCAAACCAAGCTCCTAACATAGCCCCCACATAAGGTACCCAACCATAGATCGCCAGACTCTTGACATCCATGTTAAAAACCTCAACCAGATAGGTCGGTATCCAAACGATAAACAACCACCAAATTGGATCAATTGCCGCGGTGGCAATAATGACTCCCCAACTTTGTTTATGAGACAGAAGTTGACGCGTCGTCGGTACATAGTCATCTTGCGCGTTCACATCTTGATTTTTTTGCCCAGTGAGAATGTATTCACGTTCTTCAGGGGTAATCCATGGATGCTCTTTCGGCGGAGCTTTTACTAGCACCAACCAAGGTATCAACCACAACAAACCCATCAGGCCAACGATGATGAAGATTGCTTTCCAACTAAAGAAGACGGCTAGATAGGCGATCAACGGAATTGAAATAATGCCACCAATTGCCGCACCTGAATTAAAGATTCCTTGCGCCAAAGCTCGCTCTTTGGTTGGAAACCATTCAGCGTTGGCTTTTGCTGCGCCAGGCCAGTTACCGGCCTCGGAGAGCCCGAGTATCGAGCGGAAGATGCTAAACGTTAAAATTCCTTGAGCTAACGCGTGCAAAGCGGTGGCGACTGACCACACACCGATAGACAAAACAAAGCCTAGACGGGTTCCGATCCAATCAAAGATCTTGCCAAACAATGCTTGACCAAATGCATACGAGAACAGAAAGACGATACTTATAATTCCGTAAATCTCTTTCAGCTCTATAGCGCTTTTTTCTGGGTAAATCTCTTTTCCCATAAACGGCCATAGCACGCTGAGAGTCTGTCGATCGATGTAGTTGATAATCGTCGCCAATGCAATTAGCGCGATAACCCACCACCGTAAATTCTTGACTTGCATAACCATCGTCTCCTTTTATTGTTCTATTTAGTTTTTTATATAATCGCGGTGACTATGGCTCTGATAAAAAGTCTTCGCGCAATGGGCTGAAAATGTCGATTAACACTCCAGCTTTCTTACATACCGCACCGTGGCTTTTGTTAGGGGCAACATAAAACGAGTCACCGGCCTTTAATAGTTGCGTCTTCCCGTCAATAGTCGCCTCAAATTCTCCGCTCTCAACATAGCTAACCTGCGTATGCGGATGATCGTGAACGTACCCAATAGCGCCTTCTTCAAACCAAACTTTGACTGCCATTAGTTCGGGACCGTAACCCAAAAACTGGCGTTTGATGCCGTCGGCAACCTGCTCAATTGGCTCTGATGCGCCAAGCACAAAACGGGGACTTTGGTTTTTCATCATTATTCTCTTCGCTTAGTTTTTAGTGTTTGTTAGCAACGAATACGGTCCAGTCCACACAAACGTTTTGCCATTAAGCTCAAGTGTGTGCTCAGCTGTCGAACTGCTGTCTTCGGCAACCGCTAAGCTGAATGATTCGCCACTGACCAGCGTGACGGTGACCACGTCAATATTTTCATCAACACCAGCAGCTGAACTAGCGACTAGCTCGACCACGCTACTTCGCGCATTTTTGGTGTATTCTGAGGTGCCGTTATATTCTCCATGCGTCTCCAACACTGAGACATAGGTATGCTGTTTGGCTGACTTCACCCGTCGTATTAACGCGCTCTCTGATCGAAGGTTGAAATTAGGATCATTGGCTCCCAGTTGAGTGAAAATCATTTGCTGGTCGTCACCGCCCAGTACACTGTAAGTATAAAAACGGTTTTCATTAAGCCAAGTAACTTGCGACATTCCGGGTTTAATAGGACCTTGCGCGCGCGCCCAAAGATACTGATAGCCATTATTTTTGCCCAGTGGTTCCAGCTTGCTGGTATGCGCTGTTGCTGAAATAGTGTGCGAAATTAATTGCCCTTGAAAGTGTAGCGGCAGGTCGTATTGATGCTTAGACTTGCTTGTCACTTTAAAGATATCCACGATCAACGGATGCTCTAAGCTGGCGGACTTAACCATCGCCATCGTGCGGGTCAAGTTCGTTCCAGGATATGCTTGCGCTATTGACGCCGAGGTTATTTGAATATCGTCGCTTACCGCAAAAAAACGAACCTCTGGAGCCGACTTCTGACCAACTTGCCAGTCGCCGTCAAAGTGACTTTGCTCATCAACCACCACGGTGTTATGCGCAACCGTTTGTTTTGCCCATGTATTGTTCTCAGGCAAATAGTGGCCACCATACTTTGCTTCTATATTAAGAAATCTTGCCGCACCATAATCGCTAACGATCTCATTGCCATTGTCAAAATACAGCCAGTGAAGCTTATCGAAATGACCGTGACCTAAGCCCTGCGAGGTATTCTTCATAACCAAGGCTTGATGCCCATGGTCGATACCGTTGCGAAAGATTGCCAACGCTCCTTGATCTCCGGCCTGTCCGTCTCGAAGCTGCATGGACTGATATTGAAACGGTTGCGCAAGACCTTGATCTAACCCTTGAGCGACTCGAAAGCCGTAACCAGTCAACAAGATATTATTTTGTCGCTGCGCAATCGCAAGCAATGCCGGGTCGCTGGTTATGTCATAAGCAATCGCAATGCCGTGAACTAACTCGATCGTATCAATGCCCTTATCTTTAATTGCATCATTGATACCAAAGAACAGTTTGTTGTAACTTAGCTGAATCGAGGTACGAACCGCCTTCAACAACGCTTGGTCTTGATATTCAAATATTTTCAACTCGGGCTGATTCACATCAATTGCTTTGGCAAATAGCACGAATGGCATCAATGCGAAGCGCTGATAATACGGCCCTTCGGCGTAGTAGCCGTCCGGTGAAAACAGCTGCGTGATCTGCTGGAGAAAGCCAGCGTCGCCCGACATATCGAGACCGTATAATGCTTGTTTAACTAACGTCTGATCGTTCAATACATAACCAGTCATTCCCACCGCAGCCGCCGCCCAAGTACCATGGTTATGAATTTTATTAAACGTTTGAGGTTGCCCAGCCGACAAATAGCTTGCTGCCGGACGCAATAGATTAGTCTCTATCAACGTACGATCTTCTGCACTCAACTGCGAAGCGACTGAATCGTAAGCTTGAATTGTGTAAACCAGCCACATTGCCTCATTCAGACTTTGCCAAAATAATTTTCCCGGCGTCTGCTCTTTTGGCTTTGGATGTATCCCCAGAGTTGGATACAAGTCAGCATAAGCCAACAACATCTTGCGAACAAAATTTAGGTAGGTTGTGTCTTGCGTCACTTGGAATAGTAATCCGGCTTCATACATCGCCTGATAGTTCCGCTTATGCTGCTCATGAGTATAGCCGCCGCCAGCATCTTGCGGGACAGGGACATCCATCGGCAGTGCAATCACCGCATCAATTTTTTTTCTTAAGCTAGTGAGTGCCGCTTGGGCACCCGGAACTTCAGAGAGCTGAGTTCTAATTGCCTCGATATCTGCCTGAGTAACGGTGAGGTTTGGATGTGCCACGTTTTGCGCATAAGCAACTTGCAGAGCCGACGCGCCAATTAACACCAGCAAACTGCAGGTAACCGTTTTCAATAAAGAATGTAGACCCGCCTGTGAAGTGAGATGCGTCATGGTTTACTTTTGCTCCGTGGTATAGCTATTGTCAGAGATAATCGCGGTATTTTTCTTATCGCTATTGAGCTCAGTTACAGTAATTTCTGGAGTATCGATAAATCGGTTATTAACGATTTTCGTTACCGGCTCGCCGACCGTATGCTTCACCGTAATGTTAGGACTACCAACAATTTTATTATCATGCACATTCGAAACTTGAACGCCGTGTAACAAAATTGAACTTTTGGATTTATTACGCTTTCCTGCACCAACATTATTAAGACTTGAATTGGATAGATCGAAGTGCGGACCAAACGTACTCTCGTCGGTTCCTCCGCGATAAAAATCGACCAGATCACCTTCGACATTATCGAAGGAAGAACCACTAATCGTTACATACTCTGCGTTGTAGATGCCGTAGTCATCGGTTTCTTTATCGAGCGCCAAAATT
This sequence comes from Arenicella xantha, assembly GCF_003315245.1. NCBI lineage: Bacteria > Pseudomonadati > Pseudomonadota > Gammaproteobacteria > Arenicellales > Arenicellaceae > Arenicella > Arenicella xantha. Next base: position 144,193 of record NZ_QNRT01000003.1, on the reverse strand, counting down.
GCACCGGTTACATTGCTAAACGACGAATCAATGATCTCAATTCGATCAGCAAAGCTCGCCTTCGACGGAGTCAAAAAATTGAATGAATGATTCACATCCAGATCACTCACTCGGACTTGCTCTACTAAAAGCTGATAGTTGCTTAGCATCGACCGTCGCTGAGTTCTGATCACCGAGTTCCCGGCACTATCTGGAGACAATGCACCAGATATCGTCAATCCCTGTAACGACAGACTGCCGCCGTCTTGCAATTCAAATAAGGCGGTCTTCTCAAAATAGAGCTTAACTGAACCTTCCCGGTACGCTTTAGAGCCATAGTCAGCACCTCGAATAAGCAACGGCTTATCAATCACGATTAGCTTTGGCTCAATATATTCACCGGCTGATAAATTAATGATGTCGCCAGCCTTGGCTGATCGAATAGCCTCGCCTAAAGCACCTTGGCCAGGTTTAACCTCTACCGTTGACCCACCACCGAAAACAGCGTCTTTCTCTGGCTTCGGATACCACGAAACACCCGTCTGTTGCTTTTTGATCGGCATCAAATCACGTGATACACCAACATCATCAGCGCCATCAGTGACAGGGTAAACTAAACCATTATCAGCTCGAGTCACCGTTAACACGGCATTCGAAAAACCTTTACTAATCTTAGGCTCCTCAACGCCACTTGCCAGATTATTAGAAAAAGTGATTCCGGCGATGTCATCGTAAACGGTAAAGACGTCTTTGCTATCGTCATTAAAGATTAGGTTATTACTAAACTCTGTTCGTATCGGAACGGCTGATCGCTCTTGATCGCTACCGGCCGCCAGTTGGATATGACTGGAATTGATCAATGAATTATTAGTGATCAGTGAATCTTCAACCTGGTGGTAGCGATTGATAGAAGAATTTGGCACGCCGTTCATCACAACCAAGGCACCGCCAAAACGATAACCAGCCAAACCTTCCATGTAGTTGTTGCGAATGGTCTGACGTTTATTGATTACACGAATACCACCAGTGTGGTCTACGCCATTCCCAAAAAACACATTATTTTCGACTAACGTGTCGTTGCCATGACGCAGCGTTAAGGTGCCGCGTGACTCAAAAAACACATTGCCACGAATCACATTGCTGCCGGCCTTATTAGAAATAATTTCAAGTTCGCCGTCACAACGGTCGAAATAATTATTCTCGACGACGGTGCGTGAATTAGTTAAAGAATGATGACTGGTTCCGATGCGTAGACTTTCACCACCATTGGAGCCCAAGATCGGACGCGGCCCGAAATAATTGTGGTCGATCCGATGATTATTCTCACGACTCTCTTCGCTGTCGAGGCGCACAGCCATGGTGACACCCTGATTTCGCTTACCTTCTAGGTGATTGTGGTCAAACCGATTGTTCTTTCCATACATGGCTACCCAATAGTCGCCATCAAACCGCTCAGGATTATTAAAGTTATCGATAACGATTTCACTTACACGCGAATTATTAGCAAAATTATCTTTGTCGCTACGAAATGAAATGACCGCACTGGTTGGCGTGTACCCGTTTTTGAATACCAAACCTGATACAAATAAGTGTTCTCCATGCAGGCGTAGGTTCGACTGACCCGCAATAAACACCTTACCTTTTTCTTGAGCTACCAGCGAGATAGGTTGTTCCTCTGTACCTTTGCCGTGAAACAATATTTCAAAGTCATTCCAAACCCCATTAGCTAGAAGCACTTTATCGCCCGGCTTTAGTGAATCGCTCACCTCAAGGTATTGCGCTTGAGTTTTGACAAGAAAGTCTTCAGCGTAAGCGGTTTGGTAACATTGCACGGCAAGACCACTACCTATCAAACTCGCAATTAGACGGAACCGCGAAACGACGGCTTTACTAGTGGGCATTGACTTCATTTAGAGTGTATCTCCGGTTGATCACAGCGCTTGAAATTAATAAGTAGCAGCCCAACGACATCAATAGGCCACTGAATTCAAACAAATACCAACCCCAATGTCAACCACTATGTATTACCAATATGCAAAATAACGCCCTCATTATCTGGCATAATTGTATTACCAAAATATTTGTCTGCTTTTTTGACTTAATCTTGGGCTACCTCGAAACAGCGCGAATCAAAGTAAAGCAATAAGGAATATTGGCAACAATCCAATGTATTGTGAGGCATAGCTAAGCGGCTTCAAGCGCATCAGCTGCTGCACTCACGTGCCCCAACCAGCAATCATCGATTAAAATTGTAATACAAATTATTTCGGTCTAAGATTGGCCGGCAGGGTCACTGGATTATGGTTAGGGAGCACAATGTCAAACAAAGAAAGGTTATACGTCACCGTTTTTAATGAAATCTCAGCCCTTATAAAGGCGGGCGATTTCCCTGTGGGCAGTCGACTTCCCACCGAACGTGAACTTGCCGAACGCTTTGGTGTTAGCCGACCGACCGTGCGTGAAGCAATTATTGCCCTAGAAGCAAAAGAAGAAGTGTCAGTCAAAGCTGGTTCCGGCGTTTATGTGCTCGGCAACAACCTAATAAACGATGACTTCAGTCGGGAAATTAGTGCCTTTGAATTACTCGAAGCACGGGTCTTACTTGAAGGTGAAGCTGCCGCGCTAGCCGCACGAATGATCAAGCAAGAAGAGCTAATTGAATTAGAAAAAGCGCTGGAAAAAATCAAGTCCGAAGACATTAAGGACGTGTCCTCATCCGGCGCGGATCGACAGTTCCATTCAATCATTGCCCAGGCAACCCACAATCGCGTAATTGCAAAACAAATCGATTTCCTTTGGAACATCCAAGAAAATCTAAACCACATCAGTACCGCACATCACGCAGTCTGCGCTGACGAAGATCGTAGCACCAGAATCGCTGACCATGTTGCTATCTACGACGCGATCGCAGCTGGAGATACCAACGCGGCCCGCATTGCGATGCGAGGCCATTTCTCAGACCTACTCGAAGCCATGCATGACGTGTCTGAATCACAGGCAGTGGAAGCCGCAAAGCTTAAAGTGTCACAAATGCGAAAACGCTTTTCAGTTAGCGAACTGTCAACCCAATCAAAGTGAGTGAGCATTCCTCAAGCCTTAAAGAGGCGCTAATGAAACGGACTAATAGCGCGCTGAGCAAGGCATTCTTTCTTTAACTCCACACTTAACTAGACATTAACACAGCCAAAGCAGCCTGCTGGCTGAGCTTGCCTGTGCATCAACATCAAGACACCACTCATACCATCAAGGTAGTCACGGCCGCGGCAGACACAACAAACCCCAGCATAAACTGGGGTTTGTTGACGCTCAGAGATGCCATCATCGACAACATCTCTTTACTGGACCTTCACGCTCCGCTAGAAGCGATAGCTAGCCCCAACGGTGATACGACGATCAGTAAGACCTTGAAAGCACAATAGCGCCCCCTCGTTAACACAAGACTGTTGGACTTCTTCTTCAGTAAGGTTCACGGCCTCAATTCCGATATTCAAATTATCGCTTACATCATAGCTAATGCTCGCATTGAGCTGTCCGCGATCTTCTTGAACCACTGGGAAACCCCAAGGGTAACTACTGGTGCTACCAAAATCATCAGAACGATACGCTTCACGCCATGTATAACGCATACGAGCAGAAAGACCATGCTTCTCATAGAACACTGTGATGTTGTATGAATTTTCTGATAGGTCTAACAATTGCGCACGCAAGTTAGCATCTACAACTCCGTTGGACTCAAAAACAGTGGCTGCACGGCTTGTAGGGTCAAGGAATGAATCACCACCACTGAACTCTTGCTTAGTATAGTTAGCAATAACTCCGAAGCCTGACGCCCAGCCTAGCTGATCTTCAAATTCTGAAAGATCGTACTGAAACGCAAGTTCAAATCCTTCTTGCGTGGTTTCACCAGCGCCGTTGATGGTCTGCGATGAAGGAACACAAACCCCCACGCCAACAGGACCAAACACATTGATATCAGCAATCGGATTAAAGATACCGCCTGCCTCACAAGGGTCGGTAATGTCGCGGAAACCAGTCACCGGATCTTCGAACGGGCTTTCATCATTGCGCGCAAATAGGCCGGTACGCTTCTTATTGAAGTAACCGATACTTACAACACTAGACGGTGCAAAATACCACTCAGCAGAAAGATCGAATGACGTAACCTCTTCAGGTTCTAAACCAGGATTACCTAAATCAACAGCCGGATTCGGACTAGTGCTAAACGTATAGGCTGATGACAGATCATCAAAGTTTGGACGCCTGATGTCCTTTCCCCAACCAGCGCGAAGAACCACATCATCTGTTACGCTTGCCGCCAAATTGATACGCGGCAACATGAAGTCATAACTACTAGTTGACGTAGTCGGGGTTACTACACCGTTAACTTCAGAATTAGCTCGTGAAGTTACGTCGGTCTCTAAATAGCGTAAGCCAAAATTACCGCGGAAAATACCGGCCTCAAAATTCGCTTGCGCATACAAGGCATTGGTTTCTTCTGAAATATCAAAGAACGCGCTAGTACTTGATGTTGGCGAACTAATTGGCTCACGATCAGAACCGGTGATAGCGTTATTTGCAACAATCGCCGCATTCAATGCGTCTAATACCGCTTCTGGAGAAGAAGCAACTAGCTCTGGATCAACCGTTAGGAAATCACGAACATAAAGCGTTCGGCCATCAGCCTCATTAAAATTATCCGGACCTACTGTAAGCACGTTCGCAAACAGGTTACCCGTTGGGCTCTCGTCAAAACTTCGCAAGCCAACACTCGAAGTAATTTCATCTCTCAAGCTCGACGTTTCGTTGCGACGAAAACCAAAATCAACAGAGGTAATTGCTGACCAGTCTAAGTCATAAGTGAAATCAGCGACAAAGGCATCTTCACTGTTTTCAGCACGGCTTTGTGACTGCTGCACATCACGCAGCATGTAGTTAGCAGCATCGAGCAATTGTGCAGTCGATGGCCCATTAGCCTCACTTTGCGCAACACCAAAGGCAAGAGAACCGCCCGTAATATCATAGATAAATGGCGTGCCGTTCTCATTTGATGAGTTAGTCGCAACATTTGGGTTGATAAAGTTAAGCGTGGTATTGAAGCTTGGAGTACTAGAATCAGAGCTTGACGATGACACTTCAACTCGTCCTGACAATGCTCCGCGATTCCACTCGGCACCTAAACTAAATATTTCGCTGTCGGTCAAACGTGAATTTGTATCGGTATTGAAGCGCAGGTTTGGATCGGCATCGCCTTCCTCAACTGGGATCAGGCCTCGAACGGCCGCTTGAATAGAGCCAAGGTTTTGCACACCGTTAGAACCATCGAGCGAACCGAAGTTGACCGTTTCAAATTCAGTAGGTATCGCTGTATTTCTGAGATCAGACACGCCCGAGGCTTGCACCCTTGAGCTTTCTTGCCTGCGCTCTTGATCATTGATGATCGCATCAAAATAGAATTTCACGCTATCATTCGGCGCCCACTCTAGTGAACCAGCAAGGTTGGACGTCTCATACTCATAGTTATCGTAGTCTTGAACGAAAAACTGAATTGGTAAAAAGTCGAAACTTTGAGCACTGGCGACACCACTGTCTGAGCCAACAAAGTTGTCGCGGTCGACGCGAGGACGAAAAGCGGTAACGTCTTGTTCGGCGTAACTCGCACTTATCACCACGCCGAAATCGCCGCTATCAGTGGTCCAGTTATCGCCATAAGTTCCCGACAACCTAGGAGTAAAACTACTATCTGTCGACAAACTGCTGTTTTCACCTTGAACGCGAACTGATGCGACACGCTCCTTAAGGTCAAGCGGACGTATAGTCCTTAAATTGATAGTACCACCGACAGAGCCTTCAACCGTTTTCGCCTCAGGCGCTTTAGTTACTTCTACGGCAGCAATAATACCCGCTGAAACATCTTCAAAGTTGATGCCACTACGTCCAGAACCAGAGCCAACAGTAGACACACCATTGATCTCGGTACGATTTGCATTGGTACCGCGGATTTGTACGCCTGTACCAACCCCGGCCTCTCGAGTAATCTGAATCCCAGTTACGTTCTCAAGAACTTCGGCAAGGTTTTGATCAGGTAATTTGCCGATATCTTCAGCAATAATCACTTCCACCAGATTGTCTGAGGCCCGCTTTTCTGCGAGTGCAGTCTCGAGAGATCGTCGTATACCGGTAACAACAACTTCTTCTAGCGGGCCTGTATTAGCACTTGGCGATGCCGTTTGTGCCTGTCCGGCGCCGGTGACACCGAGTGTGGTTGTAGCCAAACAAGCCAACACAAGCTTGCGGTATCTTAGTCGGCGCAACAATGCGTCCTCGCTCCTCTCAACTTTTTTCATTTTATTTTTCTCATAGGTTTGTTTAGTCGTTACTTCACCATCAACTTTGATGTTTACCAATATTTACAAACTTGTCAACCAATTGCAATACTTTTGGCAACACAATAAAAGTATTTTTGGTAAGACCAATTCATAAAAACAGACTATTTACGCCCAAAAAGGCCGCAGCATAAGGTTTTATGCGCTGCACTAGAACTAGTAACAACGATAATTGGTAATACCTGATCGAATATCTGCAAGTTAAATTGTTTTACAAGGCTCTGAAAAATCTGGCTGCAAAACTCTGACAGCAATCGTAATTACTACGCGCCCAAACCAAAGGCATCGGATTAAAGGTAATTAGAGGATATCGTTGAGACGTTTGCTAATAGCGAAAAGTTAACCAACTGACAGCAAGCATATTACCCATCAGTTAACACCTCGAATTCGGCGCGCGGTATTTTTTATTGTAAGAGGTCGGTAACGACGCGCCTAACATCAGAGTACTCAGTGGACTCGACAAAGCCGATTGAGAAGGTTTTCGGTTCTGTCAGAAACTTATCTTTGTTACTACGGCCAAAACCTAATACCGTCATGTACGGTCGACTGACATATTCATCGGGCGCATCATCGTCTTGCTGGTTCAAAACGTACAACATACGGGAAGACTTAGCGTCACCGAATGCGATCCACTCGGGTCCGGTGAAATCGCCCTGCAACGACTCATTGATTAAGTGCTTCTGATCATTCACCGAGGCATACCAAAAGTCAGTCTCGTCCATGCTGCCACCCGGAACTCCTTCGTATAGCACCCAGTACTTATAACCGTCACTGACCTTGACCATAGTGAAATCGCAACGGTCTGGATAGAAATCCCACTGTCCTTGCCATTTACCGTTAGCGGAGGTAAACACGATTTGAACATGATCACTAGAAGCTACATTGACCACCGAGGTGGATGGCTCTGTTGTTGCATTCATAGCATGAAAGAAATTACCATCTTGCTTGTGTACAGCGTTTGGAAAGCCACGGTATTCACCTTTCCAACCTGAGCCTTTTTGATTATGAAACCCTAACCAGTCGACTCCGTCTTTGTCTAACATACTGGATAACCCGCCGCCTTCTTTGTCTAGAAAGTAGGTGGCCGACGCCGAGCTAATAATATAAGACAGCCCGCCACCAGCAGACTCATCCACGCCATGTGTTAGCTTCACGTCGCCAATCGCATGCACCGAACTTATGCCAAACAGCAATACGATTAGTAACATGACAATAGATACGTTTAATGGAATAGCTCTTAACATAATTTTTTCTCTTAGTTACCTTTTGACACACACGCTTAACATCAGGTCGTGCAGCGATCGAGTCGTGCGCTCCGCTTTAACAGCCCCCCGATGCTCAGTATCACCAGCGCGCAGCAAATAAACACCAACCGGCCCCACCAGGGGTTCGGAATCAGCGACATCAAGGCTACACCGCTGCCCATTATCATCACCATGGTCCCAAGCTTGTTGTGTTGCTGGCGATCGTACTCACCTTGAGCGGCATCGGCGACGACTGGAGTTTCAAAGTCCACAAAAAACGCTTCCCGCTGCGCTTTGTGCGCATCACTATCTTCTTTATAGAACAACGAAGTAAGACAAAAGAAACCAGCGGTTACAAAAACATGGGCCGCCAACGTCATGATTAAGTTCATATCGCCGGCTTCCCGATTGGTAAATGGCTCGATTCCAATCCATTCAGCAACAACGTGCGGTGTGAGTACCGCCGACATAAACCAGGAAACAAATAAGCCGAGTAAAACGGTAACCCAGGGCGCCCACGAAGGTGTCTTTTTAATTAATAGCCCGACTATTAATGGAATCAATAGCGGCACCTGAATCATCGCCGAAACCGACATCATTAAGTCAAACAGACTAAGTTCGGTTAAAGACTTAAAGAATAACGCCATCGTAATAACAATGATCCCACTAAAAAAACTCAGCACCATACTTAAGTTGAGTAGCTTTTTATCATCAGCCGGTTTACCCCTTTTTTCCAAGTAAGGCTGGTACACACTGCGCACGAAAATACCGGCATTTTTGTTTAGCGCAGAGTCCATCGACGACATCGATGCGGCAAATAAGCCCGCCAACAACAAGCCAACAGTGCCGACCGGCATTGCATTTCGAGTGAAGACCAAATACACCGCATCACCAGCCTTGTTACCAAGCTCAGGATAGGCCGCTGCGGCATCCGGGTACAAAATTGCCGAAGCCCATGGCGGGATAAACCAAATAATGCTGCCTACGCCCATCAAGCCCATTGCTAATAACGAGGCTTTACGAGCATTAATTGAATCTTTTGCATTCAAAAATCGGAACGAGTCATGCAGATTCATGATGGTAATCATCTGCTTGGCGAGAAAAAACACAAAAGTGCCGACTAACAATAAGCCGTAATTCATGTCTGGCCCCATAACAAAGCCTGACGGAAAATTACTGACTAGTTCGATCGGGCCACCAACCTTTACCAATGCCACAATCGCACATGCCACAGACACCACGGCGACCACCAATGTTTGAACGAAGTCCGACGCAACGACGCCCCACGCGCCAGCTAATACCGAGACAAATACAACTGTTAGCCCAGTAACAATAATGGTCATACCAATATCAGCTTCAAATACGGCGCTGGAAAAAACTCCTAGCGCATTCAGCCAAATACCAGCGTTAATCAAACTAAAAATTATTAACGCCCATGAGAAAAACAACTCGTTTTGATGACCAAAACGACGCTTAATTGCTTCGGTTGGAGTATCGACGCGCATCTGGCGGAATCGATGCGCGAAATATGCCCAGCCGCAGAAATAGGCAAAGGTATTGGCAAAAAACACCAAGCAAACAGCGAAGCCATCTGTGAATGCTTTGCCTGCTGCGCCGGTGAAGGTCCATGCCGAGAACTGCATCATGAAGGCAGTCGAACCGACCATCCACCACAACATACGACCACCGCCACGAAAGTAGTCACTAGTCGACTGTTTGGCCATTTTCTTGAACGTGAAGCCAATACTTAACACCAGCAAGAAGTACCCGCCAATAACTAGATACTCATAGACCATAATAGTGCCCCGATGTATGAATCATTGTTGAAGGTGACTCACATCGACCCAATTATTATTTTTGCGGATAATATCGATAAGCTGCTGGTACTGACTGCCCTCTTTGAAAGACTGATAATGCGCAACCGGCTCACCATTAATATCCTTAACCAACTCACGAATCAAGTAACGCCAATTTCGCTCTGTATCACCATCAACATCAGGCACGTCCGCTGCAATCTCGGCCGGCAACGTCAGCTCGCGCCAGTCAGCATTACTACCGTCGTTGCCTACCTGGTTTAAATACAGCGGTCCGCTACCGTAATGGCCTTTGATGTAAATGGCGCCAGTGCTCCCATAGAACACAATGTGATCTTCGTTAAACCTGGGATTCAAACCACCATGTTTGAACAGCACCGAAACAGGATTCTTGGCATACTCACTCTCAAGCTGCGCCAGCACGGTGTAGGTCCACTCCACATTTGATTCGCCCCATTGTAATGACGGATCATTCAAATCTTTAGGAATATGTTCGCGCCGAGTTTTAAAATTATGCACACCGTCCACGATTGGGGCTCTGCCGAGATCGTCGCGCACCTCTCCCATAATAGACAGAATTTTTTCGCCCACTACCGATGTCACAATCGACAACATATGCGTGAAATTGTTATTCAAACGCCCGCCACCGTTTTCTTTGCGATGCGACCATCCAAACGGAATATCACGCTCAAGATTAAAATGCGAAATGCATTCAACTTCTAACGGTTCGCCAATTGCGCCTTGAGACACCAATTGTTTGGCATGCATCACATGCGGCATATAACGAAAGCTGGCTGCAAATGCCGTTTTTACACCTTTTTGTAGCGCTAATTGGTATAACTGTTTTGACGTCTCACCACTTTCGGTGAGAGGTTTATCGCAAAAAACGTGACACCCGGCCGCGATCGCCAGCTTGATCGGCTCCACATGCGCACCGCCCGGTGTCGCAATCGAAACGATGTCTGGTTTGCAGTCGGCTAACGCTTGCTGCCAATCTGTACCAGCATAGGGAATACCCATTTCTTCAGTCACTTGTTTGACTACGGCTTCGGTTCTACCGACCATGCCCACAACATCAACACCAGCGTATCTAAATGCCTCAGCGTGACCTTGCCCTGCAAAGCCGGTTCCGTGTATTAAAACTTTCAGTTTATCGTTCATTTTTCACACCAAATATAAAGGTTTACTTTGTCTTCACACAGCAGCCAATCCGTTCGCCAGCCACCACGCGGTGTTCTACCAATTCCAAACGGTCCCATCTTCCAATCGACTGACAGGCAGATATGATCGTTTGTATGGGTATTGTTGAGCGGCCTGTTCGTTAAAATCGACACCTAAGCCCGGTTTCTCGCTGACAACCGCCATACCATCTTTAATCATAACGTCCTGCTGAAATACGCTTCGGATTTGCTCATTTCCTAAACCGACGAATTCTTGTATGCCAAAATTAGGAGTCCAGGTGTTGAGGTGTAGATGTGCCGAAAAACAAATAGGAGATAAATCTGGCGCACCATGCGGTGCTGTTCGTACATTATAAAGGCCGGCGAAATCGGCAATTCTACGCATGGCGGTAATACCACCGGCGTGGGTTGCCGCAGCACGTATATAGTCGACTAGCTGACTTTGAATCAAATCCTTGCAGTCCCAAATACTGTTATACGTTTCTCCAATGGCCAGCGGTGTGGTTGTATGCTGGCGAATCAGCTCATAGCTTTGTTGGTTTTCAGCAATCGATGCATCTTCTAAAAATAGCAGATGGTAAGGCTCCAACATCTTGCCCAACCTAGCCGACTCTATCGGCGTTAAGCGACTATGAACGTCATGCAGTAAGTGCACGCCACTGCCTAATCGACGTCGAGCCTCGCTAAACAGCGCCTCGATCATGCTGAAGTATTTTTGCGTGCACCATTGCTCTTCTGGAGGCAGCGGCCTATTACCCTGCAACTCATAGTAGTCCTTCTTGTCACCAACCACACCGTAGGTGGTTTTAAGCCCGGCTACGGCAGACTGTAAGCGAACCGCTTTAAATCCCTGATCGACTAATGTTTGCGCTTTATCGATGGTGTCGTCAATGTCCGAACCGCCAGCATGAGCATATAGGTTAACACCTGCTCGACTCCTGCCACCAAGCAACTGATACACCGGCAAATTAGCTAACTTGCCTTTAATATCCCACAAAGCCATATCAATACCCGCAATAGCAGCCATCGTAATCGGCCCCTTACGCCAATACGCTCCTTTGTAGAGATACTGCCAAATATCTTCAATATCCTGCGGGTCTCGCCCGACCAGACACGGTATAACATGCTCCTCAAGATACGCTACCACGGCCATTTCACGACCATTTACCGTCGCGTCGCCGACTCCGATGACGCCCGAGTCAGCAACAATCTTCACCGTGACAAAGTTTCGCCCGGGACTACACACAATCACTTTTATGTCTTCTATCTTCACTGTTCTAACTCGTTGTGGAGGTTTAGTAAACCGTTCTACTAAACCGATTTAGTATTCTAGAGTAGCACAATCGAGATATACTTCAACACCGCCACATCCAATCTGAGAAAAAAAGCCGTGAACAAAATAAAGCTAGTCGATGTTGCGCATGCAGCGGGCGTGTCAAAAAGCACTGTCTCACAGTTTTTAAACGGTCGCTTTAATTACATGTCAGAGGACACCAAGGCACGCATCGAACAGGCGATTAGCCAACTTAACTACGTGCCAAACTCGATAGCGCGCAGTCTTAAAACAGATAAAACAAGAATCATCGGTGTGATAGTACGCGACATTGCGGGCTCCTATACCAGCCGCGCTATCCGGGGGATGGACGATTATTGTAAAAAAAATGGCTACAACCTGATTATCTATAACACCGACTTCGATGCAGCCTCAGAGGCCACCGCACTTACTTCGTTAACCCAGTTGCGTGTCGATGGCATTATCATTGTTCCATCCGGGATGAACAGTCTCTTAGTTGCTGAAATTGTTGAAAAAGGTTGTCCTGTGGTCCAATTTCAACTGGAGCGAGACGACGATGCAAACAACATCATCCTGTCGGATTACAAGCAGGGCGCGTACGACGCAACGGAGTATTTAATTCGCCTAGGCCATCGGCGGATTTGTTTTCTAACGCAAGAATTTTCTAAGGTTAAGTCTCGAAAAGAGCGCTTCCAAGGATATGTTGCAGCACTAAACGCGCATGGGCTAGAGCTCGATTCTAGCCTTATTCAGTATTGGCATCGGCATCGCGGTTTTGACAATGCACCGGCCGAGTTACTGGCAGCGGACAACCCGCCGACTGCGATGTTTACCCAACACTTGGCGATAACCAGCCAGCTCCTTACCGAGCTTAACCAAGCCAATATATGCATACCCGATGACGTCTCAGTATTAGGGTTTGATGAACTCCCCATGGCCGATTTACTTAAAGTCCCCATCACTGTGGTTAAACAGAAGCCCTATGAAATCGGAAATGAGTCGGCAAAACTATTGATTCATCAACTTGAAAATCCCGGTAGCGCAAATCAGCGCATTATGGTTCCTTGCACTTTGGTCGAACGAGATTCCTGTAAGCACATTTAAAAACCTAATATTCAGAGTCGAGCTTCATTCTGGTGTAGCGATAAAAATGAAAGGTTTTAAGCAATTCCTCAATTGGCATGATCGCAAATGCCCAAAATAGAGAAACATCACAATACAATATCAACACCGCGCACACCGGTAACGAGATCAACCACTGCGTGACAAAATGCAGTTTTAGCACCCGTTTACTCTCGCCCAGCGCACGCAAAATGTTGGCCGAAACTGAATTGTAGCCACGCACAATCGGCAATAAGATATACAACGGCGCAATAACCGACAGCGCCGCATATGTGGCGGGTTCAATATTTGGGTAAATAAATTGAATAAATTGACTAAATATAAAGAACAACACAGCCACGGCCAAGGACAGCCCCAACGCCGTTCGAATACAGACAGAAACAAATGCCGCTAAATGCTGCGTTGTATTATTTCCCAATGCCTGGCTAATATTGATTGCGGATGCCTGGGCCCAAGCTGAAATCACTTGCGTGCCAATACGCAGCCACGGAAATATCAAAGTGATCGCTACAAATGACGATAGCGCAAGCTGCGCGAATAGCAATTGATACACCGAAGCGCCAATAAAGAGCACAAAAAAATTGGCGGCAATAGGCAATATTTCAGCGAGCTGAGGGCCCATTTCGGCATGCAAAGGACGCCCACGCGGATACCGCAAATGCACACGCTTATCGAGCAGCAAGACTCCGGTAAAATAGGTCGCCCGCAAAAACACAGCCGTCAAGCTTCCCAACGCGGCGCCTTCCAAACCTAAGCCAGCATTCCCGCCGACTCCGTAGATGAGAAAATAGCTCAAAATAGCGTTAAGCGGAATCTCTATCAAGTAACCCTTAAGGGTTACTTTAGTGTCACCTCGCCCGTTATAGAAAGCGGTGCATACCTGAGTAAAGGCAGTAATGATAACGATGTACTTAGTGATACCTAGGTATGACAGCACGCGCTGCTCAACAGCAGGGTTACTAGTAAGCGCTGCGACGATATCGTCATCGAAACCGCTTAAAATCGCGAAAAACGCCACTGCTGTGAATAAGTTAACAAATAAGCCGACCCAAAATGCTACGACCAAATCGGCCGATTTATTCGCACCATACGCTCGGCCAACTAACAGTTGAATACCATTGCCAATCGCCAACTCGATGCCAAGCGCGAACGCCAAAATGGCTGCCGCAATGCCCATGGCCGCAACCGGCACTTCACCGAGCGGTGCCACTAATAATGTGTCAATCATCAGCATCGACTGAACCAGCAACACATTAATAGCTAGCGGCCAAGCCAAAGCGAGATTTGTTCGTAGGTGCGTGTTAACGAATTTCAAAATATCTAAGCCCAGCATTCCAATTGTTTAGAAGGTAACGGCTTGTGCAGCGAGCAGGCAAACGAAGCTAAGCAATCCCAGTGAAAGTGATGAGTGAAATCGATAATTCTGAGGGTTTGGCGACTGTATCAAACTGGTCGACAAGATTAAAGCCAGACTGACAACTGAGCATCGGCGTCATTGCTTAGGATTAGCGATTTAGGTCTAAGCAGAGCTAATCCGCGATAGAGCATAAAAAAGCCCACCAATTCTGGCGGGCCTTTCTAACACTGACTCAGCTTCTACACTGCTTCACAATTTTATACCGATTTGACGCTAAAACTGCCAAACGGTGACGGCATCAGATGCTATGCCGCTTTTTTCAGGTCTTTGCTTACTGATTTAGTAAGACCAACCAGTTTACCTTTTGCAGCTTCTAACTTGTCTTCAAGCGTTGCACGACCTTCTTTTAAACGCGTCTCAGCTTGGTCTTGAACTTTCTCGCCACGACTAACTAAATCACCAAGAAGTTCTTGACGCTCTTTGTTGAGCTTCGTGTAGCGAGTTTGAAGCGTTTCACCGATAGCATCATAGCGAGTCACAACTTCTTCATACGTGCGACCTACCGCGCCTAAATAGGCGAACCATACTTGCTTAGCGACATTCTGCGCCTTGCCAATATTTTGGTTTACTGTCGCAAATACGCTATCTGCGGCTGTTTCAACAGCCTCTTCAACCGCGTCTACTGCTTCTTTCACTTCTACTTTAGCTTTAGCAGATGCTTTTTTAACGGTGGCTTTACTAGGTTGTTTTGTGGTTTTTGCTGGCATGTTGGGCCTCACACATTAAGTGGATTTGTTTCGATGCACTTATAATACGACTCGATTTTAGAATCCGCTCCCTAATTAGAATTAGGTTTCTAACCCATCAATACATCTTTGGCTTGATTGATCTGCTTGGCAAGTGGGTCAGAGCCACCTCTATCTGGATGCAACTTCTGCATCAAGCGCTTATGCGCCTGACGTACCGCATCAGGTTTAGCATCAATTGTAATACCGAGAATCGCGGCGGCTTCCGCGCGTGACATAGACGTGCTTGAGGCTGGACTAGCACTACCTCCATGCTGAGCATTAACCGGATCTTCCTGCCCCATGAATTTTTTGAATACCGGAGCATAGTGGGCAAACTGCGCAACGCGAGCCGCCAAAGCGAGCAGTGCCGCCAACACACCCATTAACCAATGCGCACGCCCCGCCAATACTAAGCCCAGCACAACCGCCACGCCCCCATAAAGAAGAGCTTTTTTAGCAAAAGCGTTGCGCTCACTCTCTGGCAACGTCTGCCAACGCTTTATGCCATAGATTGCCACACCGACAATGGTAACTAGTAATATAGAGGTAAACACAGCTGCAATGGGGTTTCGAGGTTTATCGGCTATAATAGAGCGTATCAGACAACTTTTAAACCAATCTCTATGTCAAACCCTATTGCCCAGTCGCTGTGCGATTTCATCGCTGAGTCGCCAACCCCATTTCACGCCACCCAAAACCTACTGAAACTGTTTACTGATGCAGGCTTTGAGGTACTGCATGAAGGTCAGGACTGGAGCATCGAGCCTCACAGCTCATACGCCGTAACGCGCAACGACTCATCAATTATCGCATTTCGTACTGGGGCGGACCTAACATCAGGCATACAAATGATCGGCGCACATACCGACAGCCCTTGCTTGAAGATTAAACCTAACCCCGAAATTCGCACACACGGCTACTTACAACTTGGCGTTGAAGTTTATGGTGGTGCACTGTTACACCCATGGCTGGATCGCGACCTGTCTATAGCAGGTCGCGTGAGTGGGCTAAACGATAACGGTGAAATCGTTAGCGAACTCATCGATTTCAAACGGCCTATCGCGATTATTCCGAACCTAGCGATTCATTTAGACCGAGAAGCAAACAGTTCACGCGTGATCAACCCGCAAAACAATTTGCCATTGATATTGACACAACAAGAAGACACTAGCTTTGAGCAACTGCTGCTGCAACAGTGCCGTCATGGTGTGGTGAAGATTCTTGAATACGAACTGTCTTGCTATGACACACAGGTTCCGCAACTCACCGGGCTACACGACGAGTTCGTTAGCGCCGCGCGACTAGACAACCTATTGAGTTCGTACATTGGCGCTCGCGCCTTAGTCGACACCGAGTCAGACCAAGCGGCACTATACATTTCGACTGACCACGAAGAAGTCGGCTCAAGTTCAGCCTACGGCGCAAATGGCCCGTTCTTGAAATCGGTATTGGAGCGCATCACTAATAACCCCACCGAACTCACTCAAACATTGAGCCGGTCGCTGTTGCTGTCTTGCGACAACGCACACGGCATACATCCAAATTACAGTGACAAACATGATAAAAATCATGGGCCAATCCTAAACGCCGGACCCGTCATCAAAATTAATAGCAATCAGCGTTACGCCAGCACCAGTGTTAGTTCGGCTAAATTTCAAGCGCGTTGCGCAGAAGCAGGAGTGCCGCTGCAGAAATTTGTAACACGCAGTGACATGGCCTGCGGCAGCACCATTGGGCCGATCACCTCCAGTCAAATCGGCATCGAAACTCTCGATGTAGGCGCACCGCAATGGGGAATGCACTCGATACGAGAAACTGCTGGCACACAGGACTGTGAATACTTATATAAAGCCGCCTGTGCGTTTTTGCGCTAAACACAGCAATCGCAGATCATTCGGTCATACAAAGAGATCAGCACACAGATTGAACGAATTACGGTAGAATAGTAAGCACACTCCGATTTACAACCTCTAGATCCATGCAGGACACACTGATCGATCAAGGCGTAAGCCTCATGCTTTTCGGTATGGGGACCGTGTTCGTATTCCTTACGATACTCGTTTTTGCTACCAGTCTAATGTCAAAAATAGTGGGGCGACTAGCCGCCCCCGAAGTACCTAAAGTTACGACCAACATTCCCAGCACGCCGTCCGGCAGCGCATCAACGTCGATGCCCTCCCAGCAACAGCTTAGAGCCATTGAAAAGGCCATTGCTGCTCATCGTCAACGCTAAACCACATCGACTTACTTTCGCTCAGCACTATGTCAAAGAAATTAGGAATTACTGAAGTCGTTTTTCGCGACGCTCATCAAAGCTTACTCGCTACACGCATGCGTATTGACGACATGTTACCGATCGCCGAAGCACTCGACTCGATCGGCTTCTGGTCAATGGAATCTTGGGGCGGCGCCACGTTTGACTCCTGCATTCGCTATCTTGGAGAGGATCCTTGGGACCGCATTCGTGAAATCAAAAAAGCCATGCCCAATACCCCTCAGCAAATGCTGTTCCGCGGGCAAAATATTTTGGGCTATCGACACTACGCCGACGATGTAGTGACCAAATTTGTTGAACGTTGCGCTATAAATGGTATCGATGTGTTCCGTGTATTCGATGCTATGAACGACATGCGCAATATGACGACCGCACTCAAGGCGGTTAGTAAAGTCGGCAAACATGCACAAGGTACACTGAGTTACACGGTCAGCCCGGTGCACAACATTCAGTTATGGCTAGACTTAGCCAAACAACTCGAAGACGCTGGTGCAGACTCGATTTGCATTAAAGATATGGCGGGCCTACTCAAGCCCTACGTGGGCTATGAGCTGGTTACAGAGCTCAAAAAATGCGTCGACATTCCGATTCAATTGCATGCCCATGCGACAACTGGCTTAAGCACCGCCACCATCACTAAATGCGTTGAGGCCGGTATTGATACAGTTGACACCTCGATTTCGTCAATGTCGATGACCTATGGTCATTCACCAACCGAATCGGTAGTGGCCATCTTTGAAGACAGCGATCGTGCGACCGGCCTAGATATTACCAAGCTCGAGACTATTGCTGCTTATTTCCGTGACGTACGTAAAAAATACGCCGAATTTGAAGGCTCATTGCGAGGCGTAGACTCACGTATTTTGGTAGCACAAGTACCTGGCGGCATGCTCACTAATATGGAAAGCCAGTTACGCCAACAAGGTGCCGAAGACAAACTAGATGACGTATTAGCAGAAATTCCACGCGTTCGTGAAGATCTTGGATTTATTCCATTGGTCACACCAACCTCACAAATTGTTGGGACGCAATCAGTAATAAATGTGCTGATGGGCGAACGCTACAAAAATATTGCAAAAGAAACTGCTGGTGTTTTACGTGGCGAATACGGTGCCACACCAGCGCCGGTTAATCAGCAACTGCAAGCACGAGTGCTAGAACCTGGCGAGTCACCGATTACCTGCCGACCAGCTGATTTAATCGACGCTGAAATGGATTCACTTACACAAGAGTTCACTGACCTTGCTAAGCAGCACGCGCTGAAAACCAAGCAAGGTGAGCAATTAGTAGACGACGTCCTGACTTATGCGCTATTCCCGCAGGTAGGCCTTAAATTTCTGCAGAATCGCGACAACCCGTCGGCATTTGAACCGGTTCCAACCGGCAAAATCAGCGCCGCAGCACCAACCACCGATGGCGGTGAGGGGGTCTACACAGTCGAAGTAGACGGTCAGCAGTTTACCGTAACCGTCACCGATGGCGGTGACATCACTGGCTTGGTAGAGATAGGTGCCCAGCCACAAACCAGCACGAGCACGCCGGCACCTGTTGCCACGGGCGGCACACCAGTCAATGCTCCGCTGGCAGGCAATGTCATTAATATTCCGGTTAAGGTTGGCCAACAAGTTACCAGTGGCGACACCGTTTTGATACTCGAGGCCATGAAAATGGAAACCAATATTTCAGCGCCACAAGATGGACAAATCACTGAAATATCTGTCAAGCAGGGAGACACCGTGAACGTAGGTGACCCGCTCGTCACCATCGCGTAGCGGGGCCATTCATGGATCACTTAAATAACCTTTGGTTGAGTTCAGGTCTTGCACAAGTTCAGATCGGCCAACTCTTTATGTTACTCGTAGGCTTTGGTTTGCTGTATTTGGCAATTCATAAGCGCTTTGAGCCATTACTGCTCGTGCCAATTGGATTCGGCACCTTGCTTGCCAACATTCCCGGCGCAGGATTCGATTTAGCTCCGGTATATGATGCCGTCGGCCATATGGAGAGCCCCGGTGGCTTGCTTTATTACATTTATCACGTCGGCATCGAGACCGGCCTGTTTCCGTTACTGATTTTCATGGGCGTCGGTGCCATGACGGATTTTGGCCCTCTATTAGCCAACCCGCGCACCTTGCTACTCGGTGCGGCCGCGCAGGTCGGCATATTTACCACCGTGCTTGGCGCAGTAACTTTAGGGCATTTCGGCATCCTTGATTTTTCAATCAGAGATGCCGCATCAATTGGTATTATTGGCGGAGCCGATGGACCGACAGCAATTTTTGTAACCTCCAAACTGTCGCCGGAGTTATTAGGTGCCGTTGCCGTTGCCGCTTATTCGTATATGGCGCTAGTACCCATTATTCAACCGCCGATTATGCGCGCACTCACCACTCAAGCTGAGCGCGAAATTAAGATGGAACAACTACGACCGGTTGGTAAGCTAGAGAAAATCATATTTCCGCTAACCTTATTAGTACTGGTAGCTTTTATTCTGCCTGACGCGGCGCCATTGCTCGGCATGTTTTGTTTTGGAAACTTAATGAAAGAGTGCGGAGTAGTCGATCGCCTGAGCAACACAACTCAGAATGCGTTAATCAACACGGTCACAATTTTCTTGGGACTTGGGGTCGGATCAAAAATGAGTGCCGATAAGTTCTTAAATCTCGAAACGCTTGGCATCCTCGGTTTAGGCGCCGTAGCATTTTGTATCGGTACCGCCGCTGGGGTCCTGATGGCAAAATTGATGAACAGATTCTCTAAACACAAAATAAACCCATTAATTGGTGCCGCGGGCGTGTCCGCCGTACCGATGGCCGCGCGAGTCGCAAATAAGGTCGGCTTAGAAGCTAACCCACAAAACTTTTTGCTAATGCATGCCATGGGGCCAAACGTCGCTGGCGTGATCGGTTCAGCGGTGGCCGCTGGCGTAATGATTAGCCTCGTAACCGGAATGTAAACATGCTATTTGAACTTGATAACAAACGCCCATTAATTAGCGAACACTGCTTCGTAGCGCCTTCCGCCGACCTAATTGGAGCAGTAGAACTCGCGAAACATGCAAGTGTTTGGTTTAATTGTGTTCTGCGCGCAGACAACGAGCCTATCCGAATTGGCGAAAACTCAAATGTACAAGACGGCTCAGTCCTGCATGTGGACCCCGGCTACCCGATTGAAATTGCCGCCAACGTCACCGTAGGCCATAAAGTCATGCTGCATGGCTGCACTATCGGTGAAAATACCTTAATCGGGATGAATGCTGTGGTGCTGAATGGAGCAAAAATCGGCAAAAACTGCCTAATTGGTGCCAATGCACTGGTGACTGAGAATATGGAAATCCCAGACGGCTCAATGGTACTAGGCTCGCCTGCGAAGGTAGTGCGAGAGTTGGATGCTGCGACTCAAGCCAAGTTGGCGATGGGCGCCGAGCACTATGTGAAAAATGGACAACGATACTTAACTAGCCTGAAACTGATCTCGGAGTAGCATTTAAATCAGTCATTAATGGTGCCTCGGGAACGTCTTACAAGCTCCCAAGGCACAAATACCGCTTCGGTTAGCCCATTAGCTTCCATGTACCATCAGCTTGGCGACATGCCTCACCTTGCATTATCTCGGTCTTACCGTCAATTTCAACAGTTTGGCGAAACTCTCTGCATGGCACATTCCCTTGATAGTACGTGCGGGTCGGTGTCACAGAGTGAGTCTTTCCATCGGGGTCGCTCCAGCTAGTCGTTTGCCCCACTGGATTGTCTTCCAGTGCTCGATTATGTTGCTGTACAAACGCCGTTGATGCAAAGTAACCTGCTGCGCCGCAAGCCGCGGTCCAACCTTGCCGACTACCGTGACCTTTGAAGAGTTTATTACAGACCACCGCACCAAGAATACCACCACCAAGTGGAATGACATTCTCCTTATTAAAGACGTTCGGATCTGCGCCAATACCGCCATTAGGCGTCACTGCGCAAGCCGACAGGCTCGCAATTGCGGCAACTAAAGAGACCTTAAATACTAACTTTCTCATACTTTCCTCTGTTCGTTTGTTATAGACAAGTCTAAAGGCGTAAGACTTCCATATATTACCGGCAAGCTTCTGAAAGTAACGTGGAATTAATTACTCGGTAACTGTCTTTAAAATTAGGCTCATTTCGCCTTTTTTATGGCAAATTCGCGGCGCGAAACACGAGCAACTGCATTTAGAATCGCCGCAAATGTGGCGCCTAGAATATCTTGGCTTCGCCCAACGCCACAAACTCGTTGCGAATCGACACTAACTTGCACGTAGGCAATCGCTTCAGAGCTATCATCGTGCCCCAATGTGTGTTCATCATACTCAATAATGACGACCTCTTGGCCCAAGTATTGATTCAGCCCATGCACAAACGCTTCAAGAACCCCACTTCCCTCACCATGGATAGGCGCTTCGCTACCCGCATCGATTAGTATCGATTGCATGGCATCTAAACCAGCATCACGACTCACTTGGTACCCCTTTAGGGTCATCGCATTTTCGGGCTCTAAATAGGTACGATTAAACAAGTCGACAATTTGCTCACCACTGACTTCGGCTTCAGTAGATTCGGCTTGCGCTTGCACTACTGGGCTAAAATCAACTTGCAACCATCGCGGCATTTTAATTGCGTGCTCCTGCTCCAGCACGTAGGCAACGCCACCTTTCCCAGACTGTGAATTGATGCGAATCACCTCTTGATAATTACGCCCCAAGTCACGTGGATCGATCGGCAAGTACGCTACCTCCCACACGTCGCCGTCCTCATACAGCGCTAAACACTTATTAATCGCATCTTGATGACTTCCAGAGAATGCCGCAAAGACCAGCTCCCCAGCATATGGATGACGTGGATGCACCTTCAGCTGAGTGCATTTTTCGACCACACTGATTACTCGATCCATCCGCGAAAAATCCAGCTCCGGGTCTACGCCGGCGCTGTATAAATTCATTCCCATTGTCACAATATCCATGTTGCCCGTGCGTTCGCCATTCCCCAACAGCGTGCCTTCCACACGGTCGGCGCCGGCCAACACACCCAATTCAGATGCTGCGACACCGCAACCCCGATCATTGTGCGTGTGTAAACTTATGATCACTGAATCGCGTTGATTTATATGATCGCAGAACCATTCAATTTGATCAGCGTAAACATTGGGAGTAGCGACTTCCACCGTCGCCGGCAAATTCAAAATTATTTTATTTGATGGCGATGGCTGCCAGACTTCAACCACCGCATTGCACACCTCAATTGCATAGTCGATTTCGGTGCCGGTAAAGCTTTCAGGTGAGTACTGAAACTGCCATTGCGTTTGCGGCTGAAGTGCGGCTCCTTGCTTTACCCATGTGGCTCCATCGACCGCAATTTGCTTGATTTGCTCTCGCGATAATTTGAAAACTTGTTCACGCTGCACCGTGGAGGTGGAGTTATACACATGCACGATGGCACGCGGCACGCCCACTAGCGACTCATAGGTACGATCAATCAATTCCTTACGAGCTTGGGTCAACACTTGAATAGTCACGTCGTCGGGAATGCGGTTCTCAGTAACGAGCTTTCGGACAAAGTCAAAATCAGTTTGCGATGCAGCCGGAAAACCGACCTCGATTTGCTTGAAACCAACCGCCACTAACATCTCGAACATTTCAAGCTTCTGAGCTGGTGTCATCGGTTCAATTAACGCCTGATTACCGTCGCGTAGATCGACGCTGCACCACGCCGGCGCCGCTTCAATCGTCCGGCTAGGCCATCGTCGGTCATACTTATCGATGGTTTGAATTGGCGTATATTTTGTGTGGTCGAAACGGGACATAAATCAAAAATCATCAATTGCGGTTTTATTTAGCCTATTAGTATAGAGCCAGCGCTGTAGCGAATCTATGCAAAAACTAAACGCAAATTGCACTACAATAGATTTATTAGCCAATAAACCACATAATATTGAATAACATGACCAATATAGACAATATTGATAGGCAAATACTTCGAATCGTGCAAGAGGATGCCAAGATCAGCAATCTAGAACTAGCCGAACGAGTCAACCTGTCGCCAACCCCCTGCGCACGGCGCGTAAAACATCTAGAAGACGCCGGCATAATCGCACAACACATCACCTTGCTGGATCCCGAAAAACTAGGCTTAAACCTAACCGCGATGATAAGCGTGACGATGGATCGACATACTGCCGATCGATTCGAAAAATTCGAGCGTGATGCCACAGCCTTACCCGAGGTAATGGAATGCTACGTGGTTACGGGGCAAGACTCAGACTTTCTCATTAAAGTCTTGGTCCGAGATATGCGACACTATGAAGAATTCTTATTAAGGAGACTCACCAAGCTGGAAGGAGTTAGTGGAGTCCATACCAGCTTTGTATTAAGACAACCGATTAATAAGCACGTGTTGCCGATATAAAAATACCAACGAAACGGCACAACCAACAACCCATTCAAAAGACACTCAACATGATGAAGATTCTAGTTCGAAGCCTATTAGGCATAGTTGCATTAATTGTCGTCGGTTTAATCACTCTAGTCGCAACCGGCAATGGCTATATCATTACCAGCCTACAGCGAACCTATTTAGTGGGCAATGTCACCGCCAACATTAACGACTATACTGAATTCACGACTCGTGAAATCAAGGCAGCCAGCCCATCACCATTAGATAATCATTCTGACTACAACACAAAGGCCCTGCCTACCGCGTTTATTGAAGAGTTAATCGAATATGATTCGGTCGGATTTTTAGTGCTTAAAGACGGCAAGGTATTGCACGAAAGTTACTACAATGATTATCACGATCGCAGCAAAACAAACTCCTTTTCGATGGCTAAAACAGTCACCACATTATTGCTTGGCATCGCTATCGAAGAAGGCCATGTCACGGGACTAGACCAACCCATCACCGATTTCCTGCCCGAGTTTAACGACGACCCACTGGGGAGCAAAGCGACCATCGGCCAACTCTCCGCAATGAACTCCGGATATGACTGGGACGAACAATACTATTCACCATTCAGCCCCACTGTGGAACTATTGTACGGCGATGACATCCGCCGCTTTGTATTAGAACGCAAGTTCACTTCGGAACCCGGTACCTTTTGGTATTACTCGAGTGCGTCCACAGAATTAATGGGTATCTTTCTCGAACGAGCATTAAAGCAAGCCGGTGCAGCAGATAACTTGTCGGAATACTTAAGCCAAAAACTATGGCAACCACTGCAAATGAATGACGATGCCTTGTGGCACCTAGATGACAATGGCATGGAATTAGTGTTCTGTTGCCTGAGCACCAATCTGCGTAATTACGCAAAACTCGGCCAACTTATGCTGAATCAGGGCGACTGGCAGGGCCAGCAGTTAGTGAATGCGGCTTTTATTCAAAACATGACAAAACCAGGCTTAGTCGAACACTATGGCTTGTCAACTTGGCTAGGCCTCAATCAGAACCCCGCCAACTACTGGTTTAGTGGGCATCTAGGCCAGCATATTATTGTGGTTCCCGAGCACAACATGGTGATTGTAAGGCTCGGTGAGCGATCCAAACCTGGCAGCGATCATATTACCGATACAGTTCCCAACTACGTTCAAGCCGCGTTGACGCTTATACAATAAACAAAGGTCTAACAACTTAAGGTTTAAATCCACACATCGTTCTGGGCAGTCAATTGACTGCCCTTTTCATCACCGGTATTAACCACTCCACGCGGCTCGATGATCATAGCTTGCACTGGCTGCAGTGCAATCGGCTTGTGCTCGACACCTTTCGGTACGACATACATTTCGCCAGCACGCAGGTCAACCGCACCGTCACGAAACTCAATACGTAGCTCGCCTTGCAGCACCAAAAATGTCTCATCGGTATCCGCATGTGAATGAAACACAAACTCACCTTCCAGTTTGACTAATTTGAACTGGTAATCATTCATCTCCGCCACTACGCGCGGCGACCAGGCATCGCTAAATTGCCTAAACTTATCGGCTAGGTTAATAGCTTGATAGCGCATTTTTATACTCTCCGCATGCGTGGAAACATGACTAATAAAATCCCCATTAACACCAAGCAAGTCGCCACTGCCAAGCGTAAGCTGATAGATTCATGACTGAACATAAGCCCGCCAAGGGCGGCAATGATCGGCACAGACAATTGCACCACCGCCGCATTTAATGTGCTTAGTGAACGTAAAGCGGCATACCAAACGGCGTAGCCAAGCCCAGACGTTAAGGCCCCCGACGCAATCGCAAGCCATACGCCATTCGAACTTAACTGCAGCGTATCCCATGTCAGCAGTAGTAACAGCAACGCGAATGGCAATGCTTTCAAAAAATTATACGCAGTAGTGCGCACTGGGTTGACCGAACCCTGACCAAGCAAGCTGTACACGGCCCAAGCCACACCGGCAACAGCCATCAGACTCGCCCCGAACAACGATGGCCGATTCGAATCAGGCAGCAACAAGTAAAGCAATCCAACGATCGCTATGGTCAGCCCCAGCCATTGGATCGACGACGGTCGATGCCCGCTAAGGACTGAGCTTCCGACCATGGCTATTTGCACAACCCCAAACAAAATTAGTGCGCCCGTTGCAGTGTCGAGAGACTGATACGCAAATGAAAAACCGGCAGCATAAACAAATAGCGAGAGAGCCGCCAACCAACTGCCAGTAGATGCCGATGACTCCGCTGCCTGCCCCCTGTTAATTGCCAGTATCAACATCAAGACGACCATCCCTGACAGCAACCGAATAACCGTAAATCCGGTGGGGTCAATGGCTCCCTGCAACAAAGCTAATCGACATAACACCGAATTCCCAGCAAACGCCAGCAACGCAATAAGCGACAAAAATCCAGTCTTCACGCTAGCCACTTACTAATATCAAGTAAACCCAAAAACACCACCACTCCGGTAAAGGTTAAACACACACCCAGAAGTTTTCGACGAGTCAATGACTCATGCAAAAACAACCATGCCATTAAAATAATAAAGATATTGGCGGTCTCATTCAGCACCGACGCAACAGATGCGTCAGCATATTTAAAGCCGGCTAACCAAAACACCATCGCGAAATAGGTACCTACCACAGACGCCACGAAAATACTTTTCCAGCGATGTTGCCCGCCCACAATCACCCGGTAGGTGCTGAGCACTTGGCCACGCAAACTCAAATAAATCAACATGCCGATAACACCGGCTAATAAGCGCAGGCTAACCATCCAGAAAAAACCACTACTCTGTAATAAAGGCTTCATGGCGACAACCCCGGCCGCTGTCAGTAAGACCGACCCAGCAGCGAATATCATGCCTTTAAATAGCGTCGATCCATCTAGCGATTTGTAGTGGCGTTGATATACCGCGACCAAGATCCCCATCAACACCAAAGCAAATCCGCACCATTGCCAAAGCTGTAAACGCTCGCCAAGAAATAGCATCGACAATATCACCACGAACGGGCTATATAAGCTGGCGACTATCGCGGTTCGTCCGGCACCTAACAAGCGTAACGCTTGCAGGTACAAGGTATCGGCAATGGCAATACCTGCGTAGCCGCTGATAACTAAGATTGC
The DNA here is from genome assembly GCF_003315245.1 of Arenicella xantha. Taxonomy (NCBI): domain Bacteria; kingdom Pseudomonadati; phylum Pseudomonadota; class Gammaproteobacteria; order Arenicellales; family Arenicellaceae; genus Arenicella; species Arenicella xantha. The sequence goes on along the minus strand of NZ_QNRT01000003.1, from coordinate 117,182 downwards.
CCATGCACCAACCGTCAAACTCGGGAGCACCAAGCCTTCAAGCAGCACCGCAGTTGGCAACAGCAAACTCAAGCCGATAATATTCTTAACTAGGTTGAGTGTGTTGGCGCTCATACTGTCGCCGACATATTTGTACAAAATCACAGCGCTGGCCCACATAAGAGCACAAATCAGCGAGTACCATTCCCCCAAGCCCATCAATCACAACTCACAGTAGAGCCACACTTTTGGCTTGCACGAAAACCGATTTGCCGGGCTGCAACTGCAACGTTTCAGATGACCGTCGCGTGAGGCGCGCCAGCAACGGCACGGCATACTCAGATTGCGGCCCAGCCGCGACCCGAACAATCACCTGCGACTCATTGAACTCGACAATTTGTTCAACGACACCCGGAAAAATATTCAAGATACTGGTTTGCTGTTGATGAGTAAGTGTAATGCTCACGTCACGCGCCGCAATTCCCACACGAACCTTGGTTCCTACCGGCAAGGCCGCCTGCGTTACGGTAAGCCTACCGATACAAGATGCCAAGTACGACAAACCAAACTGGGCATCGTGCGACTCAACAGTGGCATCGATAATCGACTCTGCATCGTGGTCGTGTGCAAGCGCTAAATCTAATCGAGTTAGCATGCCGGAGGCTGGTCCGTCAGCAATCACTTGACCACGTTCCAACAAGACTAAATGATCCGCTAAGCGCGCCACTTCATCGAGTGCGTGCGAAACATAAATAATCGGCACTGAAAACTCTCGACACACGGTTTCGATATACGGCAACAAGCGCTGCTTCGAATCACGGTCCAAGCCACTCAATGGCTCATCCATTAATAGCAGCCGCGGACTCGCGCACAGCGCGCGAGCAATTGACACACGCTGCCGCTCGCCGCCTGACAATTGCTCGACAGAGCGTTTTAATAAAGGCTCCAAACCGAGCTTATCAATAATCTGTTGCAAGGGAACTTTTTGTCGATGCGAAGGCACTCGGCGCTCGGCATATTGCAAGTTTCCAGCAACATCCAAATGGGTAAACAGGTCGGCCTGCTGGAATACCATGGCGGTGTCACGTAGATGGGCTGGAACGCACAACCGACCATCCTGCCAAACCGTCTGCTGAAATGAAATATGTGCTTCTGGGTAACGATCAAGGCCGGCCAACGCACGCAACAAACAGGTTTTCCCGCAGCCTGACGGACCAAATAAAGCGGTTACACCACTGGCTGGCAATGTTAGTGCTACCGGCAAATAAAAATCATCTCGACGAATATCAACGTTTATAACGATGCTCATAACCGCAATACTCTTCTTTTGTTTCCGGCGTATACCGTCATCAATAAAATCAATGATAGTCCTAACAATACCATTGATAAGCGGTGCGCCTCGGCAAAAGCCAATGTTTCAACATGTTCGTATATTGCGATGGAGGCGACTTGGGTCTCGCCAGGAATATTGCCACCGATCATCAGCACCACACCAAATTCGCCTAATGTGTGCGCAAAGCCCAATACCGCCGCACTAATAAACCCAGGGCGGGCTAACGGCACCGCCACACTATAAAACCGATCTAGCGGACTCGCGCGCAAGGTCGCTGCCGCATCAAGAACATTGGCATTAATGGCACTAAATGCGTTCTGCAATGGCTGCACGACAAACGGTAACGAGTACAACACAGAACCCAGCACCAGACCTGTAAAGGAAAATGCGAGTGGTGCGCCGGTTAAGGATTGATACAGCTGACCGAGCCATTGATTTGGACTAAACGCTACCAACAGATAAAACCCCAACACGGTTGGAGGCAACACTAATGGAATCGCCACCAAGGCTTCAATCAAAAATTTACCGCGCCAGCGTGTAACCGACAGCCACCACGCCAAAGGGGTTCCAAGCAACAACAATATAGTAGTACTCAAGGCGGCAAGCTTGAGGGTTAAAAAGAGAGCAGCATAGTCGGCAGGCGATAACATTACGGCGTATCGTAACCGTGATTTCGAATCAGCTCCATCGCTTTTGTGCTTTGCAGATAGGTGTGAAATTGTCGCGCAACTGGCGTGTCACGAAGCAATACTGCTTGTTGTGTAATCGGCTGATGAAGTTGCTGCGGAACCAACCAATAATGCTCGTCTGCGCGCGCCAGCACTTGAGAGTACGCCACAAACGCAACGCTAGCATGACCAGAGTAAGCAAACTGGTACGCTTGCGTCACATTTTCGCCATACACCAATGAACCTTGAATTGCATCAAAATAGCCAAGCGCATTGAGTACGTGTAGCGCCGCGGCACCATAGGGAGCTAATTTAGGGTTGGCAACTGCTACTTTACTTGCTCCAAGGTTTAGCGCATTGACACTGCTGGCGGTCGGAGTTGGCCCCGATGGTTGCCATAGAACTAATCGACCGACCGCGTAGGTGAATCGACTATCAGCGACAATAAGGCCGTCCTCCTCCAGCGCTTGCGGTCTAATGGCGTCTGCCGCCAGAAATAGATCAACCTTCAGCCCATGCCGGATTTGCGCAACATGTTTACCGCTGGAGCCTAATAACAACACCACAGCATGCCCAGTCTCCAACTCAAACTGTTCGGCCAACTGATGCGCCACCGCACTAAAGTTACTCGCTACCGCAACGCGTAGTGTCTCAGCACTAATCGACGGTGACATAGCAAGTGACGAGACACCGATCACAAAGCTGACCCACCATCTGGAGGTCGTGTTTGCCATAAAAGCAGTCATACTTTCACCCGACTATCGAGCCGGTAGCGGCAGCTCATATGACTAGGTGCCATCAGTGAAAATAATAAGCTTGTAGGCAAAATACGTAGTCGATTATTTAGTCAAGCGATCGCTTAACTTCGAATCAATGTTCCCACACCTTTATCCGTCAACACTTCCAATAACAGCGCGTGATTGACCCGACCATCAATAATATGTGATGTCTTTACCCCAGCCTGCACCGCCTGCAATGCGCAATCGACCTTAGGTAACATGCCGCCTTGAATGGTTCCGTCCTGTTTATAATGATCAATTTGTTCAGCGGTTAGACCTGTTAGCAGTCGCCCTTGCTTATCGAGCACACCCGAAGTATTGGTCATTAACACCAATTTTTCAGCCGTTAACTTACTCGCTAAAGCTCCCGCCACGGAATCCGCATTAATATTGTAGGTTACCCCATCACTACCACTGCCGATCGGGGCGATCACCGGAATAAAGCGCTCAGCTTCAAGCGTCTCCACCAAGCTACTGTTTATCGACTCCACCTCACCAACATGCCCATAATCAACGTCAGGTTTTCCCGAACTGAGTTTGCGTGCGCGTATCATGTCACCATCTTTGCCGCTTAAGCCAACCGCTTTACCACCGTGCGAATTAATCAAGCTAACAATTTCCTTATTGACTAATCCACCTAACACCATCTCCACCACTTCCATGGTCTCTGCGTCAGTCACACGTAAACCATCGATAAATTCAGTGGTCTTGCCCACGCGAGCTAAGGTTCCACTAATTTGCGGGCCGCCACCATGAACCACCACAGGATTCATACCAACGGCTTTCATCATAACTACGTCGCGCGCGAAACTTTCTTTTAGGGCGTCGTCAATCATCGCGTTCCCGCCATATTTTATGACGATAGTCTTGCCATGAAAGCGCTGGATATAAGGCAGTGCTTCAATTAAAATTTTTGCGGCATGCTGGGTACTGTCTGGCATCGTATTGCTATTGTGTAAAGTGCGGGTTATTGTCGCGCATTGTATTGCAAATCAAGTATAACATTGCCGTTAATCTGAGTCCGTTAGTGACTTAACTAATCGTCACTAGCACTCGACATGCTATGCCGCAAAATAGTTACTGGCTACGACGAATGACAAGATTTTTACTTGATTTGACAACCTATGACCGCTAAAAGTAGTACCAAATAAATAATAGTGCAAAGTTTTGGGTAAATTTTTGAATCCAAATCCTGAGTATTACCATCTTATCTAGACGATAAACACAAAATGATGCCGGTTATAGCCAGGCCTGACACACTGATGAGAAATAGATCAATCGATAACCCGCCTAGTTCCTTTAGCCAATCTAACCCATTGAAATCAGGCTCTCGCATGGTCACTCGAGCGGTGCCCGTTATTGCGTTACTCGTATTAGCCGGTTGTGCTAGCAAAATCGACAAATTGCCCGATGAAGCCCAACTAACGGTGCCAGAGGCATGGCAGACTACACCGATTGTGGTTACCACTGAAGAATCCGCCGCCAGCATCAGCACCGACCAAGTTTCGCCGAAAGACACGAGCGCAGCCGTAGAAAATGGTTGGCTAAATCGCTTTGCAGACGAAGACCTAAATAATTACGTCGATATTGCTTTGCGCAACAATCCTGACTTGTGGGCGTCGTCAGCACAGTTGAAAACCGCCATCGAGCAAGTCACGGTGACTGGCGCAAACTTATGGCCAAATCTGCGCGCTGGCGTGAGCAGTAATCGTACCGACCGAGAGACCGACGGTATTACGACTGAAATTCGCACCGTCAGCGGCACCTTGGAAATAAACTGGGAAGCTGATGTATGGGGCAAGCTGACTCAACGTCGACGCGCCGCTGCCTACTCAGCACAAGCGCAGGCTGAGCTGTATAACGCTGCGGAGCTGTCATTAGTCGCTAATGTCAGTCGCGCCTGGTTCAATTTGATGACCAACAAACTACAACTGGACTTAGCACAACAACGACTCGAGAGTTTTCAAAATACTGCCAAGCTCATTGAAGAAAATTATGAGCGCGGCCTACGCTCAGCATTGGACGTGTACTTGAGTCGAACCGATGTGCAGCGTCAAATTGCCAATCTGTCAGATTCAAAGTTCAGTTACATTAGCTCACTACGCGCGTTTAAGACTCTGCTTGGTGAATACCCGTCACTAAGCATGGACTTTGAAGCCAAACTGCCGACTCTCACTGGACCAATTCCAGCTGGATTACCCGCTGAATTATTAACGCGCCGCCCCGACGTCAAAGCCAGTCAGCTACTTTATAAGTCAGAAATCGCCAACGCTAAGGCCGCTAATCGCGATCGCTTTCCGACCATTAGCTTTACCGGCTCAATCGGCGATAGCCGTGATGAATTCAACCAATTGTTCGACAACAACAATATGGTGATGACATTAATCGGCGGCATCGCTCAACCTATTTTTCAAGCGGGCGCCTTAAAGTCACGCGAAGATCAAGCCTATTATCAAGCTGAATCGGCCTATGCCTCGCTGGTTAAGACAACCCTGAATGCTTTTCAAGAAGTAGAGAACTCTCTAACCCGCGAGCAAACACTACGTGAGCAGCACAAAGCCATCTTAGAAGCCGTGCGCCTAGCACAAGGTGGTCTGGATTTAGCCTTAGATCGCTATCAAACGGGTATCGAGAATTACACAACCGTTCTACAATCACAGCGTAGTTTATTCGACTCTATGCTGTCGGAAATAAATATTCGCAACGCCTTGCTACAGAATCGCATTAGCATTCACCTCGCATTGGGCGGCGATTTTGCTACCCAAGAACAGAGAGCGGACAATCAAACATTACCCAGTCCTACGCAAGCCCAGGCTAGCATGGAGTCGGTTGAGGAATCTGAACCCGCTACCGACACCGAGTAAGCCTCACTCAATCACGAGTTCATACGCTTACTTGAGGTTGGTAGCACGCACACAAGAATAAGAAATGAGCAGTGATATAGAGCAGCAATCAAAGCAAGAACTCGAGCAAAAAGAAGTTCAGCCCAACAAAACTTTAGATACATTCAGGAAAATTCTAAGGAGCATTGGCAGCGTAATCATGAAGATCAATCGCAAAGTGCGAATTGTTCTCACTATTTTCGCCATTACCTTCGCCTTCATCTATGTGTTGGTTGCGCTGCGTCCTGAGGCGCAAAAACGTGCTATTCCTGAAACGGTAGTCAAGGTTGAAGTGGTGACTGCCACGCCTTCTGACTACCCGATTGTGGTCAACACTAGCGGCACCATCCAAGCCGACACACGTGGCAACTTGGTCTCGCAAATTCGCGGTGAAATTGTACGCGTCTCAGATACCTTCAAAACCGGCGGTGCGTTTAAGAAAAATGACGTATTGATCGAAGTTGACCAGCGCGACTACTTGGCCGCACAAAGCCAGGCCGCCGCTACCGTCTCACAAGCGGAAGCCGCTTACCGCCAAGAACAAGCCAACTCAAAGCAAGCAATTCGTGATTGGCAGCGTCTGGGCAACAGTGGCACGCCACCGGATCTGGTCGCACGCAAACCTCAGCTTGAGGCCGCACGCGCGCAACTCGATTCAGCACTCGCCAACCTCGAAACAGCCAAACTTAATTTAGAGCGCACTAAGATCAAAGCGCCGTACCAAGGTCGAGTCATTCGCCGCGACGCCGTGCTCGGGCAATATGTCAGCGTTGGCACCGTCCTCGCTGAGGTCTTCGCAACCGATGAAGTTGAAGTCAGACTACCACTCAGCCAAGACGAGTTTGCGCAACTGGGTTTAGATAGCCTGCTCGGCACCGAGCAAGGAAAGCAATTCGCTGTGGTCATTAGCACCGAAGTCGGGGGCCATCGTTATACATGGGATGCCCGAGTCACTCGAACCGACAGCACCTTCGACCTAAGCACACGACAAATCGATGTGATCGCCAGTGTAATCGCGCCCTTCGACACTGAAAATCAAAAGCCTCCGTTGAAAATCGGCCAATTTGTCACGGCTCGAATTCAAGGCCGCACCGTGAACAATGCCATCGTCATACCCAATAAAGCACTCCGTGAAGGCAGCTATGTATTCGTTTCTCAAGACCTACGCTTACAGCGCAAGCCGGTCAAAGTAATTTGGCAAGATGATCAAAATGCACTGATCGAGTCTGGTATTGAAAGCGGCGACTTAGTCGTCACCACGTCACTCAATAGCACTCTGGCCGGTGCTAAAGTCAAGCTCTCGGAATCAGTCGCCAACGGCACTGGCAGCCCATCACTTACACTCGAAGATACCCAAATACTACAAGCCGAGGTATCCGATGAAATACCGGATAACAAGCTGCCAAGCACGGAAAGTGAAATCTCCGCGCCAGCCGAATTAGCACCTACCAGCATCACGCCTGCTGACAACCAAGCTGACTCGCAACCAGCTGAACTTCGCAATACGCCGGTCGAGTCTACTGAAAGTCCCACAGCGGATGCCATCGAGCCGATTGAGAATAGTGCCGCCGCTACTGAGGGCGGCAATGCATCGGCTAATAATTAGGCACTGGGCGTGATGTTGGCGCACAAGCCCAAACCTCGCGAGTCACTATTATGATTGAATGGTTTGCAAGAAACCCAGTCGCCGCGAATTTGCTGATGATCGGCATTGTTATCGCCGGTGTCGTGTCGGCTAAAACATCCATTCCGATGGAGGTGTTCCCGTCGTTTATTTCCGACCGTATTTCAGTTAGCACACAGTTTCGTGGAGCCACGCCGAAATCCGTTGAAGATGGTATCACCACACGTGTCGAACAGGCTATTTATGATTTAGAAGGCATTTCCAAGATATACGGCCAATCCTCAGAAGGAACCTCAACGGTGGTTGCTGAAATTGATTCAGGCTTCGACCGTAGGGAAATTCTAAATGACATTAAATTGCGCGTCGACGCGTTAAATACGCTACCCACGGCCGCTGAAAAGCCTGTGGTGTCGATCAATCAACGCAATTCAGGCGTTATTTTCGTGGCGGTGGTGGCCGACCCAGCTTACAACGTTAACGCCAAAAGCTTACGCCAAGCAGCCGACAAAGTGCGTGCCGATTTACTCACCGATCCAGCCATCACCACAGTTGAATTCGATGGTACCGCCAATTACGAAATCAGCATCTCGATAGCCCCCGAAGTATTAGACAGCTATAACTTAACGCTGGCCGAGGTAGGTCAACGAATACGAGAAGGTTCGGCCGATATCTCAGCTGGCAACATTCAATCGCTTGCCGGAGACATTTTGGTTCGCGCGGCGGGTCAAGCTTACGATGCACAAGCTTACGCTCGCATTCCAATATTGACCTCTGGCACTGGGCAGCCAATTCGCTTAGGCGAAATTGCCACCATTAGTGATGGCTTCGAAGAAACACCATTAATCACCCAGTTCGACGGCAAGCCGGTGGTGATGCTTGAAGTGTTGCGGGTCGGCGATCAAAGCGCAATTGAAGTGGCCGACGCCGTCCATCGCTATTTCGACAAATCGCAAGGAACACTACCACAAGGCATTGCCCTACAGTTCTGGGACGATGATGCGGTATTGGTTAAGGCAAGACTATCTACCTTGCTCTCCAGCGGCATCCAAGGCGGCGTCTTGGTACTAATACTGCTCTCGCTATTTCTTCGTCCAGCCGTGGCATTCTGGGTCTTCTTAGGCGTTCCAGTGAGCTTTATGGGAGCCTTAATATTCATGCCATTTGTCGGTGGTACATTTAACATGGTGAGCCTGTTCGCGTTTATCACCGTACTCGGAATTGTGGTCGATGACGCAATTGTCACCGGCGAGAATATCTATCGCAGGATGCGCGACGGCGAAGATTCGCTAACGGCGGCAATCGTTGGCACCAAGCAAATTGCGTTACCCGTCACCTTCGGCATTTTCACCACCGTAGTGGCATTTTCACCGCTGGCCGACATGGGGAACAACCGCCAAGGCTTCTTGGCCGCGCAAATTCCCATGGTGGTCATTCCCGTGCTATTGATGTCGTTAATCGAGTCAAAGTTCGTGCTACCGGCGCATTTAAGTCATCTAAAGCCCCGCAATGACCAGCAACGTGCAAATTTTCTCAGCCGCATTCAAATGCGTATTTCTCGCGGATTCGAAGAAGCCATTGATCGCTATTATCAGCCCTTTCTAGCACGCTGCTTAGACAATAAACTGGTGACGGTTTGCCTACTGTTAGGGGTCTCTGCTGTGGTGGTCGCGTCCGCACAACTTGGACATGTACGCTTCACATTGTGGCCACGAGTACAGTCAGAAGAAATTCGCTTTTCGTTAGAAATGCCGGACACCACTGGATTTGCCACCACACACAAGCACATCCAAAGCATTACCAAAAGCGTACAGCTATTGCAGGAAAAGTACCGTAATCCTGAAACTGGGGTATCCATCATTCGCCATGTTTTCTCGACCAGCGGCAGTTCCGGGCGCGTCAATAAAGCCTCGGTGGGCCGAGTCAGTGTGGAAATCATTCCGCCCCCAGAACGCCACGTAGAGATAACCGCCACCGAGCTCGGCCGCGAAGTGCGCAACATGGTTGGCGAGATTCCGGGCATGCAAAAATTTAGCGTGCGAGCCGAAACTGGCGGCGGGGTAAGCCCGATCGACGTAGAATTATCCGGCCCGGACTTCAAACGCATGGGCGCAGTGGTTGAATTAGTTCGAGAAAAGCTAAAAGAGTTTCCATCCGTTTACGACATTCAAGACAATTACTTCGGCGGCAAAGAAGAACTCAACATCGAATTAAAACCAGCTGCATATGCATTAGGCCTCAGCTTAGCGGACGTCGCCGAACAAGTGCGCAATGGAGTCTTTGGGTTTCAGGCTCAACGCATACAAAAGGGCCGCAACGAGATCCGAGTAATGGTACGTTACCCGCTCGAATACCGTTCCGCTATCGAAGATTTAACTCAACTGCCAATTCGGGTACGCAATAGCGATACCGAAGTACCGCTAGCCGACATCGCCGAATTTAGTACGGGCTCGAGCCCCACCACCTTATTTCGCTTAGATCGCAAAGGCATCTTAAATGTGACTGCGGATATTGATAAAGATATTGCCGATATGTCAGCGATTATGCGCGACCTAGAACTATTTATGCAGGACGTCAAACAAAGCTACCCTGACGTCGGTTACGCGTTTAAAGGTGAGGCCGAGGAACAAGCCGAATCAAACTCAAATATCGCCTCTGGAAGCTTCATCGTGCTAATCGCAATCTACGCGTTGCTCGCTATTCCGTTCAAGTCATATGGTCAGCCATTCATTGTTATGTCGGTTATTCCATTTGGCATTGTTGGCGCTATCTTGGGACATATTTTATTACAACGCGACTTATCCTTTCTCAGCATCGTCGGAATGCTGGCATTGGCTGGCGTGGTGGTTAACGATAGCTTGGTATTAGTTGACACCATAAACCAACGCCGCAAAGCCGGCATGACGGTTTATCAAGCGGTGGTTACGTCAGGAGCAATTCGCTTTCGGCCAGTACTGTTGACCTCGCTGACCACCTTCGCCGGCTTGACCCCACTACTCTTAGACTTCAGCACACAAGCTGAGTTTTTGAAACAGATGGCGATTTCACTCGGCTTTGGTATCTTATTTGCTACCGCCATCACGTTAATTATTGTGCCCATCAATTATATGCTGGCCTATCAGTTAAAGCATGTCCTGCTAAATTTTTGGCATGGCAAGGATCATCCCAAGCGAGTCATCATCGCTAATCAAATAACGGAGAGCAAAGCATGATCAAGTGGTTTGCCAAGAATCATGTTGCCGCCAATCTTTTAATGTTTGGTATTATCATAATGGGCACGCTGGCGCTCACTCGAGACATCGCGCTCGAACTGTTGCCAGACTTTCAACTCGACACCATCACCATTACCACGGTGCTACCTGGTGGCAACCCTAGGTCGATTGAAGAAACCATCACCACGCGTATCGAAGAGGCTATCGCTGACATCGAAGGCCTTGAGAAAGTAACGTCGCGCTCAGCCGAAGATATATCGTTAGTCTTCGCTCAAATTGAGTCTGGCTATGATGATCAAGAAATCCTGAGTGACGTAAAGATACGCGTCGATGCGCTTTCTACCCTGCCGCAAGATGCTGAACGCCCGGTGATTCAAATTGCCGATGTGCCGATTCAAGTTATTGGCTTAGCCGTGTATGGCGCAGAACTCAACTACGATGATCTTTACCAAACCGCATCGGATACTCGGGAGGCTCTATTGCGAGTCGACGGGGTTTCTCAGGTTGGACCAATCCAAGGCCCTGGCCGCGAGCTACACATAGAAGTCGCCCCGCAAACCCTGGAACAATACAACTTAACTCTGGCTGATATTGGTTTAGCTATACAACGTAACTCAGTTGATATTTCAGCGGGAAATTTGAAAACCCGAGACGGCGATATTTTGGTGCGCACCAATGGACAAGCCTACCGTGCCCCGGAGTTTAGACGTATACCGATTACCAACTCTGGCGACCAAGTTGTCTACCTTGGTGACATTGCCACGGTGACCGACGGCTACCAATTGGTACAAGTTGAAACACAATACAATGGCGAAGATGCGCTAACCTTCGAAGCGTTCCGGGTTGGTAAACAAAGCACCATCGACATCTCCGACAAAGTTAAGAAATTCATCGTCGACTATCAAGATAAGCTTCCTGCCGGCGCCAAGTTAGGCACCTACGGTGAAACTGCTAAAGTCGTTGAAAGCCGCCTATCGACCTTGGTCACAAGCGCCTGGCAAGGCGGCCTGCTGGTTATGATCCTGCTCGCCTTATTTCTGCGGCCCGCGGTTGCAGTGTGGGTTGGCATCGGCATTCCAGTATGTTTTCTCGGCGCGTTTGCACTGATGCCAGCTCTCGGGTTGTCACTCAATATGTTAACCATGTTCGCATTTTTGATCGTGTTGGGCATCGTTGTAGACGATGCCATCGTCACCGGTGAAAACATTTACCGACATATGCGCAACGGCATGCCACCGCAACAGGCTGCCGTATTTGGCACTGAAGAAGTAGCCATACCGGTAACCTTTGGCGTAGTCACAACCATGATCGCGTTTGCACCGTTGCTCGCGGTAGAAGGCACACTATCAACCTTCGCCAAACAAATTCCGTTAGTGGTTATTCCGGTTTTGGCGTTCTCCTTGATTGAATCAAAACTCATTCTACCGGCACACATGAGCACCATAAAAGCCCGTGACGAGAACGATATTTCATGGTTCGGGCGTACCCAGCAAAATTTCTCACGTGGTTTTGAATCAACGATTATTCGGATCTATCGGCCATTTTTAGCCCGCTGCGTCAAAAACAAAACGATCACCGTGGTCAGTGCGTTGTGCGTGTTTATCGTGGTTATTACCCTGCTGAGTACTGGCTGGGTTCGCTCGTCATTTGCACCGGATTTTGTCGATGACGCGGTGTATGTGCGGCTAACCATGCCAAGCACCACTGGCTACCAAACAACCAAAAAATACGTACACCACATCGTTAAACAAGCGAACGAGCTATCTAAAGAATACGTGCAACCAGAAACCGGCGAGCCGATATTCAAATACATTATTTCTGTATCCGGCTTAACCTTGGATGGCGGCACCGGCGCGCCCTCGTTTGGTACCAACAAAGGCATTGTCATTATCGAGGTCGAGCCCAGTGAAAATCGCCCCGAAGACTTTTCCATCAGTAAAGTACAAGAACAACTACGTGCCCGCATAGGGGATATTCCTGGCGCCGAGAAAATGAGCTTAACCTCAACTTTTGGCGATTTCGGCCGCCCTATCTCGGTGGCTATTTACGGTAACGATGAAACCCAGCTGGCCGCTCGCGTAGATGATATCCGCGAGTATCTAAAACAATATCCGGGCGTCTATGATATTCAAGACAACTATTCATCTGGCAAAGAAGAGGTCCAGCTAGAGATTACCCCGTTAGCCGATTCGCTCGGTTTATCATTGTCGAACATTTCCTCTCAAGTTCGCCAAGCCGTTTTTGGCTTTGAAGCGCAACGCATCCAACGCGGTCAAGACGAGCTCAAAGTGATGGTACGGTACCCATTGGAATATCGCTCCTCCATGACCGATGTCGAGAATATGCCGATTAGCGTCGGCAACAGCAGCCGAACCATTCCGCTGTCACAACTAGCTGATTTGGTGCCAAACACCAGCCCGTCTGCAATTTATCGTGATCGTCAACGACGCACGGTAACAGTCAGCGCCAATCTAGATAAAACCACCAATGATGTTGAGGTGATTCGCCGCGATTTAACCAACTACCTAGATGAAATGTTCGCGCAAGAACCCCTATTAACTTACACCATGGACGGCGAAGCTGAGAACCAAAGAGAGACCAATGCCAGTTTTGCCTTAGGCTTTTTACTGGTGATCATCATGATCTACGCGCTACTAGCAATTCCGTTTAAGTCATTTTCTCAGCCGTTTATTGTTATGTCGATTATTCCATTGGCGATCGTCGGCGCCATACTCGGCCACTTAATTCTAGGGTTGCCGTTTTCGATGCTCAGCATCATGGGTATTTTGGCGCTAACCGGCATCGTGGTTAACGATAGCTTAGTGCTGGTCGATTATATCAATCAGCAACGCCTTAAAGGCGTACCTGTAATGGAAGCGGTGTTAACCGCCGGGGAAATTCGCTTTCGCCCCGTCATGCTCACGTCGATGACCACGTTTGTCGGCTTGCTGCCGTTGATGGTGACCAGCGATACACAATCGCAAGCACTCGTGCCAATGGCTGTATCACTAGGTTTTGGCATTCTGTTCGCGACCTTAATCACCTTGATCATTATCCCGGTCAACTATTTGATTTTCCACTACCTTGGCTTGTGGTGGAATGACCAACCTCGAACTTCGGCCGACCTAGCGATCGCGAAGTAATCTACGACACAATCGACTAAGCATGTTCATATTGGACTAGCACAAGCGATCTTGGAAATTCACTCGTGCTAGTTCAATGGTGTATTTTACGGCTTAGCAAAGTTTTCATCTAAGCTCGTCATGCGATTGATGATTAATCGAAGTATTAGGTAGCTTAACAGCCCGACCGGGCCAAGCATGAAGGTCAGCAACAAACAAGGCACAATCCAAAAATGGGGAATGCCGTGGCGCTTAGAATCGCGTAGCTGCCAAGCCCCAACAAATAAATCAAACACTAAATAGTGTATCCAGCCTGCCACCATTACCCAAGGCTCTGAAAATAGGATCATGACGGCCGCCAATGATCCAAAGCCACCGTTCTCTGGCGTGGGCTGCGCTTGATAGAATGCATATGCATAAGCGATACCTAACAACACCGGAATCCATACCGCCGACACCAAACGTTGCGTCCATCGCCAGCTTGGCAATAAAATCAATAATAGCCACGCCGGTAGAACCAGCCAATTGCATAGGGTAAATAAGAGCGCTGCATCCATAACCTAAACCTCATACAAACTCAGTTTTGAGAACTCAAACAGTCCCCATCAATAGAATACAGGCTAGACTAATAATGTGTCCGCAGCAACACGCCCATTAACTCGGGCGCAACGGACCGTTAAACGCGCTTGAACAAATCCAGCAGGCTTGAGGAAGGAACAAATATCTTACTAATAGTTTGGCGCTTTACGGTTTCAAATTGCCCCGAAAGCTTAGCCGCGATTGAGACGCCATGATCCGTACATTTCAGCATACCAACTGAGCTGCCTGAAACTACCGCCGACTCCACGTCAGGCTCGTCGATTTGACCCGAGAACACCAACTCACCGATGCAACTCGTGTCATCATCGGCTAGCGAAAAATGTGGACCCGTGGTCGCTTCGAATTGATTATTCGGATGCAGTTTTCCAGTTGCTACGAACTGACCATCAGTTACCGTCACCTTGTTACCATGAATAATCACATTGCTTTCAAATTGTGACGACTTCTCAGCATCACCGGCAAGTTGCGTAACCGCATCCCAATTCCCAGTGTACACACCATCAAAATTGGTAGCCGAAGCTACTCGGCTAGAGCGATCTGCACAAGCTTGCAAGCCACCAACAACTAATAGGGTGATCAGCAAAAAATATACGTGTTTAAACATGGCCTCGTTACAACTAAAGTGATTAACCGCGCGTATTTCGAGGTGTTTTGGTGACACCCAATCAAGCGGATCGGCAGTCTAACGAGATTGCTAGCAGACATCAACCATGATGTCCTTTGTTTCATACTAGTTTCATGTCGGCTCAATCTAATGGAAAGCTATGTGGAGCTCGATGTGAAAACCAGAGTCGGCTGTCAGTCAGATTCGATTTCAGCCCCGACACGTCGCTTCAACAAACCGTAAAATGCTTGCTCTGCGGTTCGGCGACCGGCAATGACCTCGTTGACATCGTGCGCTATTGGCATTTCCACCCCATGGCGAGCGGCCAGCTTAACAACCGTCGGAGCGCTCTTGACGCCTTCAGCGACCATTACCATATCGGCGATTATGTCATCGATATGGCGCCCTTTTCCTAACTCTACGCCAACATGATGATTGCGACTTTGTGAGCTAATACAAGTTGCCAACATATCGCCCATTCCAGTTAAACCAGAAAAAGTTTCTGCTCGTCCGCCAAGCGCCACGCCTAAACGAGTTATCTCGGCAAGCCCGCGGGTAATCAATGCCGAACGGGTATTATCACCTGCGCCTAAGCCGATTCCCATACCAACGGCAATCGCAATAATATTTTTCAAAACGCCGCCTAACTCACAGCCAATCACGTCATCATTGGTATACACCCGAAACAACCCGCTGTTGAATATCTTCTGCAACTCTTGAACAATCACATCATCGACCATCGCAATGACACTCGCCGCAGCTTGCCCTGCCATCACCTCACGTGCCAAGTTAGGTCCAGTCAGCACACCAACCGGATGCCCCGGCAACTCACGCTGAATCACTTCAGTCATTCGCAAGTCAGTGCCATTCTCCAAACCCTTAGTCAGACTAATAATCGGAATCCAAGGTCGAATAAACGGACGTACCTGTTTCAACACATCTCTAAATGAGTTGGACGGTACACCCATAACCAATACATCGGCATTAGCCACCACCGCTTCCAAATCTGAATAGGCGACTAAATTCTTCGGTAATACCGCGTCAGGTAAATACTTTTTGTTGGTGTGTTTTTTATTGATCTCTTTGACTGTATCGGGACTTCTTGCCCACAATGACACATCAGTGTTCTTAGCAATCAATGAGGCTACCGCGGTACCCCATGAGCCTCCACCAATCAACCCAACTTTTAATTTGTTCAATTTATACCTCCCTAATCAAGATCGTTAGGCATCGCCAAGGCTCTGATTCGCTCGATACGATGCGCTCTAACCCTGAACTCCTTACTAATTTTTTTACGCTTTTCAACCAAATCGCTGCCACCAGCCGCGACCAGTCCATAGCTATCCAATAGTTTATAACCGTTCTTAAATAAGATTTCGCCAATTGATGCTTTACTGGATATACGACGTTGCAAATAAGCTTGTCGGCCATACTTAAATGCCGCCGAAACCAGCGCCTTTTCGTCCATTGTCTCGCCTTCACCGAGCCGGCCGAATACATCGGCCACGATTCGATAAGACTCAATATAAGGTTTAAGACAGCAGTGAGCGACTAGCGGCTTCATACTCCGAAGTAAGTTAGCGACAAAGTCACGTTGCTGAATATGACTCTCCCAGTCCGCATCGAAATGCGCCAGTTCAGCTCGAATGCCCGCTTGAAACTGTTCAGTCGGAGCATAGAAGAATTCGAATTTAAATACATCCTTCAAGTAATTTGCTTCGCGCCAAAATGCGGCGAGCTTATCACCAGGTTCGCTTAGAGCCTCTAACAAGCTCATTTCAGCAATCGCCTTTGACACAAAGTGATGCACAATTGTATTACGATAATAGCTCGCCATCACCTGTTGGTCATCGGCCACCGCATACACCGTCTCAGGGCCTTCATCGTAGCGATTAATGAGCCCAGAGTTGACCATATTATCGATCAAATCGAGCATGCGCTGCTGATTTACATCATCAAAATCGCTAGTGAATTGTATGTCTCGGGTACGCGACCAATCGCGTAGAGCATCCATATTCTCGCTAAGCTCATCAATTGTTTGCGCTCGCGGTGCGGCGCCCAGCAGCGACATTGACATTAACGACGTCAAGGTAATCGGAGTGACTCGGTTTGCCTCAACGCCAACCTGGAATGCGGTACGCTGCAAAGCTAACGGATCAGCCTTATACGCTTCCTTATTCACCACCACGGGATTACCAAAATCAATATAGATTCGCCCCAATGGTTGTCGCATTCTCCTCAGATAGGAGATAAACCAACTTAATGACTCCGGCCGCTTAATGCCGCCAGCCTGTTCCGCAGCGTAATCTTTGACATCGTTGTTCATGTCGTAATTAATCGCTACTGGAATGATATGCAGATCATCCGCGTCCGAATCTTCGATCGCGTCCATCACATATTTGAGCATGCCGTAACGCGGCGGCATTAGCTTGCCGACTCTCGAACGTGTGCCTTCAAATGACCAGGTCAACGGAAAGCGTTTTTCCAACAGGTAAGCCAAATAATTTCGTAACACCAATTTGTACAGCGGGTTGTCTTGAAATGAACGGCGAATAAATATAGCGCCAGACCGACGCGCCAAAAAACCAACGCCAGCGAAAGCCATATTGATGCCGCCCATTATGTGCGGCGGCGGAAAATCATTTTCAAACAAAACCGACTGAATGGTAATACCATCCATATGTGTTTTGTGGGTCCAAAGCAATGCAGTCGGATGCTCTCTCACTATCGAGCGATAACTCTCCAGCTTTTCGAGATCGACCACCAACTTGTCTTCGTAGCCCAAGGATATTACCCACCGATTAAAAGAACCGGCAACGTCCTGCCAAAAGTTGTGTGGCAACGCGACGAGTTCTTTAAAGTAAGTAAGCGCCTTATGACGCAGCTCTTGTTCAGACTCTCCGGTGGTCTTCGCAATTTGCTGAATTCCGGCTTTGTATCGATCACTAGCCCTGACTTGCTTAGAAACTTGCCTTGGCACTTTATAGCGACTACCGCGTAAGCGACGCTCAGCCACCTCCAATGCAAGACTTGCTTGCTCTGCGACATAATCAGCAAGGTTGACATTAACTGGGGAGATACTGCGACGCGCATCATAGCGCTCGGTAAGATTCTGAACGGTCGCAGGGTTCCCCATAATACAGAACGCCCGCGAAGGGTCAGCATCTAGAATGCACTGCGCTCGACGCAAACCCGGGCGTCGTGGATTACCACGCACTAAGTCGCGCCACTTCGGCCCACTATTAACATCATCAAGCATGGTCTTCCATACCACGCGAATCGGCACCACTAGCGTTTCTTCACTGACTTGCAGAGCAATTTGCAAGCCTTCGGTTGGAATGTCTTCAGGATTACGAACAATAGGAACCACGCAGTGGCTAACCGTACCACTGAACCCGGACTGCGCTTTTGTATTATTGAGCCACTCGAGTAACAGTTGCTCTTCAACCTGGTGCGCAGCATCTATAATGAACAGAACTTGTTCGGTATCGATAGCTTGCCATGGGTTGGTCGTCATTTGCTTTACTCTATTCGGCTAAGGTGCGCGCAGACACTTTCGGAACAGTCGCCTTTTTACTCGACCGTCGACGCCCACGTCGAGGTGCTGACTCGGCTCGACTCACCTCTTTACTCGCTGCAACGACTGGCTTGCGTTCTGCTGTTAGCTTAGCTTGCGCTTGTGAGTTGAGTTTGCGCTTCTGCTGTTTGACGACGGACCTTGCCGAACGCTTAACCGCAGCAGCTTGTTTCTTCGCGGCTTCAGACTTGTTGCGCGCCGACACTTTAGCTTGAGCAACGTTTGCCGCCTCGGCAGCGGCATCAGCTTTGTCTGTCAAAGCCTGCGCTTCACTTATCTCTAAGGCATGTTGACGAGCTTTTGAGCGAATTCTCGAAGCACTCTCAGCGGCTTTTAGTGACTCTTCACGACTTGGCTGAAAACGCATCTGATCCAATTCAATCAAGAACATATCGCGAACTTGCTCGACGTGTTGATTCATCGTTTCGGTTTTCCACTGACTAGTATCTACCGCTGGCAACACGCTGACTTTGACCGTAGCAGGCCGAAACACATATTGACCGCGCGGCGCAACGTCGATGGCATTGTGAATCACAATCGGCACAATCGGCACGCCAGCTTGCATTGCTAAATGAAATGCACCTTTCTTAAAACGCCCAAGATTAGTAGACGTCGACCGAGTTCCTTCAGGAGCAATACACACTGAACGCCCTTCCTTTTGCAGCACATCAACCAATGGTTTCATGGCTTCCATTGCGGAACGGGAATTCTCTCGATCAATAAGCACTGTACCGCCCAATTGCATCAACTTCCCCAAGACCGGCACGTTACCGATCTCTTTCTTGCCTACGCCCGCTAAATCTCGTCGCAACAGCGTTGGTAATATAATTACGTCGGCTTGGCTCTGGTGATTAAACACAAAGACGCAAGGTCGATGCGCCCACGCATTCTCTTCACCTTCCACATCAAGCTCAATGCCGGTCAGCGCACACGCGGTATCGGCGAACAAAGAAGTTGAGAAATTACGCGTCTTGTTCATAGAACCAGTCAGCGCATAAATCGGTAGCCCTGCCGCAAACGATGTCACCATGCTCATCTGCGTAGCGAAAGTTTTAGCATAGTCGAATACTGATGCTTTGCCTCGACTGTTAAAGTCCTGGACTGGCCAACCGCGGCCCTTGGCAATTCTACGCAGTCGTTTATTCGGGTTTAGTGGTCTAGGTTTACCGACAAACTCAAGCAGTTGGATGTCTTCATCGCTGTCGCTGTAGAAGTAGCTTTGGTGAATATCAATACCACGCTCTTCGACCATCTTTTCCGCCGCATCGACTTTACCCATGCCATAACAAGTGGGCTTAAGCACCGCGCCAGTGAACTTACCACCAACCACCTCCAAGTGGGTACAGTGGACATTTTCAATGCCGAGCTCACGCGCAGCGGGCATTACTTGATACGGCGTTGCCGCTGATATCAGTGCCACCGTGTGGCCTTTGCGCAGATGAGCTTCGATCAGCGCCCGAGACTCAGGATAGATTAACTTAGCGATGTGCTTGGTATATAACCGCTCAGCAAAATCGAGGTAGTCGTCTTCATTGATTCCAGCAAGATATTGCGAAGCAGCCGTCATCATCGCCGAGAACCCCATATTCCCTAAACCGAACTCGGTCATAACCTTGACCAACTCTACTAGCTGTCGCGGCGCTAGGTCTCCGCGTTTTATTTGCTCGCGCAAATATGTGGTCGCAGAGTACCCATAAATTACCGTACCATCAAAATCGAAGAAAGCCCCGATTTGAGGCCCCTCGGGAGATGCTTCTACTTCTTTAATAACTTTGCTGTATAAGTCCATGCATGCACTCAAGGCACGTTTGTTTGCGAATCATTATGATGAGCGTTCAATACTACCTCAACGCGGGGTATTTACAAGAAAGTCCGAGTTATGCTGAACATATTTTAGTGATGCCTTAACAATTCCAGTAAGGAAGCAACTTGCTTTTTGGAGTAATATTAACCCCACGCGTTATTTAACTCATCCAAGACTATGCAACAGCTATCGGCTCAAGACGCTCAGTTTCTTTATATGGAGACCAACAAAAGTTTGTCTCAAGTGACATCGGTCGCTATTTTCGACCCATCAACAGCACCGGGCGGCACCGTTCGATTCAAAGAGATCATCGAGCATGTACGTAGTCGTCTGCACACCTCGCCGATCTATAAACGTCGAATCTATCATGTGCCACTTGAACTTGATTATCCATATTGGATTGAAGATGAGCACTTTGACATTGAATACCATATCCGCCACGGCCGCTTGCCGCATCCGGCTGATTGGCGACAATTGTGCATCCACCTTGCACGCTTTCATTCACGCCCTCTGGATATGCAACGCGCACCGTGGGAAATGTATGTCATTGAAGGAATCGATAATGTTCCTGGCATACCCGAAGGCGCTTATGCGGTGGCGACCAAGATTCACCATGCCGCCGCAGACGGAATGGCCATTGTGAATTTTTTCGGTGGCCTAATGGACATCGACTTAAAAGGCACGCCAGTGATGCCAACCAAGCAACGCATTAATTCCAACCGCTACGAGCGACCAACCCCGTTTCAAATGTCCGCTCGCGGGCTACTAAATTACGCGCGCTCGCCAATGCAAGTTGCCAATACCTTCATGCGTTACGCGCCGGGAATTGTGCAACAAGTTAAAAACAAGATCGCAGAAAAACAACGTGACGCCAAAGTTAGCGTACCAATGACGCGCTTTAACCTCGAAACGTCACCGCACCGAGTGTTTGATTGCACCACATTCCCACTGAGCGATTTCAAACCAATACGTGGCTTAGCCAGCGGCAGCACGATTAATGACATGGTACTAGCGGTTTGTTCCGGAGCCTTACGTAAATATCTAGGCCACCATAAAGAGCTCCCCGGCGAATCACTGCGTGCCTTCGTGCCAGTCAATGTGCGCGGACCACGCGGCAGCTTGCAAGAGGCTGAACAACCAGGCAATAACATCAGTACAATGTCACCATTACTGCATACCAACGTAGCCGATCCGGTTGAGCGACTCAAAGCGATTCATGCCGAAACTAGAGAACAAAAAGCCGCTCGCAAAGGTATGTCCGCTCGACTTATGACCGATGTCACTCGTCATATTCCTGCCAGCACGCAACTATTAGCCGCGCGGCTAATGATGCGATCAGAAATGGCCGGCCGCATGACCAACGTTTGTATTTCCAATGTGCCAGGACCTCAAGTACCGGTGTATATGAACGGTGCCACACTAGTTAATCAAATGGGCTTGGGACCACTATCTGATCGTATGGGCTTGTTTATCGCAGTCACCAGTTATAACGGCATGATGACCTTTAGCGCCACATCGTGTCGACGCACCATGCCCGACGTCGACTTTTTTATGCAATGTATTCGCGACAGCTTTGAAGAACTCAAAGTTGCTGCAGCAGAAAATCTCGCTAAAAAGTCAAAGGCGGAAACCAACATAAAACAACTCGACGCTAAAAAGGCCAGCAAAAAAGTCAGTAAGAAGCGTGCTTCAAAAAAGGTCAATGCAAAGAAAAAGGTTGCCAAAAAGCGCACCACAAAGAAAAAGGCGACACAAAACGCCACCACTAAATCGTAGCAAGAGGAACACTCAAGATGCCCACTATTTCCAAATCTAGATTTGGCAGCCATATTCAGTCGACAACGATGTTTTCGATGCTAATTGCTGCTTTTAGCCTAACGTTGACAGCATGCGACCAACCGCAGCAAACTAAGCTTGAAGCCGGCGCAACCAACACCGACCAAGCCGCCCAATCAATGCCGGTAATTGATGCCGCTTCTATTGAAACGGCCGCCAGCCAAATAGATGATGCCGGGTTTATGCAGCATGTGAGAACGCTTGCATCAGACGAATTTGAAGGCCGTGCGCCATCAACACCGGGTGGCGAAAAAACGGTTTCTTACCTTGAAAATGAGTTCAATAAGTTGGGACTCAAACCAGCATTTGGGGGCGATGGCGACACCAGCTACCGACAAGGTGTAGAGCTAATGGAGTTGACCATTACCAACAACCCAGCGTTGACGTTGACTCATAAAGATGGCACATCGCAAGTTCTACCTTACAAAGAGTCATCGGTGTCGTTCACCTCACGTACTGGTGACGCTGCACAACTCGAAGCATCTGAATTAGTATTTGTTGGCTATGGTGTAGTTGCACCGGAGTACGGCTGGAATGACTACGCCGGAATCGACATGACAGGTAAAACGGCCGTCATTTTAGTCAACGACCCAGGATATCGAGCTGAGAATGACGAGCTGTTCAAAGGCCGCGCGATGACTTACTACGGTCGCTGGACGTATAAGTACGAGGAAGCCGCTCGGCAAGGCGCGGCTGGTGCCATCATCGTTCATGAAGATGGCGCAGCTGGCTACCCTTGGGAAGTGGTAAGCGGCAGTTGGTCAGGTCCCCAATACAATCTGTACACCGCAGACGGCAACCAAAACAATTTGGCGGTCGAAGCGTGGATGACGCAAGATGCCGCGCAGTCTTTGTTTGCAAGCAATAAGCTTGATTATACCGAGATGGTAGCTAAGGCTACCCAACCAGGTTTCACTCCAATTAGCATGAGTTCAACGGCCTCGGCATCACTGGAGATCACCAGCCGCCAATCAAAATCGTATAATGTTGGCGCGCTGATTGAGGGCAGTACCCGCCCTGATGAATTGTTTATCTACACCGCTCACTGGGATCATCTTGGCGTAAAATCGGTGGCAGATGGCGAAGACGCGATCTTTAATGGCGCGCAAGATAACGCAACTGGCACAGCGGCGCTAATCGAGCTGGCCCAAGCATTTAAAGCCTTACCGACGGCGCCTGAGCGTTCGGTTATGTTTCTGGCCGTCACCGCCGAAGAGTCTGGCCTACTTGGCTCGAAGTACTACGCGGAAAACCCTGCGTTCCCTATGCATAAAACGATCGCCGGTATCAACGTCGACGGCATGTCGACTATCGGCGCCACCGACGACATCGTGGTGGTTGGCTATGGCAATTCACAAATGGATGAATACCTGCGTCACGAAGCCGAGAAACAAAATCGTGTGCTAGTGCCCGAACCAACTCCCGAGAAAGGTTACTTTTATCGATCTGACCACTTCAACTTAGCTAAGAAAGGAGTGCCAATGCTGTATGCCGAAGCAGGCTTAAAGGTACGCGGTAAACCAGCTGGCTATGGTCAACAAGAATCCGACAAATACCTAGCGGAACGCTACCACAAGGCGGCCGATGAAATACACCCAGAATGGGACAACGGCGGAATCCTCCAGGACTTGAATGCCCACTTTCGTATTGGCGTAGCAATTAGCAATAGCAACGACCAACCGCAATGGAGCGAAGGCAATGAATTCAAGGCTATCCGTGAAGCCAGCCTAATTCAATAACTTAATCTGAGTCGCATCAATGAAAGGCTTATTGAAAGCACTCGCCAGCCTAGCAATTTTGATTGGGCTGGCGGGAGCCAGTATCTACTTTGTATATCCCGGAATCATGTTGCAAGGCTTGCAAGCCGCAGCGGCCAATGCGGCGGGGTTAACGCACCGCTCTGTCGATATCAATGGTTACTTAGCGCATTATTATGAAGGTGGCCAAAACAACAGCCAAACTTTGGTGCTATTACACGGTTTAGGAGACGACAAGAACACCTTCGTTACCGCCGCACAGAGCTTAAGCTCGCGCTACCGGATTATCCTACCTGATCTACAAGCACACGGTGCTAACGCCGCACTGCTCGGCCGTGACCACAGCATTCAAGGTCAGGTCGACTTTGTAGATAGCCTGCTGCGCACGGTTAACGCCAATCGTTTTGTAATTGGCGGCAACTCAATGGGCGGGCACATAGCCGCGGCTTATGCGATGGAACATCCGCATCGAGTGGATGGCCTGGTGTTGCTAAACGCAAGCGGCTTTCAACTCGCTGAAGAGTCAGCCTACCGGCGCTACCCGGAGAGTGTCAGTGTAACGTTTTTTGAGGAGCTGTTTGCGCAGCTGTTCGTAACGCAACCACAGTATCCGCGCCCAGTCTTGCAGCACTTAGCGAATGAGTTGAATGCCAAGATACCGGTAATGAATGATCTAGTTGAGCAAGCCCAACAGGGCAAACATTCTCGACTCAATGACAAATTACCGCTGGTTACCGCTGCCAGTCTTATCTTATGGGGACAAGGCGACTCGCTGCTGCCGGTCGCCTACGCAGAAGCACTTAACTCCGCCTTACCAAACTCGACGTTAGTGGTCTTTCCCAATGTCGGCCATCTACCTCAGTTCGAGGCGCCGCTGGAAGTCGGCCAGCAACTGCAAAGTTTTCTAGATGGCATCTATCCATGACCCAAACGACGTTAGCCGACTTGATGGCAACCATACCTCAAGTCGGACGCGTTACATGGATCGGCTTGCGACCACAAAGAAACGCCACCATAACCGCCGTTGATTCAGTGCTGGCTTGCTCCAATCAAGGTCTGGTGGGAGACCGATATGCCGGACGAACCGGCAAGCGCCACGTCACTTTGATTCAAGCTGAGCACTTGCCGGTGCTGGCAAGTCTACTAAATATACCCGAGTGTCGCCCAGAGCAACTCAGGCGTAACATCGCCGTAAGCGGCCTCAATTTACTGGCGTTAAAAGACAAAGAGTTTTTAATCGGCGATGCTCATCTCCGTTACACTGGCTTGTGTCATCCATGCTCTCGGATGGAGGCCATTTTCGGCGCTGGCGGCTACAACGCGCTGCGTGGACACGGTGGCATCACCGCACAAGTATTAGGTGGTGGCGAAATAGCCATCGGCAGCGCGATTCGAGCGCTACAAAACCGCACGGACTAACTACTGCAGAAACATCTCCACAATCAGTTTGGCTTTATCCAACGAAGCGACCGCAGCCTGCTTAGCCGAACGCACAGTTCGCCCCTCCCTGACCGACACCGCATCCACATCGAATGCATGATCAACACCGTCGAATACGTGCTGTTGCACCGAGCTGCCTGATTTTATAATTGAATCGTAAGCTGACAAACAGGCTTGTTCGCCGACCACGGAGTCGGCCGCCACATCGATCGTCAACAGTTTCGGTTGCAAGCGCCAACCCTGTTCATTGGTAGCCGAGGCCACGCCGCAGTACGGATAAAACAATACCACTTCATGGATTGAATCTAAGCCCGAAGCAAACGGAGCTGACACTCCAAACGGCAATTGTTTAGCGGCATCTTGAGCAAACGCATCCATAATACTCCATGCACCATGCGACCAACCCATCAACACAATATCTTGTTTGGCTGTCCATGCTTGGCGATTGGCCCATGTGATCGCTGCCAACACGTCACCAGCACGCTGACCACCGAGCAACTCACGGCCACGACAAACTTTCGTGCTGGCACGGCTCGAGTCAATGCCACGACCGGCATAACTATCAACATAGACCGCCGCGAAGCCCCATTGCTTAAGTGTTTCGCCCCAGTACTGTTGCTGTTGCTGGTCGCCGCCACAGCCATGAAACATCAACACCGTTTTAAACGGTCCATCACCATCGGGACGAAACACGGTTAAATGCGGAACCACTATCTGCGACACAGCATCCGGCGTTAACTTGGGTACCAACCAACCTTTAAGAATCGCCTGATAACTAAGTGCTGCCGCGATCAAGGCCGACCCAACAAACAAAGTGAGCCGTTTGAACCATTTACCTTTCAACATATTGGATCTGTTGCTTTAGTGTGGATTTTTTCTGACTGCATATTAGCCCCTTTAGCCAGCGGTTTTAGCAATTAGATCTGCATCTATTTGCTTGGCTTTTTGGTATGCGGACCGTGCACGCAGGCGCTCCGCGTACGCATTAAAATTATCAGTGTCTGGCAACGTCTTAAACTGCACGCCCCAATCGACTTGGCTGCCAACATAGACATCAGCCATGCTGAAATGATCACCACACACGTAATATCGCTCGCCTAACATTTGATCTAACACATCAACAACCAACTGATAGTTACCGTAGCCCGCCATTTTTTGCTGACTATCATCAACATGAAACCCCAAGCTATTATTGATAACAGCACTCTCTAATGGGCCAGCAGCAAAGAACAACCATCGATAATAATCACTACGCCGATCGAGTTCGGGCGCCAATTCCGCGCCTGGAAAAGCATCAGCGAGGTAAGCACAGATGGCGGCGCATTCTGTCACCACATGCCCATCATGCTTGATCGCCGGCACCTTGCCCATTGGGTTGATAGCGCGGTAGTCATCGCCCTTCATGTTCGAGCCATAGTCGACCAAAACCTGCTGATACTCCGCACCAACTTCGTGCAGCGCCCAACGCACAATTTGCCCACGTGACATAGGGTTTGTATAAAAAATTAAGTCCGACATTCTTTTCTCCAGTAGACAAACAAATAAAGATACGAAATAGTAGGGAGCCTTATGACTCGTTGGCCTTCAACATACCCCTCGCCGCAAGTATAAAATGCACAAACGACCATACACAAACAATGGGTATCACATAGAGCACCGCATAGCGCAATGACTCATCGCCGAATTCCGGTCGCAATAAATCACTAATCCAACCAACGAAGGTCGGACCGCATCCTAGGCCGATAATATTCAACACCAAAAAATAGAGCGCCGACGCCGTCGCCCGCATACGCGGCTCCACTGTGCCATGCAACACGGCTAGCGTGGCACCAAGGTATCCGGTCATAAAAAATGCCATAAACATATTGGCAATCAAGGCGGTCATTTTATCGGTCGCGGTAAATACGATACAAACCGGAATAATTGCGAGCAAAATGGCTAAACCAGGTAACCATAAATACCAGCGCTTATCTTTTTGTCCGTAACGATCACACAAATAGCCCCAACCAAAGGTGCCCAACGCCCCTAAAAAACCAACGCTGGCAGCCAGCCACCAAGCTAATTCAGCAGTACCCATTGAAAAGCTACGAATAAAAAATGGTGGCGTCCAGCTAGTAAGACTATAACCAACAAAACCACTCAATCCGGCAGCGATGCTAACGTGAACCAAGTAACCGCGCGCCAAGATAAAATTCAACACACGCATAAAGCTCGCCGGCTCTTGCTCGACAGTACTTTTTTCTGACCAGCCACGAATCGGCTCTTGAACCGTTATCCAAACAATAACGGCAACCACTAAACCCGGCAAACCTACAACCAAGAATGCAGTACGCCATCCGAAATACTCATTAATAATACCGCCAAACAAAATACCGAACATAATGCCGATATTGATGCCGGTCGAGTAAAAAGACAGTGCAGAGGCACGCTGCTCCGGCGGGTACATGTCAGAGATCATAGAATGCGCCGGCGGACTGCAACCAGCCTCGCCGATGCCAACCCCAATGCGCGCCAGAACCAGCTGTGCATAATTAGCAACAAACCCACTCAGGGCGGTCATTAGGCTCCAAATACCAATCGACGCCGCAATAATATTACGACGACTTGAACGTTCCGCAAGGCGAGCAATCGGGATGCCCGCCAGTACATAAAATATCGCAAATGCTAGGCCAGTTAAAAGTCCGAGCTGCAGGTCAGAAAGGTCTAATTCAACTTTGATCGACTCTTGTAGGATCGTCAGTAATTGACGGTCGATGAAATTGACGGCGTACACTAGGGTTAGAATTATCAATACATACCGACGATAGCCGGCACTTTCGTACTTTGTCATTACGAGAGCCTCCTCAGGTTTTAATCGAGTAGCGCTATTGCCATCGACATACGCAACTTATCGAGTAAGTTGCTTATTATTATTGGTATAAGCCTATCACTTAATATTCTGGCCTGAGGCAAAAGAATCTAGCGGAGCCGAATGCGCGGTATCGCACTACCAACATGACTAGCTAATGTTTGTGCATATTAGTGCGGCTAGAATCGTAACACCGTGGATTAAAGGAGGTACGCTTACTAGATGACGCCAACCCGTAATCCGCAGTACACTGTATTAAAAACGAGTTATAAGTAACCGAATGGCAAAGTTCACTCTATTTTTGATTCACGGGATAGGCATTCACCGTGACCCTAGCTGGGCGGACCAAGCGATTGAACGATTAAGCGAGGCTTGGCAGCGTAGCATTAAGCTCAACACGCCGATGCAAGAGCATATTGAAGTAGTGCCAATCTGCTACGACTCTGCATTTGAAGACTACCTTGATGATTTCGCCGACTTAGGCAAAGCCGTTTTCAGCGACGCACTGACGCTACCAGATCGAGAGCGCGAACAATTAGCCGCGACCCTAGTTACCAATGCCGTGACGCATAAGCATTTTCTGTGGTCATATTTGGTCGATGTGGTGCTGTATAAAATGTCGATCGTCAAAGAGCAAGTTAATGCTCTGGTGGCCAAGCAACTCTACCAGCATATCAGTCGGCATAGCACCAGCGATCAATTTGGCATCGTGGCCCACTCACTCGGCACTCGTGTTATCAACGACACACTGCAAAATATCCGTACCGCCGCAACCGACAAAAGCAATTTCTATCAACAAGGCTATCGCATCAAATTTCTAATGCAGATCTCGGATGTGACCGATTTATTTAGCCTACCGCTCAACCACGACCAATTTCCTCCTTGCGATGTGTATCCGCATTACACTTATGACTACTTACGAACGATAACAAACTGCTTTGACCCAATCGCACGCATGGTACCAACTCGCCTACAGCATTGGCCAGAAGGACTTAAACAAGCTAACCACTTAGGCCGACCAGTGTATAAAGACATCGTGCTGGATCATGTTCATGAGACCAATGTACACGGGCTCACGCATTACATGTTGCACCCTAAAATTACCGATGAGATTTTTGACTTAAGCGGGTTCAAACGGTTATTGACCGAGTCCGACACGCGTTGTAGCGACTTTCCAGCCTTGGGCCCCAAAGTATCCCTTGAGTTGCGCGATGCACTAAGTCAACTAATCCAACATTCGCATGAACATGAAACAGATTCTTGGCAAACCTATGTGAACTTGATCTTGAAGTTTGGCGAGGTGTCCCACCATCATGAAGAGTCAATCGCATGAAATGGTTAGTGGCGTTATTAATGCTGATGACTTGTTACTCAAGTGCGGCCTGCCCCGCGCTCGACCCAACACTGTCTGGCGAATTGGCAATGAATTTACCCGACGCCGAGCAACAACTCACCAATGTGTTATTGGCAACGCAATCATCCGACACATTACCTCAGCAAACCACTCAATCTATCGATTGTTGGTTAGCCCAACAAAGTGAGTTTTATACGCCATTAGCAACGATCCGCCCCGCTTTAACTCGCTTGAGTACTGCCGCTGAAATAGGCGTCGGTCATGCTCGCACTAGCGTAATCAATGAGATTAACCGAAGCATCACTCGAGACGCAGGAACCGGGTTTATACAGTTCCCAGTGGCTAACGGCGGCACCACAACCATCAATCTGTATGACGACCTGGTGACTCCTTTTTGTCAAGCACACGCAACAACCGATTGCGCCCGAGCAACTCAATTAGCACAACAATTATGGCTGATAGCTGGCTACTATCGCGCCTTATCTGACTCGCTTAACCGGCCCGACAAACTAGCGAGCTTGCAGTTCAATCAGACCCTCGAACAACAATGGCAAAGTTATAAAGACGACACTATTAAACTCTGGCCGCATGAGGTACTCGTTAATTCTCTAATATATCAACCGCAAAAAACTGGCTTATCCGGCCCGCCCAACTACAAGTTACTGGCACTTCGTCCGACATTAGGCTTAAGTTATCTATCCGATCAACCTCATCGAATTCAACCAACGATCAATGTGGATCTACTGGGAATCTATTGGTGGAAATATAGCGAATCCGGCAATGACGCCGCGAGCCCCGGACGAGGCATTGCAGCAAGCTTAGTTTGGGATGGCGACGACACCGCTTACGGATTAACGTATCACCATAACCCGAAGTGGTCAGTAAGCGTGGCACATGGCGACGAGAACGATATAGTGTTGTCGGTTAGCTTGCAGTTAGCTTACTGGGTTCTCCGCTAATGCGGGCAGTCAGCCGAGTTAGCGCCGCTTCACTTACAAGACCAAGCATTTGGTGTAGTATCAACCGATAATGCTTTTGTGATCACGGAGTTCTACCCGAGAATTAGCGAAGCGTTGCGACCATCATTAGTGTTTCCGCATCCTCATATTAAACAAACAATCATATAACTACTAAACGGAGGAAATTACATGAAGAAAATTACCTTAACGACGTTGCTCAGTGCATGCCTGTTAGTTATTCAAGCATCTGCCTTTGCCGAAGAAAACACCTTAGCTACCGTTTTGGCGACTCAATCGGATGACGTTAAAGCCCGTTATCAATACCGTCATCCACAACAGACACTTGATTTTTTCGGTATCAAACCCGGAATGACAGTAGTTGAAGCACTGCCTGGCGGCGGTTGGTACAGTAAAATACTACTACCGGTGCTCGGGGCTGATGGCACCTTAGTTGGAGTCGATTATCAACAAGCTTTGTGGCCAAATTTCGAGTGGATGAAGCCAGACGCCATCGAAGCCAAGAAATCGTGGGTTGCCACTTGGACTGCCGACGCCGAAGCTTGGCGGGATGCCGACAGCGCTAAAATCACTGCATTTCAGTTTGCTGAACTACCCGACACAATGAAAGGCTCAGCCGATGCCGTACTGTTTATTCGCGCCCTACATAATCTTGCAAGGTTTGAAACCAAAGGCGGGTTTCTCACAAGTGCGCTTGAGGATACTCTCGCCGTATTAAAACCGGGTGGCATTGTCGGCATCGTTCAGCATCAAGCGCGCGAAGACCGACCCGACTCTTGGGCCGACGGCAGCAACGGCTACTTAAAGAAAAGCCATGTAAAAGAGGCTATGACTAACGCTGGGTTTGAGTTTATTGGTGAGTCCGCAATTAACGAGAATCCGAATGACCAAGCAACTGAAGGCGATATCGTATGGCGCTTACCGCCGAGCTTGAGCGGCGCACGTGATGACGCAGAAAAACGCGCCAGCATGGAGGCGATCGGCGAGTCTAATCGCATGACGCTGCTGTTTAAAAAGCCCGAGTAGTCAATGAAAACAGCCTTGAACTATCTGGCGGCCTTAGTCGCCGCCACCGTGCTTACCAGTCTACTCGGATCGTTTTTTTCGAGCCAATTTGTACTGCATGAGCTACAGGCAATTGGTGCGGATATATCATTAAAGACTCGCCTATCGATGACTATTGCTGATCTAGCTATTCTGCAAACTCTAGTGCTAGCGTTTGGCGCCGCATTACTGATTGCCTTTGTGGCGGCTGCAGCCTGCGCTAAGTTCATCGGAGGCAATCGCCTATTTTGGTATGTGTTTGCCGGGTCATCTGCGGTAATCACGCTGCTAATAGTAATGAGTTGGCAATTACAACTTATGCCAATAGCTGGTGCTAGAAGCAACCTAGGAATCGCATTTCAAGCGCTTGCTGGTGGCTTAGGCGGCTACTTATTTGCTCAATTAACACGCCCCACAAGACCTGAATAACCGCCCCATGATATATACCAAGGAATTAGTACGCCGAGCATCGCTCACGGCCTTGCTTGCGACAACGTTGATGCTGTCAACACCAGTTGGATTACACGCCGCATCCGCGTCGCCGATTGAGCCAAACTCCACGATAAGTACTCTGGTAACCGGATTAGACTCGCCGTGGGCCATGGCGTTTTTACCCAACGGCGACATTCTCATTACGGAGCGAGCTGGCAAGATTCGTGTGGTCCGCAATAACACGCTTCTACCACAAGCCATCAGCGGCATCCCAGCAGTCTACTTTGCTGGGCAAGGC
This sequence comes from Arenicella xantha, assembly GCF_003315245.1. Lineage (NCBI taxonomy): Bacteria > Pseudomonadati > Pseudomonadota > Gammaproteobacteria > Arenicellales > Arenicellaceae > Arenicella > Arenicella xantha. The sequence continues at coordinate 85,015 of NZ_QNRT01000003.1, read as the reverse complement.
GGCTTACTCGATATCCTGTTGGATAGGAATTTTAGCGAGAACAACAAACTCTATTTGAGTTACGCGGTCGGCACCGCCAAGCAAAATGCTACACGTCTTATCTCGGCTGAACTCCATGATGGCGAACTGATTAACCAGAATGTTCTCTTTACCGGCTCGCCAATGCGCTCCACAGCGCATCATTTTGCTGGGCGTATTGCACAATTGAGTGATGGCACTTTACTGCTTACCGTTGGCGACGGCTTTAACTATCGCGAACACGCGCAACGGCTTGACTCGCACCTGGGTAAGATTATTCGAGTCGACCAACAAGGCAAACCGCCAGCAGATAATCCCTTCATTGATACCACAGGCGCCAAACCAGAAATCTGGTCCCTAGGTCATCGAAACCATCAAGGCATGGTGGTGGTTGCTGATCGGGTATTCGCCAATGAACATGGCCCCAAAGGTGGGGATGAAATCAACCGGATAAAGCCCGGCTTGAACTATGGCTGGCCGATTATCACTCGCGGCGTCGATTATACCGGTGCGCGTATTTCACCTTTTACCGACTACCCAGATATGCAGCAACCACTGGTAGATTGGACCCCGTCTATTGCACCGTCTAGCATGACCTACCTCAAAGGCTATTTGTATTCGACCTCACTTGCAGAAGGCTCAATACGTCAAACTCGCGTAGAAAATGACACACTGGTCGACGAAGGCATTGTTGTCAAAGAATTGCGCGGACGTTTGCGCGACATTGAAGTTGGGCCAGATGGCAATCTATATGTACTCACCGACGGCCAGGACGCGCGCTTAATAAAAATCCAAACCGCTAAATAGTATTGATATGTCGAATGTAACCGAGGTACCCGCACCACTAACCGGCACCGTGCTTGAAGTCCATATCGGTGTCGGCCAAACCGTTAAAGCCGGTGAATTATTAGTGTTACTGGAGTCGATGAAGGTTCATGTGCGGATTGAAGCTGAACACTCTGGCCAAGTTCAATGGGTATTCGTCGCAAACGGTCAAAATGTGCAACGTGGCGCTTCACTGCTTAGCATAATGGCTGACCAATCGACCACACACAAAGCCGATATCAAGCAAAGCGATAAAACCCCACACCCAAGTATTGCGGCCTTAGCGGCACGCCAAGCCCTCAGCTTAGACGACGCCAGAGCCGACGCAACCACTAAGCGCCACGCTAAAGGTTACCGAACCGCTCGGGAAAACCTATCGGCGCTATGTGATGACCTCGATAATTTTCAGGAATACGGTCAGCTTGCGGTCGCGGCGCAGCGCAACCGAACCGATTACGAGACACTCAAAACCAGCACCGCGGCAGATGGCATCATTACAGGGGTTGCACAAGTAAACGGACACTCCACCGCACTAATCATTAATGACTACTCGGTATTGGCAGGAACCCAAGGCTTCTTCCACCATCAGAAACTAGACCGAATGTTGCATGTTGCGTCTAAACAAAATCTGCCGATAATTATGTTCACTGAAGGCGGCGGCGGTCGGCCTGGTGACACCGATATCACCACAGTTAACTCGGGCCTGCATTGCACCTCATTTGGCACATGGGCTGGCTTAAGCGGCCAAGTACCACGCATAGCCGTCGCCAATGGTTATAACTTTGCCGGTAATGCAGCACTATTTGGCGCAGCAGATATCACCATAGCCACTGAACAATCTTGGATTGGCATGGCTGGCCCCGCGATGATAGAAGGCGGTGGTCTAGGGAGTTTTGCACCTAAAGACATTGGCCCTATTTCAATCCAGCAAACTAACGGGGTAGTTGACATTGTTGCGCGCGACGAGGCGCATGCGGCAGAGCTCGCGACCCAGGTGCTTTCGTACTTCCAAGCTGAACGTCTCGATTGGCAAGCGCCGGAGCAAACACCACTCGCGTCAATCATGCCGATTAATCGACGCCAGACTTATGAAGTGCGCAACATTATTAACACCTTGTCGGACACTAACTCATGGTGCGAATTAAAACGCGGCTATGGCAGCGGTATCATTACCGGCTTCGCTCGCATTGAAGGTCAGTCGATCGGCATCATGGCCAATGACTGCACGGTTCTCGGTGGCGCCATTGACGTCGCAGCCGGAGAGAAAGCGGCTGGCTTTATGCAACTTTGCGACCAATTTTCAATCCCCGTGCTGACCCTGTGTGATACCCCAGGCTTTATGGTTGGCCCAGATCATGAGGGGCTCGGTGCAGTAAGACGCTTAGCCGAGTTATTTCGTGTTGGAGCACAATTAACAGTGCCACTTTGGGCAGTAGTGCTAAGAAAATGCTATGGCCTAGGCGCGCAAGCGATGTTAGGCGGCAGTACTCACCGCCCCAACTACACATTAGCGTGGCCGACCGGCGAGTTTGGCCCTATGGGGCTCGAAGGCGCGGTAAAACTCGGCTTCAGTAAACAGCTGGCAGCCGAGCCAGACACCGCTAAGCGGGAAGCGTTGTATCAATCATTGCTCGATGAACAGTATCAACGCGGTCAGGCCATTGAAGTCGCCAGCGTACTAGAGATTGATGCGGTCATCGACCCAACTGAAACACGCCAACATCTTGCGTCACAGCTGGCCAACCGCAGTCTTTAAAAGGTACTCACCACCTCATTGAACTGTTTACGCTCGATATCTGGCACCGTCACGTCATCAGCCGGGTAACCCGCCACGATCAACATATATGGCTTCTCATTACTCGGCCGTTGTAATATCTCATTCAGAAACTTCATCGGACTGGGAGTGTGCGTTAACGTCGCCAAGCCGGAAAAATGCAGCGCCGAAATCAACATTCCAGTAGCAATGCCAACCGACTCAGGCATATAATAATTTTTGTGCTTTACTCCTTCTTCGTCGATCGTGTTCCGCTGTAAAAATACCGCAATCAAATATGGCGCTGTCTCTAAAAACGGTTTGTGCTCGTCGGTTTCAAATACCTTTAGATCGTCCAACCATGATTGCGGCGCTCGCCCGTTGTAAAATTCTTGCTCTTCGGCTTCAGCTGCTTTACGAATAAGCTGCTTAGTCTCGGTCGCTTCAATTACCACAAAATGCCAAGGTTGTTTATTGGCGCCACTAGGTGCCGACGCGGCCGCCCGTACGGCATTGTCGATAATTTCTCGATCAACTGGGCGATCCGAAAAATCACGGACGCTACGGCGACGCTGCAAGGTGGCTGAAAATTCACGTGATGCTGTCAACATCTCCGCAGGTGACAATTCTTTAAAATCTAAAGGGATCGACATTTTAGTACTCGTGGTAAATAGAATCAGGACTCACCTGAAACACAAAATAAGCACTGGTTTAGATCTGATATGGATCGCCCAGTGCCGCCGCTATCTTACGCGGTTTTACCACATTTAGACGACCATGACCGCAACGAATATTGTCCAAGATTAATAAGTCGCCACTTTGCCACTTAAAAAGATTCGAGGAACTCCATGCAGCATCAATCAACTCACGAGTTTCAGCACGCGAAATTGCTGACCCGTCGCCCCATAAAGTCCGCATAAAAACATGCTTCTTAGCATACTGCGAGCGGATAAACGTACTCAGCGCCAAACGTTTAATCGGGTTCAATCTGTGCGCAAAAGTACTTAAATCGTAGGGCGCAGCCTCACCGTTATACAGAGTCAAGCTAATGCATCGCTTACCCGAAGTGGGATCAGTCATATAGCCAGGCATGCGCGCGCGGGTAATTAAACCGCCATTGGATTGCCACTCATACTCAAGGCCTTGTTGCTGACACGCGAGTTCGGCTTGCTCCACTGTGTCAGCATGAAATGCGTCTCGCCAAGTTTTATAGACGTTGAAAAAACGTGCTTTACGAGTACCGAAATACCGCTCGTATATCATTCCATGCTCATCAATTTTCTGACGTACAGCCGGGCTCAGTTTGGAGTAAATAGCGGCGCAATCAAATATCGGCGTTTCACCATACTTGCTGGGCTGAGTTAAACAGTAGAAAAAGATTTTGCCTGGGCGCTGCTTTAAGTAACACATTTCAGTGTGAAACGAAATAACGTATGACGGCGGCGCTTCAGTGGAAGTAAAGAAATGATCACTCAAGCGACTGCGCGGGCTCGCGCCCCCAAGGTACTCATCATCAAAGGTTGTGCCCCACGCTGAAAGCAGCATTTCGGCTTCAGCGGTGTCTTGAATCGGGAAGCCTCGGAGCAATACCGCACCACTGACAGCGTAGCTATTCTGAATCTTCTGCATAAATGCTGAATCGTTCATCAGTTCGGCCAACGTTCCGCAATCCGCCGACGCTTGTACCACAGAAACAAAACTCGAGCGGTTCGGACTATCGGACGCGATTTCCTGGTCAGTAAGACCGCGGGTTTGCAATGCGAGCATGCTACTCCTCCTATTTTTCTAGACGTTATGTCAAATAGAGTAGCAGCCTTTAGCAATCGCCGCAATAACACAAATACGCGGTGAATTAGAAAACTTGACTGGGGTCATTAGCTGAATTGCGCTATATTCTCGGGCATACCGACTCCTCGAAACAGTACCCGGTTCAAACTATGAGTACAGCTATAATGATTGTCATTGCCGCGTTTATCGTTGGCTCAATGATTTACGCCTATGCATATCGCGGCGATGCCCGATGGGCTGGATTTGGTGAATATGTGCGCAAAGGATGGCCATTATTTACCCCATTCAACTGCTTGCTCTATTTATTCACCAAACCACGTGCTCGCCCGGCCATTATGGATATTCAGCAATTTCCCGAGCTGAAGTCGCTGCATGAAAACTGGGAGACGATTCGCCAAGAAGCTGTCGAATTAATGGCCGTTGGTGGTTTTGATCAAATTAGCAACAAAGACTCAGCTTCGTATTACGACATTGGCTTTCGCACCTTCTACAAATACGGTTGGACTAAATTCTATTTGAATTGGTATGGCTATACGCATACATCGGCACAACGCACCTGCCCTAAAACACTGGAAATCTTAAGTAAGATTCCGCAAGTGAATGGTGCAATGTTTTCCGTATTACCCCCGGGAGGCCAGTTAACTCGCCACTTAGACCCAGTAGCATGCTCGCTGCGCTATCATTTAGGCTTGGACACGCCAAACGATGACCGGTGCTACATTAGCATTGACGATAAAAGATATTCATGGCGCGACGGTGAGCCCTTATTGTTTGATGTAACCTTTTTGCATTTTGCACACAACGATGCTGACAAACCACGCCTGATCTTGATGTGCGATATTGACCGACCAATGTCATGGATTGGGCATGTATTGAACTGGCCGTACAAAATGCTGATGAAAGCAACGGTGGTGCCCAATACCGACGAAGACAAACGCGGATTTGCTAATCGCACATTTAGCACACTGGTGCCATTACTGGAAAAAAGTAAACGACTAAAAGAGACCAACTTAGCCGCCTACAAGGCATTAAAATACACGGTAAACGGCACATTAATGTTGATACTCGCCGGTATCGTCTGGCTGGGCTTGGAATTCTTGATCTGGCTAATCTAAGCCATTTATTCCAATATAATCGGCGTCCGCAAACTCTAGCGGATGCTGATGCTACTCATATAGAAGTTTAAGCGCTTGGCTATTTACCCTTACTAAGTTCAACTCGATCATTCGCTCCAGCGTCGTCGAGTCGGTACTCAGCCGATCGAGCATGTGCGGTCAACGACTCACCACGCGCCAAGATAGAGGCGTTTTCACCAATGCTTTGAGCTCCTTGGCGAGACACTTTAATCATGCTGGTGCGCTTTTGAAAATCGTAGACACCGAGTGGCGAACTAAACCGTGCAGTGCCCGAAGTTGGCAAGACATGATTCGGGCCAGCACAATAATCGCCTAACGACTCAGCACTGTACGGCCCAATAAAGATTGCACCTGCGTTGGTAATCTCTTGCGCCAACTGGTCGGCATCTTCGGTAAAAACCTCTAGATGCTCGGCCGCTATCTCATCCGCGATAGCAATTAACTTATCTCGTGACTCAGCCACAATAAGCGCCCCGTTTCCCTTTAGAGACTGCTGAATAATCTCAGCACGCTCCATAGTTGGTAACAAGCGATTTATTGACTGTTGAACGCGCTCGGCGACCAACTCACTTTGGGTCAGTAATATGGATTGGGCAATTTCGTCATGCTCCGCTTGTGCAAACAAGTCCATAGCAACCCAGTCCGGATCCACTGACTCATCTGCGATCACCAGCACTTCCGACGGCCCGGCAATCATATCGATGCCAACCTTACCAAACACTTGCTTCTTAGCAGTCGCAACATAGATATTGCCAGGACCAGTAATTTTATCGACTGCGGGTATGGTTTCAGTTCCGTATGCGAGTGCCGCAATCGCTTGCGCACCACCGACACGAAAAACACGATCCACGCCAGCCAGCACTGCAGCAGCCAGCACCATGTCGTTAAATTCACCGCCAGGCGTCGGCGATACCATTATCAATTCTTTTACGCCCGCTACCTTAGCCGGAACCGCATTCATTATTACCGATGAAGGGTAGGTCGCCTTGCCACCAGGCACATATAAACCAACGCGTTGCATCGGCGTTATTTTTTGCCCTAATTGAGTACCGTCTGCCTCGGTATATGACCAAGATTGCTGATTTTGTTTTTGATGATACGCAGTCACTCGATCAACCGCATACTGCAAGGCATCTCGTTGTTTAGGCGGAATCGCATCCAAAGCTTGCATCAACCTAAACCGCGGTACTTCAAGACCCCGAGCCTCGGCATCAAAACCGTCAAATTTGCGTGTGTATAAATACAAAGCGGCATCACCACGATGACGCACAGTGGCAATAACCTCAGCTACTGTCTCATCAATACCAAACTCTGTCGTTTGATCACGATTGAGTAGCGTCATTAACGCGGCAGCAAAGTTCTCTTGCTCAGAATTCAGTTTTTTAACGGCTACGTGCATCCAAATATTCGCTAATAGGTTAAATATGCTCGGCTAGTTGGTCGACTAACTTGGCAATCATTTTATGCTGAACGCGCATAGACGCAGCGTTAGCAATAAGTCGGCATGAAATATCGGCTACTAAATCCTGCGCAACCAAATTATTTGCTTTCAAAGTACTGCCAGTTTCGACCAAATCGACGATTTCATCAGCCAAGCCAACTAGCGGCGCCAACTCCATTGCGCCATACAATTTAATAATCTCGGCTTGAATGCCTTGAGCTTGGTAATAACGTTGCGCTGATTTAACGTACTTAGTCGCGACACGAATACGCTTATCATGCCGCAACTGCCCAACGGCGGCGGCAGGCACAGCGGTCATAAGCCGACACTGTGCAATTTTTAAGTCTAACAGCTCGGCCAACCCTTCACCGCCATGCTCCAATAAACCGTCTTTACCAACAATACCTAGATCGGCCGCACCAAACTGAACATAAGTGGGTACATCAGTGGCTCGAATGACCACACATTGCAGATCGTCATGATTAGTCGCAAAAATTAACTTGCGGCTGGTAAACGGATCATCCAACAGCGAAATACCCACTTTTTCCAACAGCGGCAGAGTTTGCTTTAAGATGCGGCCTTTAGAAAGCGCGATAGTGATCATGCTAAGTCTTACCTATTGAACTGAGTCTTACTGTGGGTCTTTACTTATTGAACCAAGGCCTGCAAAGAGGGATCTTTGTCCCATACATGGCCTGGGATCCGACGAATATTAGCGCCCAATCGAGATAATTTTTCTTCAATGCTCTCGTAGCCGCGATCAATATGATAAATGCGATCTATTACAGTCGGCTTATCGGACATCAAGCCCGCTAACACAAGACTTGCCGACGCACGCAGATCGGTGGCCATCACCGGTGCGCCACGCAACTTATTGCGACCCTTAATGAAGGCCGTATTACCTTCCAAATCGATATAAGCGCCCATTCGCTGAAGCTCCTGAACATGCATAAATCGATTTTCAAATATATTCTCGACTACTTTACTATTGCCATTGGCCAGGGCGTTCATGGTCACAAATTGAGCCTGCATATCGGTTGGAAACGCAGGATGTGGCGCCGTGTAAATATCAACAGCTTTCGGCTGACGGCCGTGCATATTCAACTCGATCGACGTTCCATCAATTGTGATGTCTGCACCAGCCTCGGAAAGCTTGTCGAGTACCGCGTCCATATACGTCGCCTCTGTAGCTCGAGCACGCACACGTCCACGCGTTACCGCACCAGCAACCAAGTAAGTGCCAGTCTCGATTCGGTCAGAAATAACGGTATGACTTGCATCATGCAGGGAATCGACACCTTCGATCACTAACTCGGACGTGCCAGCGCCGGACACTTTAGCCCCCATAGCATTCAAGCAATTTGCCAAATCAACAATCTCTGGCTCACGCGCCGCGTTTTCAATAACGGTTGTGCCCTTCGCCAAGGCCGCGGCCATCATCAAATTCTCAGTGCCAGTAACAGACACCATATCCATAAAGATACGAGCCCCACGCAAACGATCACAAGTGGCTTTGATGTAACCGTCTTCGATAACGACCTTCGCGCCCATCGCCTCGAGGCCCTTAATGTGCAAATTGACTGGTCGAGAACCGATCGCGCAACCACCGGGCAAAGATACTTCGGCATGCCCCATCCGAGCCACCAATGGTCCGAGGACCAAGATTGATGCTCGCATTGTTCGCACCAAATCATATGGCGCACGCGACTGGTTCACGTGACTCGCATCCGCACAAATATTCATGCGTTCATCAATTTCCATCTCCACACCTAGGTACCCAAGCAGGCTCATGGTGGTGGTGATGTCTTGCAAGTGCGGCACATTACTCAGAGTAAGTTTGCCATCCACTAACAGCGATGAAATCAGAATAGGTAAGGCTGCGTTCTTGGCGCCCGAAATAATAACGTCGCCATCCAATGGACCGGCGCCAGTAACAATCAATTTATCCATGTTTCGCTCAGCTCTAGGCTAGGTGTCTAAGGCGGTCTTTAATTCACCTGACTCGTACATTTCAGTCATGATGTCAGAACCGCCAACAAATTCACCTTTGATATAGAGCTGAGGAATAGTTGGCCAATTAGAATATTCTTTAATGCCTTGGCGCACTTCATCGTTGCTTAAGACATCAACCGTGACGAACTCAGCGCCAAGGGAGTTCAATATTTGTACCGCTCGCCCAGAAAACCCGCATTGCGGAAAGTTTGCGTTACCCTTCATAAACAGCACTACGCCATTATTCGTAACGGTTTCTTTAATTTGATCTTGCATCGAAACTTGTTCAGTCATAACTATCTCACTTACTTTATGACTCTGACGGTGTCAGAGTTTTCATTGACAAAGCGTGCACTTCCGCTTTCATTTTATCGCCTAGTGCGGCGTACACTAGCTGGTGTCGCTGAATTCGCGACTTGCCCTCGAATTCACTGGCAACGATGACCGCCTCAAAATGATGCCCATCGCCCTCAACCGATACTTGCGCATCAGTGAAGCCCGTTTCAATCCAAGTCTTCAGTTGTTCTGGTGTAACCATGTCATTCAAAAAATAGCAGAAAATGATAGGGCGCAAGGATACCCGAATCCGCGGCCTACAGCCAGTGAACACAGGCAATTACGGACATCATGCATCACGTAATTTATACCCCTTCGACAACATCGAAACACAAATAACAGTGAGCACAGCAGCAGCCAACAGCATTGCTGACAAACTTACCAAAACCGGCTGATCCGACTGGCCAAAAAAGCCATAACGGAAGCCATCAATCATGTAGAAAAATGGGTTCCAATGAGACAACGAGGCCCAGAGAGGCGGCAACGAATTTATTGAATAGAAAACACCACTCAAGAAGGTCAGCGGCACAATTAGAAAGCTTTGAAACGCAGCAATTTGGTCGAATTTCTCAGCCCACATTCCAGCTATCAACCCAAGCGCGCCGAGTGTATAGCTACCCAATATGGCGAACACCAGAATAATGAAAAAATTATAAATCGGCACATGCGCATAGAAAAATGCCAGCGCAAACACACCGGTTCCAACCGCCAAGCCGCGCATCACTGCGGCACCGATATATGCCAAAAACATCTCCAAGGCCGAGAAAGGCGGTAGCAGTATAAAAATTATGCTGCCCATCACCTTCGATTGAATAAGGCTCGAAGAGGTGTTTGCAAACGCATTCTGAATCACCGTCATCATAAGCAAGCCGGGAATTAAAAATTGCGTGTAGCTAACCCCTTCAAACACCTCTACCCGACCCTCTAATACATGACCAAATACCAACAAATACAACAAAGCAGTCACCACCGGAGCCAACACGGTCTGCAGCCACACTTTGACCCAACGCAATACTTCCTTCTTGAAAAGGGTATAACAGGCTATCCAATTCATACTATTTACCCTCTTGGTTGCCGGTGAGTCGGACAAATACATCTTCGAGACTGTCATTGACCACCGATACATGATCAATATCAATAGACGCAGCTCGCAAGCGATCTAGAATTTCCATAACTGAATCTGAATCTCGATGAATTGTCAGGTCGAGCTCATTACCGGCCAGACGAGTCACTCGAGATTGATACTCTTCAGGCACGGTTTCAATAGCGTGTGTAGCACGCACATGAAGCTTGCTGCCCAAGCCACGCGCAAGCAGATCTTGCTTCGATTCAAGTGCAATCACCTCACCTTTATTGATAATGGCGATTCGGTCACACAGCTCTTCAGCTTCCTCCAAGTAGTGTGTCGTCAGCACAATCGTGTGCCCTTCAGAATGCAACCGTCTAACAAAGCGCCACATAGATTGCCGCAATTCAACATCAACTCCGGCGGTAGGTTCATCCAGCACTAGAACTTGGGGTTTATGTACTAAGGCCTGAGCAATAAGCACTCGACGCTTCATTCCACCAGACAGCTTGCGCATATTGGTGTCCGCTTTGTCACTCAAATTAAGCTGCTCTAATAGTTCATCAATCCATGCCGTATTATTGCGCACGCCGTAGTAACCGGATTGAAACTCAAGCGTCTCGCGTACCGTAAAAAAAGGGTCCATCACAATTTCTTGCGGCACGACCCCTAACTTTTGGCGCGCTTGGCGATAGTCTGCACGAACGTCTGACCCCAAAATACTGATGTGGCCGCTATTAACTTCCAACAGGCCGGCAATGGCGCTAATCAGCGTCGATTTACCCGCACCATTAGGCCCGAGTAAGCCAAAAAATTCGCCTTGATAAATATCAAAACTAACATTATTCAAGGCTTGCAGGTCGTCGTAACGCTTACTGACACCTTGGATCGAAATTGCTGTTGGAGTATTCACAAACTCACCGTGTTTGACTGACTATCAATTAAAACGGCGCGAGGGAACTCGTGAGCTCACTCGCGCCGCGAAAAACTAACTAAATAATGAATTAGGTATTGTTTTTAGCACGCAAATTCGCAATCAAGCCATCAATACCCTCTTGTTGCAAGGTGGCGGCGAAACTCGCTTTATAAGTGCGAATCACATTGATACCAACAACTTCCATATTATAGGCGCGCCATTGCGTATCATCTTTATTGCTCATCGACAAAACAATAGGGTACGACGCTCCATCAGATGAGATCAACGTAGCTTTAACCTTGACTCGATCAGCACCTGGCTTCATGTTCACCGGCTCATAGATCACCTTTTCTTCGCCCGTCGCATTCAACAATCCTGTCGCATAGCTTTGTAGCAAAAACGCTTTGAATTCTTTAATAAAGGCTTTCTTTTGTGCAGGTGTCGCTGACGTGGCGACTTCTCGACCTAAAATCAGGTCCGCCATACGCGTCACATTTAGCGCCGGAATTAGCGTCTCCTCTAACATCCCGTATAAAGCTTTATTATCAGCGGTATACGCAGCTCGATTGCTTTGCAACTTTGAGACCATACTGTCGACCGTCTCTTTCACGACCTGATCAGGAGCCTTCATGGCGTGCGCCTGAACCGCAAACAGCATTAAGCCGCCAATAATCAGCGCATTGCGACTGAAAGAAAGAATTGATTTCATGAATAGTTCTCCAATAATTAGGAAGTGGTAATAGGTTACTTAGTGTTTGTGTGTTCTACGTGTTCTTAATGTGATGACGATCCAGCCCATCACAATATACTGGACAATCGTCAATGCTAAGCCGGTCTCATTAACGTTGTTCTTGCAATATCTATATATAGAATACACAAAAAGCCTGAACCGAAAATTAACCAATAGTTAGGGGCAGATAATCCAATTGCAAGCACCTACCGTGCAGCAAATTACTAGCTGGGCTTTTTGCTTACTTTCTTAGACATTTTTTTCTTAGTCTTGCGCACTGTTTTTACTGGAGCATCTGGCTCAGAGACCGGCGCTTGGGTATTATTCTCAATAGCTTGCATTGTATCGTAGAGCTTGAATAGCAACATCACAAGTTCGGCCGAGACACGCAAAACAATCACCGAAATCAACACAAATACAGCCGTCTCGAAAATCCCAAAAAAACCGCCGCTAAATAAACGCCCAAGACCATTCCAAATTATTGCCACTAACCCCAACCAATAGGCAACTTGAATAAGTTTGGGGGTTAGCATATTGTCAAAAAACAACACCTTGCGAACAGTTGGCTCGGCAGCAACATCATCTAATTTATCGAACATAATCGTAGGCCTCATATAAGTGCAAAAATATCAGTTATTATAACTTGCTCGCATGACAATAGAATCATCATCCACACGAATGTCGATCGAGTTATTAACAGACCATGAAAGCGGGTCGCGTATGTTGCAATTTACAGTCGAAAACAACACACTACGACCTTCTATTTAAGCGCTCCCAACCCTACTTCTGAGATTTATCCACAATGTCAATCGCACTAGCCCTAGTCTTTATTCTTATAGGCTTTTTTCTGCTTATGTGGAGTGCCGACCTATTGGTAGACAATGCCTCGGAGCTCGCTGGTAGATTGGGTATTTCGCCCTTATTGGTTGGCATTATCATCGTCGGCTTCGGCACCTCAGCTCCAGAACTATTTGTCTCCGCCATGGCAGCTCTAGACAATAAAGGCAATTTGGCACTCGGCAATGCGCTTGGCTCCAACATCACCAATATTGGCTTAGTACTTGGAAGCGCCGCAATTATTCGCGCGCTGCCAGTAGGCAAAGCAACAGCAAAAATCGACATGCCGATCGTTATCGCCACCGGCCTCGTCGCCATCGCATTGCTATTCGATGGCGTGCTATCGCACATAGACGGTGTTATTTTGCTGGCAATTTTGCTGGGTTATTTACTGTGGACCGCGCGCAGCTCCAGCGGCAACGAAGCACTCTCAGCCAGCGAACTAGTAGCCAGCGTGCATGAACATGATGTTCTCGCCGTCACACATCCAAAAGGAAAATCAGTAATGACGGCTTCTATTTACGCCATCATTAGTATCGCATTACTGATCCTGGCATCTCGAATCTTGGTCAAAGGTGCGGTAACAGTCGCTGAATTCTTCCATGTCGGCGAGCTTATAATCGGCCTAACAATTGTGGCTATCGGCACCAGCCTACCAGAGTTAGCAGCCGCTATTGCCGCCGCCAGAAAGGGCGTGCACGATATGATTATTGGCAACATTATTGGCTCCAACGTTTTCAATACGCTCGGGGTATTAGGACTCACGGGAGCACTAAGAGCAACTGAAATTGATACCGGCGCCCTGTGGCGCGACTTCCCAATAATGCTGCTATTCACAGGCTTAATGTTAGTTTTTGCATTAACCAAGTACACCATTAGCCGATTAGAGGGCAGCGTGCTCGTCGCAGCCTATATCGCCTACCTCGGATACCTAATTAGTGTCACGGTTTGATCTATTGATACCTCACGGATACAGTTGAACGATGAAAAAACTTGCTTTTTTAGACTCTGCCCGCCAAGTGCTAGAGATCGAATCCGCCGCAATCAAACAACAAATTGATCAGCTGGATGCGACATTTGAGCGTGCTTGCGAGCTGATTCTAGCGTGTGAAGGCCGCGTGGTAGTCACCGGCATGGGCAAATCAGGTCACATTGCGAGCAAAATCGCAGCAACCCTAGCCAGCACTGGCACACCAGCATTTTTTGTTCATCCTGGCGAAGCCAGTCACGGCGATCTCGGCATGATCACACCTAAAGACTGCGTGTTAGCAATATCAAATTCAGGCGAAACCGGTGAAGTGTTAGCCATTTTACCAATTATCAAGCGAATGGGCGTGCCATTGATCGGCCTAGCCAGCGTGCCCAGCTCGACGTTAGCGCGACTGTCTGATGTGTACTTAAATGTCCCCATCCAACAAGAAGCCTGCCCGATGAACCTCGCCCCAACCGCCAGCACCACCGCATCATTAGCGATGGGCGACGCCTTGGCGATCGCGGTACTAAATGCACGAGATTTTGATGAACGCGACTTTGCACGCTCTCATCCAGGTGGTTCACTGGGCCGCCGACTACTTCTATACGTAGAAGACATAATGCACAAAGACGACGAAATTCCTCTGATCGAGGGCGGTGCGCTACTCTCCGACGCATTGGTCGAAATGACCAGCAAAGGCCTTGGCATGACAGGCATTGTTGATTCGGACAAGCGATTACTCGGCATTTATACGGATGGCGACTTACGCCGCACTCTGGCCAGCCGCCTGAGTCTCGATACACCAATCGAACAAGTCATGACCAACAACCCAACCACCACCGAATCCGGCACTTTAGCGGCTGAGTTAATCGCCATCATGCAAAAAAATCGGATAAGCGGTGTATTGGTAACTGACGATGACCGCGTTGTCGGCGCCATCAATATGCAAGACCTATTACGTGCGGGAATTCTATGAAGCAGCTACCACCACTACCATACCAAGTTTCCGACTCGGTGATGCACAAAGCCTCCGCGGTTAAGCTAGCACTGTTCGATGTAGACGGCGTGCTGACCGATGGCAAACTTCATTACAGCTGCGACGGTGAACGCGTCAAAGTGTTCCACGCATTAGACGGGCATGGCTTAAAGATGCTACAAATGGCCGGTATCGACGTAGGCGTGATATCAGCGCGCAGCTCTAAAGCGTTACAACGACGCCTGCAAGATCTAGGCATTAAGCATTGTTACTTGGGCGTTAACGACAAGCTTGCGGTATTTGAAACGCTAATAAACGACCTTAAGTTATCCGGTGACGACTGCGCGTTTACTGGTGACGACGTCATTGATTTGCCAGTAATGGAGCGATGCGGCTTAAAGCTATCAGTCAAAAACGGGCATTTTATTGTACAAGATCGCGCCGATTGGATTGCCCCACTTACCGGCGGTGAAGGCGCGGTTCGCGCCATTTGCGATGTGCTACTGTATAGTCAAGCCAGCTACCCATTGGGCGGCTCAAATCAGCAATAGCCACACGCGTTGAGCAGATAATTTACTATGGTGAAACAAGCCGAGTCCCTTCTTTATATTGCCATTTTGGGCGTCATTGGCCTGTTTGGCATATATTTGCAAACAGCAATGATGGAAGACGAGCCTGAATTAAACAACTTTAAGGACCGGCACGATCCTGACTATTACATCGAAAACTTTATTGCGACTGGTCTCGACAAAAATGGGCAACGCCGGTTTGAACTGAAAGCTGACCGTATGGCGCACTTTCCAGACGACGACACCGCGCTACTCGACAACCCACACGTAATCGAATATGAAGTTGGCTTTGCGCCTAGACACACGTTCGCCGACTCTGGATGGATGAACTCTAGCGGAGACGAAATCTTAATGACCGGTAACGTGCGAGTAGTGGTTGAAGCCGATTCACGAGGACCCGGAGGCACGATGAAAGCCAAGCGAATGCGTATCATTCTCGACAAAGCCACCAAAGACAACCTGTTTTAACCGACTCAGCTAAACCAATAGCTGAATATTCTGATTGCCTGTTCAGCTGACAGTCAGCTAGTGTGATATATTTTAAGACAACATTGAACCCGCTGCGTGGCTACCTGCCAACATAATTGAAAACAGACGGGGCATGACAACCAAAACATTTGACGATTGTATTTAATGAAACTAATTCGATCACTAGCGGTGCTAGTCCTGAGTGCGACTATCTCTTGCCAAGCGCTTGCCTTAAAGTCCGACCGCGACCAACCTGCTGACATCGAAGCTGATGACATAGAGTTTGATTTCAAGAAAGGCACTCGAACCTATATTAACAACGTGCTGGCGGTACAAGGCACCTTAACCCTAAAAGCCGACAAATTGTTCGCTGAATACAATGGCAGCGAATTAAAATCGGCCACCGTATGGGGCTCATTAGCGCGCTTTAAGCAGCGACCTGACGGCAAAGAGCATGATGTTGAAGGTTGGGCAAAAAAAATTATTGTCGATCAGCAAGCCAATACGTTGACGCTAATTGGCAAGGCTTCACTCAAACAAGGGCCGCAAACAGCTCGCGGCGATACCATCGTCTACAACATGGCGAACGATACGCTAAAAGTACAAGGCGCCGCCAAAGTTGGTGCCGGTGGAAAAGATGGAACCAAGCCTAAACGCGCCATCAAGGATCCATTTGCCGACAACCCCGACGGCCCAGAACCACCTAAAAAGCGAAAAATAGCTAAATCAGACACGTCAAAACAAGACAGCGACAGCAACGACGAAACGGAGAATGATTCCGCTAACGACGAAGTTGAAGAGCAAACTGAGACAGAAAAACCTGTCCGATCTGGTCGCTCGCGACTGATCATAGAACCGCAGTAGATCATGAGCATTTTGGAAACTAAGGACCTTTGTAAAAGCTACAAAGGCCTAGAGGTTGTTAAGAAGATCAACATCTCAGTTGAGAGCGGCCAAGTAGTTGGCTTGTTAGGTCCAAATGGCGCGGGTAAAACTACCAGTTTTTATATGGTGGTTGGCCTAGTCCGTAGCGACAGCGGCAAGATATTATTAAATGGCCAAGACATAAGTCACCTTCCGATGCATTCACGCGCTCGCCTCGGTATCGGTTACTTGCCACAGGAAGCCTCAATATTTCGCAAATTGACGGTTCAGGAAAACTTGATGGCGGTGCTCGAAACCGACAAATCTTTATCGTCGCAGGAACGCAGTCGCCGAGTAGAGCAACTACTCGAAGAATTCAACATAGGCCATAAACGCGACACCTTAGGCATTTCATTGTCTGGCGGAGAGCGACGACGGGCCGAAATAGCTCGCGCTATCGCGTTGCGCCCTTACTTTATCTTGCTAGATGAACCCTTTGCCGGCATCGACCCTATTTCGGTCGGCGATATTCAGCAAATCATTGATTATTTACGCAACACCGGCATCGGCATTATTATCACCGACCATAACGTCAGAGAAACGCTGGATATTTGCGATCATTCTTATATTTTGACTGAAGGTCGAGTGCTAACCCAAGGCACCGCTAAACAGATCCTCAGCCATCAGGGCGTTCGTGACGTTTACCTTGGTTCGAAATTTAAAATTTAGTAGCCAATTTTGCGCCTTACCGCCTCGGTAAGGCCCGCACGCACAACGCCGACTAGTTGCCAACAATCGCGGCCAACTAACTCCGAGCACACCGACCAAGCAAATCCATATATCTTCGAACCTTTGCCTAGAATTTCATGGATTAGTCACCACGTTAAGTCTAGAATGAATGTATAAGTGATCGGAAGTAGCAAACCTTCTTACAGTCAGCTAAGTCGAATCGCGATACCTTCCGGTCAATGCCATTGACGAATCGGTAGTAGATGAAACAGTCTCTTAATTTAAAGCTTTCACAACAGCTAACGCTTACACCTCAGTTAAAGCAAAGCCTTCGTTTACTGCAACTTCCCTCATTAGAGCTTGAACAAGAAATTCAACAAGCATTGGATGCGAACCCGCTACTTGAGCGCACCGATAGCGACGGCTTGGATAATGCATCACCACCTTCCGAAGACATACCGGTAGAGACGCATACCGACACCAAAGACCCAACTCCCACTGACAAAAGTTTCGAGATACCCAATCCTGAATTAGTCGACTCAAGCGCCGAGCGCGACGACAACTGGCAAGAAGCTTTTGAATCACGCCGAGTGAACAATACCTCAAGCAGTAGCGGTCAGACTGATACGGAATTTACTCAATTTGTTTCCAAGCAAGAATCCTTGTTTGAGCATTTAGACTGGCAGATTCAAATGACTACGCTGAGCGATAAAGACAAGCTGATCGCCAGCACCTTACTGCGTTGCATGGATGAAGAAGGCTACCTAAATGCAGAACTATCTGAAATTTGCGACATGTTCAGCGATGACCTCGAGGTAGAAGAAGACGAAATCAATGCGGTGTTAAGCCTCATTAAGACCTTAGAGCCAATTGGCGTTGGAGCGCGTGACCTCAGCGAGCGGCTCACAATTTTGCTTGACCAATACCCACTGGACACTCCGGGCTTGAGCCTCGCAAAGACTATTGCCGATCAGCATTTAGCATTAGTTGGCACACGCAATTTAGCCAAATTGAAAAAGAGTCTAAACGTCAGCGACACCACGCTCAGCACCAGTCTAAGTCTAATCACACAACTCAACCCCAGAGTTGGTGCAGAGTTCAAAAGTGACAATCAAAATTACATTATTCCTGACGTGCACGTCAAAAAGGTAAACGATACATGGATGGCACAAATCAATCCTGACAATCAAGTTAAGTTACGCTTGAATAAGACTTATTCAGATATGCTTAAAAGCGATATAGATAAAGAAGGGAGTGATTTCATTCAACAAAACATGCTTGAAGCCAAAATGTTTATCAAAGGATTAATGAGTCGCTACGACACTCTTTTGCTGGTATCCGAAGCAATAGTCGAACGACAACAAGGCTTTTTCGAACACGGCGTGGAAGCAATGCAACCAATGGTATTGCAGGACATCGCAGAACAACTCGAGATGCATGAATCAACAATTTCACGCGCAACAGCGGGTAAATACTTACTGTCTCCACGTGGAGTCTTCGAACTAAAGTACTTTTTTTCAAGTGCCCTCAACTCTACTGATGGCACTGCTTCTAGCTCAACCGCTATCCGCTCGTTAATCAAAAAAATGGTGGACGCTGAATCAAAAGCCAAACCATTGAGTGACAACAAAATAGCGAAAGAGCTAGAACATCAGGGGCACATCGTCGCGCGACGAACTGTGGCTAAATATCGTGAAAGCATGCAAATAGCGCCTTCCAGCCAGCGCAAATCACTGGTGTAGTCGATGTATTCGCATCAAATAAGGGCGCGTATTGCATCGCAAACAGCTTTTCACGAAGTTACAGCTAAGAGGCGATGCGCATCATAAAATCGGCGAGCTAGAATATTAGGCAAGTTCGCCACAGAACAGGAGAATCATATGCAGTTAACCATCTCTGGGCACCAAATCGACCTGACCGATTCAATGAAGAATTACATTGGGGAAAAAATGGAGCGCATAGAACGACACTTTGACCACGTAAGCAGTATTGACGTAGTGCTCCATGTTGAGAAGATTCGTCACAAAGCCGAAGCGACGGTAAATGCCAAAGGCGTCACCTTACACGCACATGCCGACTCTGAGAACATGTACGCCACCATCGATGACCTGACTGACAAACTCGATTCACAAGTTCGTAAACACAAAGAAAAAATAACCAACCACCATCGCAGCGGTGGCGCGTTGAAAGACCAGGAATTCGTCCCTTCGACGCCTGAGTAACAAAATCCGCATATAGCGACTCAAGACCGTCGGCACGGCAACCTGACTCAGGTCAGAAACCAACGCCGGCGGTTTTTTTAACCATTCCATCCGTGCAAGAAACCTTTTACACTTGCGCTCTCGAGGTGAACCACACGACCTCCTAATGAATGACAACTGTTGCTTAACACCATGCGTGAACCGGTAAATCATGACCACATCTAATTTTCTGTTCGAGAATCTAAACGCCGAACTCATTTCGGTACATGCCGATGTGAGCAGTCGTAAACGGTTACTAGAAGAAATGGCTCGCTTACTAGCTATTCCGCTTATACAAAAAGCGCTTGAAGACGAGCTAGACGACGTAAAAGAAAAAGACATTTACCATCAGCTTTGGGAACGCGAAAAACTTGGTAACACGGGAATCGGCAATGGCGTTGCACTGCCCCACTCACGATCTCAGCAAGCCCACAAAGCTATCATTGCGATCATCACGCTAGAGCAACCGATTGATTACGATAGCTTAGACCGGCAACCTGTGGATGTTGCATTTGGCTTACTGGTCCCTATGGAAGCCACACAGGATCACCTTAATTTACTCGCCGACATTGCACGCATGATGTCCAACGATGCCAATAAGTCTGCCATCGCCAAAGCCACTTCTGCTGAAAAAATTATTCAACTAATAGAAAAATGGTCTAAATAAGAAGCATGGGCGCACCAAAATTTTTCATTATTAGCGGTACATCTGGATCAGGGAAATCCATTGCTTTACAAGTTCTCGAAGACCTAGGGTTTTACTGCATCGACAATCTGCCGGCATCTTTAGTTCCGGAAATGGCCGCGCGTGTTTTAGGCAACGATACAACTCATCACAACTGCGCCATCAGTATCGATTCACGAAACCAAGACTTTATTGGCGATTTAAAGAGCAACTTCGACAGCCTGGACGCATTCAATGTCGAAACCCGCGTCATCTTCCTAGATGCCAATGACACGACCTTGTTAAAGCGGTACAGCGAGACACGCCGAAAGCATCCATTGTCAGACGAAGATACGTCGCTGATTGAAGCAATTCATAAAGAGCGCGAGTTACTCAAGTATCTAGACAGCATTGCCGATAGACGGATCAATACATCGACCACCACACCACACGAGTTACGCACCATCATTCGCGATGAAAGCGTGCAGGACAATGGCCGAGCCGTCACACTATTGTTCGAGTCTTTCGGATTTAAATACGGCAACCCAACCGATGTCGACTTTATGTTTGACGTGCGTTGCCTGCCCAATCCCCACTGGCAGCCCGAATTACGCCCACTAACCGGCCTCGACGACCCGGTCATCCAGTTTTTGCAATCCCAAGCCTTAACCCAAGAGATGCTTACGCACATTCAAAACTTTGTCGAACATTGGCTGCCGCACTTTATAAAAGACAATCGCAACTACATTACCGTAGGAATTGGTTGTACCGGCGGTCAGCACCGTTCGGTATATCTTGTTAGCCAATTACACGCACACTTCTACCAAAACAAAAACATCCACACACTGGCTCGACACCGAGAACTGAGACATTAAACCGTATGCGTGAACAACAGATCGACATCATTAATAAACTTGGACTGCACGCTCGCGCTTCTGCAAAACTAGTGAGCACAGCTGGACAATTTTCGAGTCGAATCGAGATTGTATTCGGTGGCCAAACCGCGGATGCAAAAAGCATAATGGCGGTAATGATGTTGGCTGCGTCAAAAGGCAGTCACATTTTATTGCGTACCACCGGCAAGGACGAAGATGCCGCTATGGAGGCCATGACCGGGCTAATTAATAATTATTTCGACGAGGATGAATAATATATGTTGAGCCTGTTTGGATCGGGTATTGGGCGCGGGATAGCGATAGGCCAAGCCTATGTGTTAAAGACAGCTGATATTGAACCCACGCAAATCAATATCGAGCCCAACAAGGTCACTCAGGAAGTACGCCGATTTCGTGCCTCAGTAGCCGCGGCTGAACAACAATACAAAGACCTATTAAAGGGCTTAGACAAAGATGCGCCAAAGGAAAGTGCCGCGTTTATCAATGCCCACATGTTGATGCTGCGGGACCCTCTACTGATCAACGAGTCTATCAAAATTATTCGCCAAGACTTAGTCAATGCGGAATACGCCTTGCAACAGCAGTCGGACAACCTGATTAACGTTTTCAAACAGATGGAAGACCCCTATCTGCGTGAAAAAAAATCAGACGTAAAGCATATTACCGACCGATTGCTGCGACATCTAATGGGTATCGTTTCTCACACACTAGACGAATATAACGAAGAAGACTTACGCGGCAAAATCATTGTTGGCAAAGATCTAACGCCAGCCGAGACAATGTATATTCGCGACCGACGTATTGTCGCCTTCGTCACCGATTTGGGTAGCCAAATATCACACACCGCCATTGTCGCGCGCGGACTAAAGCTCCCAGCAGTGGTCGGCTTGCATGGCAGCACTAAATACATAAACGAAGACGATTTGCTCATTGTCGACGGATTGCGCGGCATTATTCTGGTCAATCCGAGCGAACAAGTATTAAAAGAATACCGCGCTAAGGCTCGCCGCCTGCGTGCGCGAGAAAAAGAACTCGGCAATCTCATTCGACGAAAAACCAAAACGCTAGACGGGGAGCGCATTCACCTACTAGCCAATATTGAATCAGCCAAGGAGCTACGTGAAGTTAAACGTGTCAATGCCGAAGGCGTCGGTTTGTATAGAACCGAATACCTGTTTATGAATCGAGCTACGGCGCCAACCGAAAACGAGCAATTTCGCGATTATAAAAAGATCGTGACTCAGATCGATCGTCCAGTCGTCATTCGCACACTCGATATCGGTGGCGACAAACAACTCGCATTTAATTACCCAAACAAACGATCTAGTGAATCTCCACTAGGTCTGCGAGCGGTGCGATTATGCTTAAATCACGTGGAATTATTTCGGCCACAGCTGAGGGCGATTTTACGTGCGTCGGCGTTTGGAAAGCTGTCAATTCTCATCCCCATGGTGAGTAATTTTGATGAGATAAATCAAGTACTTACTATAATCAAACAAACCAAGCGGGAATTGAAGAGTGCCAATATAGCGTTTGATCCACGCGTGAAAATCGGCGGCATGATAGAAGTTCCAGCGGCCGCGATTATGGCGGATATCTTCGCTCAAAAGCTCGATTTTTTATCCATTGGCACCAACGATTTGATTCAATACACGCTAGCTATCGATCGGGTTGATGACGCAGTCAACTATTTGTATGACCCAACCCATCCAGCCGTGCTACAACTAATTAGAACCGTGATAAGAGCTGGCGAGAAAGCCAATATTCCAGTCTCATTATGCGGAGAAATGGCCGGTAATGATCGATATACGCGGCTGTTATTGGGGCTTGGCCTAAAGAATTTTAGTATGGATGCAACCTATCTATTGAACGTCAAAGAACAAGTCTTGTCGGCGGACACCAGTAAATTAAGGTATCTTGTTGGCAAAGTAATCAATGCCGATAACACGACTGAAGCCCGCGAGTTTCTTAGTAAGCTAAACGCTGTTTAGACTCTGCTGCAACTTAGTCGATGTGTAATGCGCAGATACACATGGCTCGTTATAATAGACTCAACCACCCGACTTTGGAGACTACGCCGCTAACGAAATTTACGTTATGCGGGACACTACTATCGTGCAACAAGCAACGCCAACATCCCCAACTATTGACGAGCTCTTAACGGCTGGAGACACCAGTGCTGTGCGTGCACAATTCGCTGATGCTCATCCGGCGGACATAGCAGACATACTGGAACGGCTAACCCTTGCAAAACGGCCCTTAGCTTGGAACTACATACCGGAAACAGTTAAAGGTGAAGTTCTAGCAGAACTCACCGAAGGCGTGTTTAAGAATCTAGCGCATGAACTAGATAAGCAAGAGCTAATCGATGCCATCAAGGTTCTGGACATAGATGACATCGCCGACTTAATACCGGATATGCCAGAGGCATTACTAGCGGACGTGTTGTTTGCCGTTGATGTTGAAACGCGTAACAATCTTGGTGAGGTACTCTCTTATCCTGAAGATAGTGCAGGCGGCCTGATGAACTTTGACGCCACCGTGGTGCGAGATAATGTGTCATTAGATGTTGTACTCCACTACCTCAGGCTTAAAACTGAACTACCAGACAATACCGACACAATCTATTTGGTTGATCGCGAAAAGCGCCTCAAGGGAATTTTGCCGATCAATACCCTACTAACGCAACCTGGTCATCACTTAGCGATTGATCACGCGATAGAATCACCGGTGAGTTTTCGATGCTTAGACAGCGAACAAGATGTTGCCAAGGCGTTTGCCGATTACAACCTAATTACAGCGCCGGTAGTGGACGAATCTGGCCGCTTACTAGGTCGAATAACCATTGACGACGTTGTCGATGTAATCCGCGAGCAAGCTGAACACGACATCATGGCCGCGGCTGGCCTACGTGAAGAAGAAGACATCTTTGCACCAGTGGCTCGCACCTCGCGGCGCCGCACTATCTGGCTAGCCGTTAACCTAGTAACAGCGCTGCTTGGCTCATGGGTAATCGGCTTATTTGAAGGATCGATTCAACAACTAGTAGCGCTCGCCGTCCTGATGCCGATTGTCGCCAGTATGGGCGGAAATGCCGGCACACAAACTCTTACCGTCGTCATACGCGGCATGAGTGTTGGCACAATTTCGAGTGAAAACTTTTATAACGTATTACAAAAAGAAACCTTAGTCGGCATGTTAAACGGCGTTATTTGGGCAACCGTGATCGCCCTTATTGCATCGCTTTGGTACCAAGATCTGCAACTGGGTTTAGTGATCGCCGCAGCCATGACGGCCAATCTATTTATGGGCGCTGTAGCCGGCGTATTCATTCCAATATTACTAGAAAAAGTAAACATCGACCCAGCCTTAGCTGGCGGCGTGGCTCTGACTACGGTAACCGACGTGGTGGGATACTTTTCAGTGCTCGGACTTGCCACCGTTATTTTGCTTTAATAAACCTTCAAATCGCCACAACAAAGAACAGCACCGCTACAGTTTCAATAAAGCAAACTGCTCACTCACGTGTTCCGGCTCACCGACCATGCAACCATCTACTTCGACCCACGCATGGCTAACAAACTGCACGCCAGCCTTGTTCACGCCAATTCTTACAATCGCTCTATCACCTTGACGGCGTAGCATATCCGCCAGCACGATTGACCGCGGCAAACAGGCCATCGACACAATGTGAAGTCGAGCAGCTAAGCGCACCGACTCATGCATAGCAAGCCACCTAGGATCAAACGCAGAGGTTTCAGCTGAAGATGATGGCTGGGGAGCCAACACTTTTTGCCTCAACCAGTTACCTTGCTTGAATTTAATCCTAAGCCAAACCATCCAAAGACGCCAATAGGCAACCATCATCCAACCCCATTGATCGAGCGTAAGCATTTGAAATGATTTAACTTTCATAGTTTATCAACAAGACAAAATTTGGTATATCCAGGCCACCTATACAAACTAGCCCACAATCGAAGAGATATAGGTTTCAAATAGAATAAGGTAAACTATAGAGCATGGAGCTACTTAATACTATTTCTAACAACCGCATATGGGTACGCCACGGACCGCTGATACTAAAAGTGGCGGCGGCGTTATTTCTGTGCTTAATACTCGCGAGTGTCACATGGGATGTTTATCGCCAGCAACAAGTGCGAGCCCTTAATTATGCTCCACAAAACATTCCACCGATCCAAACTAAGCGGGACGCGGGGTATCAGGTCAACAACATCGTTAAAGCTAATTTGTTCGGCAAGATTCCTCCCAAAAAAGTAGAGCGCCCTGTTGTGAAAACAACGCTAAATCTTAAGTTGCAGGGTATCCTTTGGGATAGTCGAGAAGGAATGGCCCGCGCAATTATAACGTCCGGAAAAAAACCAGCTGAACTGTACGCTGTTGGCCAAGAAATCAAAGGCGCCGGCGCATCAATTAAGGAGATTCGCGGCACTGAAGTTTTATTGAATCGCAACGGTGCGACCGAAAGCCTACCTCTAAATATCAAAACAGCCGAGGAGTTGGCGCCCTTTGTTGGCAGCCTTGCTAACTATGAGCCAGCCGGAACCGCCCAACAAGCAGGCCAATTCCAATCACCAACAAACCAGCGAACTCAGAAACAACGCGCTAGGCCAAGATCCGCAAACGGAGAGCCTAGCAAGGTAAGACGACCCAACTTCTCTGGACTCGACAAAGCACTGCGTAAAATGGGCGAAATCTAAGAGCGACTAATCGTCTACCTTATCGGCCCGTGTTGCTTCGGCTGGCGGTCACTATCGACAACAAACCGGCTAATAACCAGATAATTCCTGAGAAAAGCACAATCCAGCTTCCGAATCGGTAGTACCAAGTTGTTCCTATTTGTGGGTAAACACGCTCTACCAGGTTAGCTTGGGTAAATTGAAGGCTTTGAGCGGTGATAACCCCACGATGATCAATAAAGGCTGACGGCCCTGAGTTAGCGCTGCGAACCATAGGCCGCGACAATTCGCGCGCCCGCATTTGCGCCATCTGCAATCTTTGGTGAGGTGCAAATGAGTCGCCAAACCAAGCGTCTTCTCCAATATTTACCAATATACCCGCATCCCCTAAATACCGACGATATTCATCAGCAAACGCATCCTCATAACAAATTGATAAACCAATCTTGATTCTGCTCCCACAGCTCAATGGTTGCATGCCTGACCCGGCATAAAAGTCAGACATTGGAAGCTCTAGATAATCTAAAACCCACTGAAATAAGAATCTTAAGGGCAAGTACTCGCCAAATGGCACTAAATGCCGTTTTCGGTACACCTGAGGAACACCATCCTCCACATTACAGACTAACGCCGCGGCATTGTAACTACGATCATACGACGGAGCGTGGTCTAGCAAACTCGGTGTGTCTATGAGCCCCGTCAACAAAGCTGTTCCGACAGGTACGCTGGTCTGCCAAAATTCAGGAGTCAAATGCTGCAAATGTATAGGCAGCGCCGTTTCAGGCCAAACAACTAAATCCAATTGAGAGCCAGCGGCTAGAGCTCGACTCTGCGTACGGTAGTTCTCAATTACTCTAGCCCGGCTATCTGACTGCCATTTTTGGTTAATTGGAACATCGGCCTGAACTATAGCCACCCGTAACGCAGTGCCGTCGTCCTTGGTCCAATTAATATAGTTAGCAGACCAGGAGAGTCCAATCAATGCGGCAATCAACGGAATCATGCGGTATTCACGCGTCTTGAAGATCGCACTGGTCAGGACCGAAATCAAACAGACCATAAAGCTAACTAAATAGACTCCGCCGATTGGTGCCCAACCTGAAAGCCAAGTATCGGTTTGTGTATAGCCTAGATCTAGCCAAGGGAACCCAGTTAACACCCAACTTTTAAGCCACTCGAACACACACCATGCGAACGGCAGCATAAACAAGCGGAGCGTACTACCAGCTGGAGTCGAACGCGCAACCAACCAAGCCATAATTGCGATTAAAGATGCCAATATTCCCGCGAACCCAAGCACAGCAATACTACCCATCCAGAATGGCATGCCTCCATATGTCGATAAGGAAACATAAACCCAAGACACACCAAATCCGTATAGCCCCAGACCAAAAGCCAAACCTCGCAGCATGGCAACTTTAGGCGATGAATTAATTAACTGCGAAAAAAATGCAACCATGCATAAGGGCGCAAGCAACCAAAATCCAAATGGCGCAAAGGCGAGCACTAACAGCGCGCCACTAACAAAGCTCGCACCTAAGCCTCTCCAACCGCTGTTTTTCATCAAAAGTCTAGCAGCCAAGCAACAGGACTAACGATTACCTTCCTCGTTGAATGCCTTAAAAAGCTCTTTCTCGCGAGCGAACCGCTCTTGAATCTGAGTTTTTTGCATCTCAAGGTTTTTGAGCTCTTCCTCCGACTCCTTTATTTTAGCCAATGAGGCATCAATTTCCGCTTGAGTTCGCTCAGCACGCTTAGCGTTTTGCTCAGGCTTTTTAGCCTCCAGGCGTTCTATTTTTCGCGCCATCCCCTTTAGGTAAACATTGTGTACCGCGATACTACTTTCAACTGAGTAAATCTGGTTGTCCAACTGTCGGTCAATATCCGCCTCCGTTTGATAAATACTGAGTAAACGGTTGCGCTCCTCCTTTTCATCTGACAGCTTTTTTTCCTCAGCTTCGATTTTGGCTCTGGTTGATTGCTCGGCAGCCAACTCTTCTTCAGTTTTTGGGGCTTCGTTTTGATCTCGAATAAAACCACGATTATCGAGGGTTGTGACCTTCGACTTTTCGCATTCATGCACCGCAGTATCTCCATAATGCCATTGGCCCTCTTCATCCTGACATTTTTTAATAGCGAAGGCCGACGGTGAGGCCAACAAGAACGCCAATAACATGGAACCACGGACAATGCCGACAAGCTTCGAAAATGGCATATTTAGATACAGAAACGAAAAGTTCATACAATATTCCTAGACAGTAATTAACGATTTGTCTTGAAAACTAAAAACAAACCTAACAGTAACATAGGCAAGCTTAACACCTGCCCCATGGTTACCCAGTCAAATAATAGATAATTTAAGTGTTGATCTGGCACACGAACAAGCTCTACCAGCATTCTGGACAAAGAGTAGCCGATCAGAAACAAACCCGAAAGTGTGCCAAAGGCTCTTTCTTTACGAGCGACCAACCAAATAATCGCTAGCAACAACAACCCTTCAAGGATAGCCTCGTAGACCATAGAAGGATGTCTCGGCAGCGGTCCGCCGTTAGAAAATATCATGCCCCACGGCAAATCGGTAGTTTTACCCCACAGCTCCTGGTTTATAAAGTTACCCATCCGGCCAAAGAACAAGCCGATTGGAGCAACTGGTGCGACAAAATCAGCCACCTGCAAGAACGGCAAATTGATTTTTCGACTAAACAAATAGAGTGCGCAAATAACACCGAGAAGGCCGCCGTGAAATGACATCCCGCCTTCCTGAATAAACACAACTTCGGTTAAATTATTCAGATAATACGCTGGCTTGTAAAACAACACATACCCTAATCGACCGCCGATCACCGCACCAAGCGCACCATAGAAAATCAGATCAGAAATACGATCGGCATTCCAATTTGCATCTGCATAGCGCGGGTAGGTCCGAATACGATAAAGCCAAAGCAAATAAGCACTGACAAATCCGCAAACATACATCAAGCCATACCAATGCACAGCCAGAGGTCCGAGCTGAAATGCTACCGGATCAAAATTGGGATGAGTTAACATTATCGACCCTGAAAGTTACTACAAGTCTTGACCGAAGGCCGAGCGGTATCGCTCAGCGAATTCCGACATCGTAAACGCATGGTTTTGAGTACCTGAATGTTCGATTTTTATCGCGCCACACAGCGCGCCAATTTGACCACAAACTTGCCAAGAGTAACCTTTGGCGAGACCGAACAACACACCGGCGCGATACGCATCACCACAACCAGTTGGATCAACTACCGAGCTAATCGGCGCCGACGGAATCACTATTTTTTCGCCATTGGCGTATATTTCAGAGCCTGAGCCCCCGCGCGTAACTATCAATGCGTCGACTTTTTCGGCTAATTGTTCGAGCGTAAGTCCGGTCTTTCCCAATAACATCTGACTTTCATAGTCATTAACAATGGTGTAGGTCGCTTCGCTTAAGAACTTTAAACAATCAGCACCGTCAAACATCGGCAACCCTTGACCTGGATCGAATACAAATGGAATATTTAGTTCAGCGAATTGCTCTGAATGCTGAATCATGGCATCTCGACCGTCTGGGCCAACAATACCCAACTCAATGCCACTTGCATCACCAACTTTGTTGACATGAGCATGATTCATTGCACCGGGATGGAACGCATTAATTTGGTTATTGTCGACATCTGTAGTAATGAAACATTGACCGGTAAAGGTTCCAGCAACTTGAGTTACATACTCTTGATTTAAGCCCTTTTGCTCCAAATACTGAGAATACGCCCCAAAATCTTCGCCGACAGTGGCCATAATCAGCGGATCACCGCCCAGCATCGCCAGGGTATATGCAATATTACCCGCACATCCACCATAGTGGCGTGTCATTTCGGGCACCAAAAACGACACATTCAAAATATGGGTTTGGTCTGGGAGAATATGGTTTTTAAACTGATCTTCGAACACCATTATTGTGTCGAATGCCAATGAGCCAGTGACAAGCGTTTTCAAAGGACTGCTCCTAATTTAGAGTCTAGGGAAAGGCATGCAAGCAACCAACGGGTTTATAGCCATATCTATAAGTGGCCGAAAATCGAACTGGTGTCACATTTAATATAAAGCGAAAAACAGTCGGCACAATCAATCCGCACCGACTGCATAAAAGGCAGAAATTAAAGCGCTGCTAACGCGGCTTCATAGTCTGGCTCTTGTGTGATTTCTGGCACCAATTCTGCATGCAACACTGTGTTGTTTTCATCAAGCACAAGTACCGCCCGAGCGGTTAATCCAGCCAAGGGGCCATCCGCCATCAGCACACCATAATCGGTGGCAAATGAATTATTTCGCATGGTCGACAAGGTAACTGTATTACCCGCTGAGTTTGCTTCGCAAAACCGGCCGGCCGCGAATGGCAGGTCACCAGACACAACAAGAAGCTGCACCCCTTCTTTATCCGCCACTTGAGCGTTAAACTTTTGAGTAGATGTAGCACATACTGCCGTATCCAAGCTCGGCACAATACTAACGACTTTCTTCTTACCCGCGTACTCGGCCAAACCGACGTCAGCTAAACCGCTAGTAGTCAATTTGAAGTCCGCGGCGTTTGAACCGACGGTCGGGAATGTCCCAGTTAAATTTATCGGATTACCTTTTAAAGTGACTTGCATAAGTCTCTCCTAATTTGTGTGTTGTTCTAGACCTGGAGGCGACGCGGTCGCCAAGTAATTCAGGTACTAATCGTCGACTTGAGCTAAATACGCTTCAGCACTAAGCAGCGCTTCAAGCTCACTCAGGTTACTCGCCTTAATTCGAAACATCCAGCCACCAGCATAAGGCGCTTCATTGAGTTGCTCAGGCTCACCATCAAGCGCTTCATTTACCGCAACAATTTCACCGCTTACCGGCGCATAAATATCAGATGCAGCTTTGACGGATTCAACTGCGCAACATTCTTCACCAGCCGTCACTTCAGAACCAACTTCCGGCAGCTCAACGTAAACGACATCGCCTAGGGCTTCTTGGGCGTAATCAGAAATTCCGACTTCAACTACGTCATCATCTAATCTACGTACCCATTCATGGGAAGACGCATACAATAAATCATCAGGGGTTTCGCTCATGGTGATCTCCAAAATCGCAGAATATGGCGTGCTGTGGTCAATAAACCGTTTAGCAAACCGAGGTTTAGTTTATTGCTCGGTATTATACGGCAATCAAGCGCTAAAGGTGCTCGCCAATTAATGCATTTTTCGCACGACACAATACTAAGACTTGCATTCATTTGCGCGATCAATGAAAATGAGAATGATTCTCATTTATATATTAACCCGCCCTTCCTATGAAAACGATTCTAGCTCTAACTACGGCACTATTGCTAAGTGCATGCAGCCCTCAGAACGCTGAAGTGAACTTATATTCAGCTCGCAAAGAGGCCTTAATCAAACCATTATTAGATGCGTTCACAGCCGAGACAGGCATCACCGTCAATATCATCAGCGGCAAAGACGACGCGTTATTAGAAAGAATTAAGAGCGAAGGGCTAAATAGCCCAGCAGACTTACTGATAACTACTGACGCTGGCCGACTGCACCGCGCCAAACAAGCCGGCATATTTACGGCTGTTGATTCCGCTATTCTCAAGCAAAACATACCGGCCAATTACCGAGACAGCGATGATGCATGGTTTGGCCTCTCGGTTCGAGCCAGACCCATTATGGTAACCAACGCCAAGCCTAACATTGAGATTAGTCGCTATGAAGACTTAACCAACCCAGCGCTACAACAACAAATCTGCATTCGCTCTTCTGACAATATTTATAATCAGTCTTTGGTTGCATCAATGCTAGCGGCCAGCACCAACACTGAAGTTGAAGGCTGGGTTAGTGGGTTGGTCGCGAATTTCGCTCGCCCCCCACAAGGCGGAGATCGTGATCAAATACGCGCAGCTGCGGCAGGCCAATGCTCGGTGGTGGTCGCTAATACATACTATTTAGCCAATATGCTGGCGGACAAGGCCAATCAAGCCGACTTTAATGCGGCTTCGGCAATGACGGTTATCTGGCCAAACCAGCAAGATCGCGGCACTCATGTCAATGTCAGCGGTGCCGGCTTGATCAACACGGCTCCCAACAAGGAGAATGGCATCAAGCTAATCGAATTTCTTGCCAGCGACACGGCTCAAAAAATGTACGCTGATGTGAACTTTGAATACCCAGTAAAAGAGGGCGTTGAGCTCAATCCAATTTTGGCGTCGTGGGGCCCATTCAAAGCAGATGCATTAAGTCTAGACATGCTTGGTAAAAACAATGCCGACGCGGTCAAAGTGATGGACCGAGCTGGCTGGAAATAACGCTCGGGAATAGCCCAATGCTTACAACCCGTGTCTGGCGATGGGAACTAACAGCGACGGCTATCTCGCTGTTAGTAGTTGCTCCATTGCTTGCCCTGCTGGCTTTAAGCTTGCAGGCTGAGCGTGAAATTTGGACGCATTTAGCCAGTACCGTACTCAATGATTATGTCGTCAGTACGCTGCTACTTATGGCTGGCGTCGCCGTCTTAACACTGTTTATGGGCGTCGGCTGCGCGTGGCTAGTGACTCAGTATCAATTTCGCGGAGTCCGGTTTTTCAATTGGGCATTGCTATTGCCACTAGCCATGCCAACCTACATTATCGCTTATTCTTATACTGGACTACTGGATATAGCCGGCCCATTACAAAGTGCTATTCGTAGCCAGTTTGGACTACGCTTCGGAGAATATTGGTTTCCGGAAATTCGTTCCTTAGGCGGCGCAATATTCGTCATGAGCTTCGTACTGTATCCTTACGTTTACCTTTTGGCTCGCTCTGCATTTCTTGACCAGTCTCAACACCTTAAAGACGTAGGCCAGCTACTCGGACACTCACGCCGCAGCGCATTTTTTCGAATTAATCTGCCGATCGCGCGACCTGCCATTATCGCTGGACTGTCGCTGGCATTGATGGAAACACTTGCTGACTATGGCGCAGTTAGTTATTTCGGTGTACAAACATTTACCACCGGAATATTTCGCACATGGTTTGGCTTAGGTAGCGTTGCCGGCGCAGCGCAATTAGCCATGCTGTTGCTATCTTTCGTGATCGTACTCGTATGGGTCGAACAACGCTCACGAAGGCGCGCTCAATACATTAATAAACGGAACCAAGTACGACCCGCCGCTACACCACTATCGGGAATGAAAAACTATATTGCTGTGGCACTTGCGATGACGCCACTACTAATTGGCTTTGTGATTCCAGTCGCACAATTATTAAAATGGGCGATCGCAACCCATACTCAATTATGGCAACCACAATTTTGGCGATTAGTCACCAACACCCTGATGCTAGCCAGTGTTACAGCCCTACTAGCCGTAGCATTGGCACTATTAATTGCATACAGTACACGCATCGCAAATACTCACATCACGCGCCTAGCTCGCCAGTTAGTCGGCCTCGGTTACGCCGTTCCAGGCACCGTGATTGCGGTTGGCACCTTGATACCTCTCGCTCGACTAGACAATACGATAGACGCTTGGTTCCGAGCAAATTTCGACGTATCAACCGGCTTGCTAATTAGCGGCACCTTAGCGGCGCTAATCATTGCGTACTTAGTTAGATTTATGGCGGTCGCTCTCAGCTCCGTGGACTCCGGCTTGCAATCTATCGGCCCTAACATGGATCAAGCGGCCCGATCATTGGGTTATACCCCCATACAAGTGCTACGCCGAATTCACGTACCGATACTCAGCACAAGTTTGTTGACGGCATTGTTGGTTGTATTTGTCGACGTAATGAAAGAATTGCCAGCAACCCTTGTCATGCGACCATTCAATTTCAACACCTTGGCGGTCCGGGCCTATGAACTTGCGTCTGACGAACGCTTGGCAGACGCATCATTGGCGTCACTGGCTATTATTTTGGCTGGTCTAATACCGGTAATTCTACTCACACGAGCAATCAACCGTTAGCGGCTTGGGGCGAACTCAACCCCACTATCAACACTACTCGCTGCGAGCGTCCTGACAGCTTTTGCACATGCCATACAAGTACAATGAATGATCCTCTAACTTGAAATCATATTTTTGCGCCACTTTCTTTTGTCGCTCTTCAATTTCAGGATCGTAAAATTCCGTAACGGTATTACACTTAATACAAACCATATGATCATGGTGTTCGCCATTATCCAGCTCAAACACCGACCGACCGCCCTCAAAATTATGGCGCAGCACCAAGCCCGCATTTTCAAACTGGGTCAGCACTCGGTAAACCGTGGCAAAAGCGATGTCTTCACCGGCGTCCAATAACGCTTTGTACACATCTTCCGCGGTGTAATGTCGGTCACCACTGCTTTCGAGTACCGATAGTATTCGTAGACGTGGCAGCGTCGTTTTTAAACCGGCGTCTTTTAGTTCTTGGCTGGTCGGCATGAGGGTTCTCGTAACGTTTAATTAATACGCCATTCCAATAAAGAATGGAAAATATAGAGACTTAGTTTAGCAGTTTTTCAATCCAAGGTTAGAATAAAGCCGTGCCCTGTAATCGATCCAAAAATTCAAGCAAACAATCCTGGCGAGCCGCGCTGATCGGCATCGTGCTTAGCATGCTGACTACTACATCGACGGCGCAGCAACAGACTACCGACATTCCCTTATACCTACCCTACCAGTCATCACAATACCCCGAGCTCGCGCTTAAATTAGACTCAGCGCTAGCCGAAGCTGGCCTCGGACAATTCAAAACCGTCACCACCGACTATTGGCATCCATACCAACAAGGCATTCGGCAAGGGAGAATAGGCGTTTATTTAGCTGCGCCCCATTACACGGCATGGGCGTTGCACAAACATCGCTTTATACCGTTCCTGCGTTTACCTAACTCACTCCAATATGTCATCGCCACTCGCCATGCCGACTCTCAATATTTTGAAGTAAATGATCTAGCGGGCCAGAATATCTGTTCGCAACGCGCAGTTAATTTGGACTTTCTGCTGGTACAACAAGCCTTCGATCAGCCCCTCAAAACCGCCAGTAACAAATTCGTCAACTCGGTGGCCAGCGCAATGCAATATGATAATCAGAACTGTGCCGCCTTTGCTGTTACTGAGCATACCTTTAAGCGTTTCAATACGGCAGAACCAGACCGTTTCATTCGCTTATTGCAAGGGCCCGAATACCGTAATTACGCGTTTATTGCACATCCAGACATTGCACGCGATACCGCCATTAAACTCAAACGTTTTTTGCGCAGCGCAACCGCTATTACTATTCTCACGCCGCTACTCAAACAATTTTCCAGCAGCCCCTCTTTATTGCCCGTGCGCCGAGCCGATTACCCTAAAAGCTACCTATCGATTCTTGCACCTTATTGGGGATAGTCGTGCGCAAAGGTTTACCTAACCAAGCGAACCGACGTTCTATTACAAACCCATCGCTTGGCGAATCAATAAACGCCTTAAAGTTTGATTACGATCCACAAGATTCATTCCGAGCCCCCGTAGGGCAGTCCACATCGGCGTAGCATTTTGATAGGCTGAATGCAGCGCCGTCATGGCACCGTCAGTCTGCTCGTTGTCGGGCTGTCGGCGATGCTGGTAACGAGCCAATACCTGACTATCGCCGACCCGCTCGCGA
Source organism: Arenicella xantha (assembly GCF_003315245.1). NCBI lineage: Bacteria > Pseudomonadati > Pseudomonadota > Gammaproteobacteria > Arenicellales > Arenicellaceae > Arenicella > Arenicella xantha. The sequence continues at coordinate 49,465 of NZ_QNRT01000003.1, read as the reverse complement.
CCAGCGCTCTTCAACAAATCGCCAAGGCAGACAACATCCTGAAATCCCAAGTTAGCCCCTTGACCAGCCAACGGGTGGACCGCGTGGGCGGCATCTCCAAGCAGCACGACTCCCTGCTTATAGTATCGCTCGGCGCGCTGACTTTTAAGTGCAAAGGCATGCCGCGTAGACTTCAATTTGACCGCCCCCAAACGCTGTTCCATGGCGTGGCTTAGAGATACTTCAAAATCCTCATCCGATTGAGCCATTAAACCTTCGCCCAGTGACTGCTCAACACTCCAAACGATAGAGCACTGGTTATTCGCCAAGGGTAAAAATGCGACCGGCCCACTGCTTAGAAACCGTTGCCAAGCACAGTCTTCATGTGACTTGACTGACTCTATTTTTGCCACAATTCCAATCTGTTGATAGTCTCGACGGCTGGAAAAAATTCGAGCTTGGCGGCGAACCCACGAATTAGCTCCATCGGCGGCCACTAACAAGCTAGCTTGCAGCGTCGTTACGGCACCCGATTCGGTGATTTTTATGCTGTTTGCGCTTGGCTGAAATTCAGCTGATTCGAAAGACTCGATAGCGCAATCAAAGCGACAATCCAGCTGTCGTTGCTGTAAGCAACGTTGCTGTAAGCAACGTTGCTGTAACAGATAATTACACCAAACGCTGTCGACCATGTGACCAAGATGCGGCAACGAAGTGTCGGCGGCAGAAAAATGCAGTTCGCCATTCGATTGCTCGTCCCACACTGACATGCTCGAATAAGGGTAAGCATGCTCCTCACTGAGAGTGTCAAACACGCCTAACTCAGTTAATAGATTAGTGGCCTTAGTGCCGAGCGCCACAACACGTTGATTCGCCGGCAAGGTATCAGGCAACGGTGCAGCGCGTTCCAACAGAGCAATCGAGTAATCGGTATGCTGAGCCAGCCACAACGCCAGCGAGGTGCCCATCAACCCTGCGCCAACAATAACCACATCGTACTGCGTACGCATTAGGGGTTAGCCGGCCATAATGGCTTCGATTTCGGCAACCGTCTTTGGCGCCGAAGCAGTTAAATTATCATAGCCATCACGTCGCACGAGCACATTATCTTCTATCCGAATGCCAATATTGTGCCATCGCGGATCAATCTCATCAGCAGGATTCACATAGATACCAGGCTCAACGGTAAACACCATTCCCGGTTCGAGCTCCCGCCAGTTATCTTCAACTTGATAATCACCAACATCATGCACGTCCATGCCCAACCAATGTCCAGTGCGGTGCATATAGAATTGTGTGTAGGTCTGACGCTCAAGCACTTCAGCTAAGGAACCCTTCAATAAGCCCTCATCGATCAAGCCCTGAGCAATCACTTCAACCGCCGCCTCATGCGGCTCATTCCAACCATGCCCGGCGCTACATTTTTCAAACGCGGCATATTGAGAGGCCAAAACAATCTCGTACAAGGCTCGTTGCTCTGGGCTGAACTTGCCATTTACCGGAAACGTTCGACTAATATCCGCGGCATAACACTCGAACTCAGCACCGGCATCAATCAGTAACAAGTCGCCATCGCGCAGTGGATCAACATTTTCAGTGTAATGTAAAATACAGGCATTGGCGCCGCCCGCTACGATCGATGGGTAAGCGTTGTAATGACTGCCACCTTTTCGGAATTCGCATTCCATTTCCGCCTGCACCTGATATTCAAACATTCCTGGACGACAAGCTTGCATAGCCCGCAGGTGGCCTGCCGCTGAAATTCTACCCGCCTTTCGCATTAAGAATATTTCGTCGGCGCGCTTGATGAGTCGTTGCTCATGAAGAATATGGTTGAGGTCGACGAATTCATAGGGCGCTTGCTTACTGCGGCGCGCGTCCTGTTTAATTTTTGTCATCCAGCCAAGCAATTGCGCATCAAAGTCGGGATACCGACCCACGGTAGTGAAGACCTTTTCTTTCTCCTCCATCATGCCCGGCAAAATATCGTTGATGTCGTCGATCGGAAACGCATCATCAGCACCGAATAACTCCATCGCGCCTTCGAGCCCGGCACGACGCCCATCCCACATCTCGCGGGTTACGTCTTTCTCTCGACAAAATAGCACGAACTGTCCTTGCGAGCGGCCAGGGCTAATAACCAACACGGCATCTGGTTCCGCAAAACCGGTCAAATAATAAAAGTCGCTGTCAGCGCGAAATTGATAAACCACATCCCCATTCCGAGACTTTTCGGGCGAGGTAGCGACAATAACAATGTCATCTTCGCCGATTTGGTTAATCAGCTCAGCGCGACGTCGAGCATAAACATCAATACTGGTTGTCGCTGCCCGTTGCGTCTGTAAATGCCCCATAGCCATTCCCCTTAATGAGCTTGCGAAGGTGCGTCAGCAGCTTGCTCAGAGTATATAAACTCAAAAATAAGCTGAGCGCCGACTTTTAAATACTCCTCTAGCTCTACAAAGGCGAACTCTTCCTCTCGCTGATCCTCATCGCCAGAGCCGGCTTCAGATATTTCAAACATATCTCGAGCAATTTCAGGCCCGCTTTCCGGTAATTGATCAATACTGAATCGATCGTTATACAACATACCCAGTAGAAAGCCCTTACTCCAAGTCGCCAACCCTTCGACACGCCACGCCAATGGCTCATCGTCGTCAGGCAATACCAACTCAAACCCTTCTTTGCTGTCGAACAACAACTCACCAGTCTCGCGATACATTTCGTATAGCAACTCATTTAAACGTGCAAAGCGCCCGTCACCAGCTTGTGCTTCAGGAGCAACCAGCTTTAGCAATTCCGGCGTAATCCCAGTCTTTAGGTGATTAATGATCGCGCCAACAACAGTGCCATGCACTTCGCTCGGCGTAAGCTCGGTAATCTCGGCCAAGGCCAATGTGGATTCAATTTGGGTATATCGGTCTGAACGGTCAGGCATAAGTTTGTCAACGCGCTTTCTAATTTGCTGGCTATTCTACCCTATCGAATGTGTACTGCGATACAGTCTAAGCTCGCGAGAAGGCGCGAAACAGAGTGATAGTGAGTTGACGCCACCACACTGCCCGCCTAATATTAAGCCTGAATATCTATAATAGAGATGGTACGCCCGTATGGAAGCCAATATCATCGGTCTCGAACAACGCATTGAAACGTTGATCAGCGAGTGTAAACGCCTGAGTAGTGAGAACCGAAACCTGAAAACTGAACAGAGCTCTTTACTGACTGAAAAAACTCAGCTAAAGGAAAAGAACCGTCTAGCGTGCAGCCGTCTCGAGAAGATTGTCGAGAAACTACGCACATTAGAAGACCAGTGATCCGGCAACACTCCTTATTAAACGAACATAAAACCTGGAACAAACATGGCGAGCTCGGCACAAAGCAGAGGCATTAATATTAGTATCATGGGGCGCGACTTTTCGGTTGCTTGCCCTCCTGAGGAACAAGAAGACTTGCAGTCAGCTGCGCGTTATCTTGACACCAAGATGAAAGAAATTCAAAAGACCGGCAAAATCATTGGCGCTGAACGATGCGCAATCATGGCCGCGTTAAACATAACCAACGAATTACTGAAACTGCAGAGAATGACCACCGGTCAAGAGCAAGTACAGGCGCGTCTATCGAGCTTGCAAGCCAGAATCGATGAAGTATTGCGAGAAGCTGAAGGCGTTTAACACAGCAAGGTAATATATTAATTAGAAGTTATTAACTGATCATCAACACACACTGCTATAATTCCCACGGGCGTTGCCTGTTGTGTTTGTGATCGCTTCTAATCCCTTAGAACCTAGTATTTTTTATCGGGGGCTGAACCACACTGCTGTTGTGAGTGCTGGTCAGATTGGCCTCGTGTCAGTCCACTAGCGCACCTGATGCAGTTTGCAGGCTCCCACTTGGACCTTTGGTTCAAGGCACCAAGCTTTTACGGCATTGATGGGTAACGCTCCATTATTTTTTAGATAGCCAATGACTGATCCCGGCGGCTATCTATCGTTGCGCCAATCACACCTCGGCGCACCAAATTAACAATGGATTGGTCAATCAGCGAGGCGTCTCGTATGTTGCATCAAAAAAGACACCAAACGCTCAAGTTAATCGATATAACTTCGGGAACCATGCTTCGCCGTGAAATGCGTCAACAGCGCAGCGCACTCTCAAGTCGACAGTCTAAGCAGGCCATGCTTGACGTGGCAAATATAGCTAGGCAGTGCAAACCTCTCCTGTTTGCGACTCGTATCGCGAGCTACTCTCCATTTAATGGCGAACTTTCGCCAGCACTAATAGAAACGCCCAATTGCCACCAACATTTCCTCCCTCGCGTTGACAATTATACGCGCCATCTTATGCGCTTCTACTCCGCTAACCACCGCCGCACTAATCGTTGGGGAATCGTCGAGCCAATACCAACTGCACCGGCAGCCTCTATTAATCAGCTAGATGTAATTCTAGTTCCCTTGGTGGCGTTTGACCGAAAGGGTAACCGCTTAGGGATGGGCGCGGGGTTTTACGACCGAGCACTCCAATCACTGCGTCACCGCGCTAACCGTAGACCGCTTTTAGTTGGAGTCGGACATCATTTCCAAGAGGTTAATTCACTTATCTCAAAGCCTTGGGACATTAAGTTAGATGCTATACTCACAGATCGTGAATATATCGTTGTTGGGTCAAGTCTAAGTTAGTCAATGCCCAACGCTAAACCAAGAAAGCCTTATGAAAAAAATTAGCGTAAGATTCGCATCAATTCTCGCTGTATGCACTATCGCCTTCGTGGCTTCTGCATGCCAAGCTCAAGACAGTAAATTAATACAAAACAATAAAATGAATATGGTTACTTTAAAAACTAGCGCAGGTGACATCACCCTAGAACTTAATGCTGAAAAGGCGCCTGCTTCGGTTGCGAATTTTCTAGCATATGCAAAAGCCGGTCATTACGATGGTGTGATTTTCCACCGAGTGATTCCTAACTTTATGATTCAAGGCGGCGGTTTTGAACCAGGCATGCGTCAGAAACCAACCAATGCACCGATCAAGAATGAAGCAAACAACGGTCTTTTAAACGAAAAATACACCGTGGCTATGGCGCGCACCGGCGACCCACACTCTGCGAGTGCACAGTTTTTCATTAACACCAAAGACAATGACTTCCTAAACTTTTCAAGCGAAACATCACAAGGTTGGGGCTACGCTGTATTTGGCAAAGTCGTTGCCGGTCAAGAGGTCGTGGATGCGATTGAACTCGTTCAAACTGGGCGTTCAGGCCAGTTTGCCGATGTGCCCGTTGAAGACGTGGTAATCCAGTCGGTTGAAATTAGCGAATAGCCTACCGCAAGTCGTGCTTGAGGAGGCCATGAGGCTTTAATGTCTCGCTGCCACTCAAGCAAGGCTCACTTCAAGTAAGCGAATAACAAATAAGTAAAAAACTGAATGAAAAGGCAATCGGGTTGAATGGAAAAAACCCCCTCCTTGGGGAGCATTCAAAGGCTGAATGAGTTCCATCTTTTGGCTCTTCCCCATGCCTGACTCGGTGGCAGAGGAGTGCTTACTATACTTAGCCAACCGGTAGCTGCCTATCACCTAAATAGATGAATTTTGCCCGGATCATCGCAATCAAATTTATTGACTGATTAAGACATATGAAACAGCCCTCTAAACGCGTGTTAGTAACAGGCGCAACTGGATTTACCGGCGGCGCCTTGGCTAAAAAGCTCGTCGAACGCGGTGACCACGTCGTTGCTCTAGTGAGAAAAGGTGCAAATATCGCCCCTCTCGAACAGCTCGGGGTCGAGTTAGTTTTCGGCGACATCACCGATGCTGATGCGGTAAGCAAAGCGGCGCAAGGCGTACAAATAATTTACCATATCGCAGCAGTATTCCGCACCGCTGGACATCCCGATGAATACTATGAGGCCGTCAACATCGGCGGAGTAAAACATGTAATTGATGCCGCCCGCACGCATAATGTTGCTCGCACGGTACATTGCTCAACCATTGGCGTGCATGGCGATATCGAGGAACTTCCATCAAACGAAGAGTCGCCATTTAATCCTGGCGACATTTATCAGCGCACCAAGCTAGCCGGTGAGCAGCTGTTTGCTAAAGCCATGGACGACGGCTTACCTGGCTCCATTTTTAGACCTGGAGCGATCTACGGACCAGGCGACCTGCGCTTGCTTAAAATGTTCAAACAAATTAAGCGCGGTTTTTTCCCATTGTTTGGTGGCGGCACAAACTTGTACCACCTGTCCTACATTGATGACCTCACCGACGGCATAATTTTATGCGGAGAGCACCCAAACGCGCTCGGCCAACGCTTTATTTTGTGTTCTAACGAATACGGCACGTTAAAAGACTTAGCTGCGACAATAGCCTCGCAACTCGGTGTTAAAGCTCCGACCTTCGCGCCACCGATCGGGCCACTCATGCTGGCAGCGAAAGCCTGTGAAGCACTATGTCGCCCGCTCGGCATAGATCCACCTTTACATACTCGACGCGTAGAATTTTTTGTTAAGTCACGTGCATTCGACAACAGTAAAGCTCGAGAGATGATCGGTTACCAGCCAAAAATCAGCACTCGCGAAGGCGTCAAGAGAACGATTAAGTGGTACCAGGACAATGACCTTCTCTAACCGTAATACTGCGCAACTCAGCAAGCAAGCATACGACGTCCTCATCATTGGCGGCGGAATCAGCGGCGCTTGGCTGAGCTTGCATTGTGCGCAGCTTGGCCTTAAAACAGCCTTAATTGACAAAGGAGATTACGCTTCACAAACCTCCTCCAGCTCATCAAAACTGCTACACGGCGGCATACGTTATTTACAGCAAATGCAATTTGGCAAAGTTCGCGAGTCAGCAATGGAGCGCGCCGAATACATCTACGCTGCAGCGCATTTGTCTAATGCCGTGCCATTTGCAGTACCAACTTATCGTGACTTTCAGCGTAGCAAATTTTTTCTAAACTGCGGCATGCTGGCTTATCGCCTACTGTGTATAGGTGAGAATCGAGTTATTGGTTCAAAAGAGAACTACTTACCACCAATCCGATCTATTTCTGCCCCACAGCTCAATACTATATGTGATTTGAGCAATGAGGCGCACACCGGCGGAGTGGTGTTCTATGAACGGCATATGCTCGATAGTGAGAGAATGGTTTTAGCCATCATCCAAACCGCCCAAGATCATCACGCAGATACATTTAACTATGTATCTGCACAGCACTTTCTTCAGTCCGACGACCGCATCACTGGGGTTGCAGCAAAAGACGAGCTGACCGGCGAAACATTTTCTATTCAGAGCAAATTAGTCATCAACGCCGCCGGACCGTGGATTGACAACTTAAACCAAGACCTACCTAGATCCGCCAGCGCACCGCGAATAAACGGTTTTGCGGTCGGGTCACACATCGTCACGCGACAACTTAGCGACCATGCGATTGCCCTCACTACCAAACATCAGAGTGATGCCAAAATAGACCGCGGAGGTCGGCATGTGTTCATCATTCCATGGCGCGGATTTTCACTAATAGGCACCAGTTACGACGAAATCGAAAACCCCAACGGTGATCTGAGCATTCAAGCCGATCATGTTTCACAGCTTTTAGATGCGGTAAACGCTGGCCTACCGAGTGCAAAGTTAACCCGCGCTGATCTAATTTCAGGCTACTCCGGTTTATACCCACTTCAGACTGACAATATTAAACGAACCGTTTACCAAGGCTCTGGCGAATATCAAATTATCGATCATCAAGTTGCCAACGGTGTTGAAGGGCTCGTTACCGCACTCGGAGCCAAATACACAACTGGTCGTAAGCTCTCCGAGCTAACGATGAAGCTAGTCGGCTCAAAACTCGGCATGACTAAAACACCGCCGCGCACAAAACTCCGCGCCAGCCAATACCAAAGCTTAGCTGAATTTTCGACGGCAAAAGTAGGCCAATACAGCTCAAGTTATTCAGCCGCGACGATTCAACACCTAATCATGCAATACGGCAGCGACCTCGACGCATTTTTCACGTATATCGCAGATCATCCCGAGTGGCAACGCCCAATATCAGACGATCACCTCGATCTAGTTGGACAAATCTTTTGGGCCGTGGAGAAAGAACAAGCGGTAAGCCTTCACGATGTGCTTTTCCACCGAACCTCATTAGGCTTGCTTGGCATATCGACCGAGAGCATACATGCCGCCGCAGGCCACATGAGTACAATTCTTGAGTGGAGTGACACTCAGCAGGAATTGGAAATTAATCGTGTACTTAAACGACTTAATAGCATTGAACAGGCACTGCGACCGGGCAACAACGATGGCTAAAAAAATCAATATTCTGCATATTGCTCCTACTCCATTTTTTTCCGACCGAGGCTGCCACATTCGAATCGAGGGCATTGTTCGGTGTCTGAGCAATCTGGGCTACGAAAATACCGTATGCACCTACCATCATGGCCGTGATGTGGCTACCGTTGATACGCGTCGCATTACGCCAATAAAAAATTATACCCAAACCGCCGCCGGCCCCAGCAAGTATAAACTGTGGGCCGATTGGAAATTACTGTGGCTCACAGTGAGCGAATGCCGACGCGCCAAACCCCGCGCTATCCACGCACATCTACACGAAGGACTGATGATAGGTTTCATCGTTAAATTGCTGTTTTTTTGGCGTGGCATTCGTCTAATTGCAGACATGCAAGGTAGCCTGGTTGGCGAGTTAGACGCGCACGGTAGTTTTAAAAAACGTCCATACTTGCGCTGGCCAACACATTTAATCGAACGCGGCCTAATGTGGAGTGCCGATGCCATTATTTGCTCGTCGTCACACTCCTTGGAGAAGATACAATCGGAATTTTCCATTCCGCACAGCAAGATTTCGCTAGCACAAGACGGCGCAGATCACAGCGCACCGTTAGACCCACGGCGACGCAAACAATTGGTCGAGCTGTATGAGCTCCCCAGCGACAAACCCATTATCGTTTACTCAGGTGCGCTGCTCGATTCCAAAGGCCTACAAGAGCTAAAAGACGTCATAGTCGGCTGTCAAAAAGTAGCGGCCCTACATTGGCTTATCATCGGCTATCCGACCGGAAGTCTCAGGCTATTTCTGCGTGAGCATGGGCTAGAATCAAGTTGCACACTAACCGGCCAAGTAGATTTTGAAACACTTCCCAACCTACTACGACTAGCAGACATCGCTATTGACCCCAAGTTATCTAATGCCGGGGAAGGAAGTGGAAAAATGCTAAATTACCTCGCCAGCGGGCTCGCCGTTGCGGCTTTCGACACGCAAAATAATCGCGAATTCTTACCTACAGGCACCCCTTTGGCAGCGTCCAGCAAAGACATGGTTAAACTATTACTAAAACTTAGTAGCCGCGCGAAAATAGTTGAGCAACTAGCCGCAAATAATTTTCAGCACTTTGAACAACACTACTCTTGGAGCGTGACTCAACGTCAATTGGATCAAGTCTACACTTCCCAACTCGCAGAAGCTCAATAGATACCACACCTGAAGTGCCTAACTAGATCTAAGTAACGACGACTGAAAGCTCACTCACTAGCTTGCTAACCAACGATGACGTCATTGCTCAACTCGCTGTGACACTCTGCCCAACTTCAATCAATCCAACTCCGCGATGCACAGCATTTTGTCCGAAAAACGTCTGCCTACCTCGGCGTCGGGTCGCCATAAGGGCCGCATTGACCTGCAATTGCTTGACTCCAGTAGCAGGGTCAATCGATGGGATAATGCAGCGCGAACAGGGTTTAACTAGCAGTAACTCGATGTCCCCAATTACCAGTTGACGCCAATCGTCTTCGGCATAAGGATCGCATCCATCAATCACGACGTTGGGGCGAAATCGGCGCATATCGATGTGGTCATCCAAATGGGTATTCAATTCATCAAGCGACGCTTGTGATGCTACTAGCAGCGGAAACCCATCAGCAAAGGCAACCGTCTCACCGGCTTTTGCATAGTCGGTATCCACCAACCTATTGGTCTGCGGGGCAATAGCCACCAGACGGCAAGCAAACCCAAGGTAGTCGGAGAACCATTGTGCGGCAAGGTCGCCACAATCACCGGCGCTTACAGAATCCCGCCATACCGTAACCTGCCTAGTCGAAATCGATGCTGGCACCGCAAGGCGTGACATCTCTGGCGCACTCACCAGCAAACAACCATGCTCAATTTGCGGGCGAATTAGACACATTTTGGGATGATGCCGCTGCGTAACAAACTTACCAGCTTGATCAACTACCATCCACTGACGGTCATGCCTGGGTCCTTGCCGATCAAAATCAAGCGAGGTAACGCTAATCGCTGCAGCCGACTTCAAAGGGTGTAAAAATAGCTCCCTAACTGTTAACGACATTACTCTGTTCCTTGCTGAATATAGACCGAAGGCCAATTATCGTTACCCGTATGAAAGGTCAGCCGCGTAGCCGTAGACGGGTCTGAGCCATGCTTCCACAGAAAGATTTCATAATCTGCCACGTCGTGTTCATGGTCTTTCTTGCCGCGACTCGCACCAAACACAATATAGCGACCGTCGTTTGATTCGATAGGCCAATATTCATGGCTAAACTCGCCAGCCAAATCGATTAACGGCTCGATTTTTAAACTGTCAGGCGACACACTAACAATACGTAGGTCGTTATCACGACCGCCTTTAGTAACTTGAAATAGACTAGTGCCATCACGCCGCCACCTTAACTCACATCCTTCTAAAATAGGCACAATCTTTTTATTGCCTGTACCGTCAACCAGCGCGGTTCCCCAATGACCATGCGGTGAACCGATATCAGATTGCCTACCAGTAAAACTCACCTCACCACTAGCGCCGTTCACGCTAGGGTTTTGCAGCGACGCATTTTTCGGCAAGCTATTATGCAGGCCAGGAATCAATACAGCAGCCTCCTTGAGTGTTTCAACATTAAGCCGCATCACATTCTGACCTGACTGCAAATACGCAATCTCATTATTACTTATCCACTCCGGCGCTGTAGCATTGGAAGCCAGCTTAGACTCAGTTCCACTGACTAAATCGAGCAGATAGATGTCCCAAGCGACCGTATTACGCTGCGACACCCAGTCTTGATGGGCACGCGAAAAAATCACTCGAGTACCATCAAATGACACTCTCGGGTAGGTTTCAGTATGCGGATGATTTGTCAGCTTAGTCAGTTCAAAACTGGCTAAGTCGAGCTTGAAAATATCGTGATTGCCATCGCGATTAGAACTGAAAACAACAAACCCTTGTAGCCCAGCAAGCTCAGCTCGCGAGCGCTCTTTAGCGGATTGTCCAGCAATGTCAGCCGCGCCAGCTGGCGGCGGCGTCAGGGACCCCAGTTTACTCGCGGCCCACAATTGATAGCCTAAAAACCCTGAACTAACTATTAATGCGCCAGCTGCCAACGCCAACGTCGAAGCCGACTTAATTGTTAGACCCGAGTCAGCTGCCTCGAGTGGCGACTCAGTTTTCGCCCTCCTAACCAGAAAAATAAAGAGCGCAAGTAAAGTGCCACCTAATAAATAATCCATACATTGACTCCAGATATGTACACACAGCATTGTCACCACAGCGGCAGCCTGATCCGCCACACCAAGCAATTGAAACACCAATGCAGACCCAGCTTCGTACGCACCAAAACTCATAAAAGTAGGAATTGGCATACTCGCGCCGATTTCTCCCCCGATCAACGCGCCAATCGTGTGCTCCATTGGAATACCGTTCAAACTATCGAAATTTGGTAGCGCCACGGCAAGAAACAATAAATACATGCCAGCATACTTTAACAGTCGTATGCCGACTGACAGCAAGACGATCAATATTGACTTACGTGCTTGACCAACGGCTTGAAGACTCTTGCTGAAATCGTCTAATAATGACAGCCCTTTGCCCCACAACGAGGTGGTTGAAACCGACCCACTTCGTTGCTGCACTAGCCTATTGAACCACGGCGTGATGACAAACAAACCCGCCAATGCCACCAACGACAAGACTAGCGCTGACAACATCGCAGCCAACGCCCAACCCTGCAGATCTCCGCCAAATAACTGCTTGCCCACAATCAACGCGATCACAACTAATACAGCCACAAAATCGAAGGCAATGGCTATGGTTAAAGAACTAATACAATGCTGAAGCTTAACGCCATAACCACGATTAAGCAGCCCGACATAACCCAGCTCACCGAGTCGTGCAGGGAGCAGGTCAACAACCATATTTCGAATACCAGTCACAATTGCCATTTGCCCGATTGTCGGCAATACATCAGAACCACTTAATTGAATCAGTAATCGATAACGATAAGCACGCACAAATAATGCGATTAGGCTTAACAGGCCATAAGCCATTACCAAACTCATCGAGGTATTTTGCAAGGCAGTAAGCACACTGGGGCGCTCTTGAGCCGGAAGGCCTGAGGTGACAAGTTGCAATAAGAGCGCCAAGATCAGCAGCGAGACCGCTATTGACAGACCGATGCGCAGAATGTGTCGAACCATAGCTTTTAAATTTGGCAATGCCGCCGATTAATCGAAGCCACATCATAACGCAGAGTCTGTTACATACTTGCGTAACTGACTTTAATGCAAGGTTTAGTCTAGCCGGCTTGCCGGTTCTTCAGTAACCGCATCGGCACGCCTGCCACGACATCATAATCAGCAACATTTTTATTGACGACTGTACTCGCCCCGATAATGCTACCAGTGCCAATACTTACGCCGTCTAGCACTTGTACGTGACTACCGAACCAGACATTACTGGCAATCTGAATACCACCCAAAGGACGCATCCCCTGCTTCTTGAACGGTAACGATAAACTGTTTGTAATATACGGGCCGCTGCCAATAAAGTAACTAAAGGCTCCGATCAATACTTCATCGCCCATCACCACGTCACTGCCTTCCATGGCGTGCACTAAAGTACTAATGCCGATCGTACAACCGGCACCAATCGAGATGTTGCCATTTTTACACGACAACACTACATTTCGACTCACAATCGTGTTGCTGCCAATCTGTATGCCGGTGTTTGCACCGCCTTTAGCATCTAACACAGCACCGTCATCAATGATGACACCATCATCGATAACGATTTTATTACCATGCCGAATTGTCACACCTTGTCCAAAAACTACGTTGCGACCGACCGATTTCAGGATACGAGGGTATAAAAACTTTCTGAGGACTAAGCCGAGCGCGCCAGGAACCCATGAACTAAATAACATGATCAGTTCATATTTAATCAGGTACCACAGACTCCCAGAGCCTAACGCCAAATCTTGGTAGCGCGCAAACGCTGACTTACTCGAATCAGTCAACTGCTCATGCAACGTACCCTCAGATAGCCCTTGTCGTTTATTATCAGTCATCAATTTTTCGGATGCCCACGGCAAACCACAACGAGGGCTAAAATCACTTAGTGTTGATGTCCGCCGACGCCGTGCACATGACCATGCTCGATTTCTTCAGCAGAAGCCTCGCGTACGGCAGACACATTAACGTTAAAATGCAGTTCTTGGCCAGCAAGCGGATGATTACCATCGACAGTCACCGATGTATCGTCCATTGCAGTTACAACCACAGGCACTGGGCCTTGCTCGGTTTCAGCTTGGAAACGCATGCCGACATCAACTTTATCAATCTCTGCACCAAATGCTTCGCGTGGCACTGTTTGGATCAGCGCATCGACTGGCAAGCCATAACCCTTTTCAGGTGGCACTACTGCGTTGACTTCGTCGCCTATCGTTTTTCCTTCCAATTGCTCCTCTAATCCAACGATGATGTTGCCAGCACCGTGCAGGTAAACCAATGGCTCTTGGTCTTTAGAGGAATCGAGGACTTCGCCTTGAGCATTTTTCAACTCATAGTGCATCGTAACGACGGTATTTTGTTTAATCATGAAAATTCCTAATTCTTTGCTTTTAGAAGACTCAGCACAGAGTGTGCGAGAACAAGAATTGGATTATGCCCGTTACGCGCCCTAAAGAAAAACGCCAGACAAAAAAAAACCTAACCTAAGGCACTCTTTCGAGCGCCTTAGGATTAGGCCTACCCCACCACATTGTCTTGAGCTTTGGACCCTACTCTACTAACCCAAGACCACAGAGTACTTAATGTACTTGATGCTCTGCATCACGAGTAATCAAGCGTCGAAGCCACCTATAACCCGCTTCGTGCATGAAACCCGTGATTAACTCCCGCGTTTCCAAATTTGATGTTGATTGATAAATCTGTATCAGCTCAGTACCTACATCTTCTGAGATGTAATCATCTTCTGTAAGACTGTGCTCGTATTCTGGTTCTCGACTCATTATTTTCTGTAATAGGCCTACCATATTGTCGTTAACTTTCATTCGTCCCCCTGTAAAAAACAGTTGTCAGACAAAATAGAAACTTTTCTACTTGGCTATTCAAAGCCCCCCTGTCGGGCTGTCGATGACTTATTTATACTGCTAGAGAGAGAAAGAAACAAACCCTTTAAGAACTTTTTTTCAAATTATCACAAATCATATAAGTCATTGATATTAAACACATATATTCTATGACAATTTGCGACATCGGGCGTATATTTTTGTCACTCAAATGACAAATACTGCACTCGCTTGTCTTAAACTGGTCAGGTATGGCGGGACTGTCGAGTCGAGTTATTTTTTCCGACCTTAGCGTCGATATTCAGCGTTTTCTTCGCTACGCCGTCGCGCCCGAGACACTTAGGCATGGACTTTAGTCCCGATGCTTGGTGGTCTAAGGTCGCAGCCGACTTGAGCGCTTGGGGAGCCACAGAGAAGCTCTCAACCCCTATTTGATACACTAGATCGAACAAACGCAGTAACGAAATTTTATGCGTTTGCCCAGTTCGCTGGTAAATCGCCTCAGCGAGCCTAGAGAATTGCTCGAATGGCTTGTCATTAACCAATAGTGGTAAGGTATTTTTAAATCGGCCAGAGTTACCGACCAAGTCCCAGTAACGCGCAAAGCGCCCGATTTGTTGGACATCAGCAAAACTAACCGTATCACTCGACACAATACTAAACGGCGGATTAGGATTAAATCGCAGCTGATGTGCATCGGTATGCCGAACGATCGGCGATCCCTTCAAACGCTTGAGGATGCCGACTTGGATTTCATGCGGGCGCAAGGCAAATAGTTGGTCAAAACTATTGGCAAAACTATCGAGAGTCTCGCCCGGCAAACCGAATATCAGGTCTGCATGAATGTACGCATCACTGTGTTCACGGATCCAGCACATATTCTCTTGCGCCTTAGTATTGTCTTGACGCCGACTAATCCGTTGTTGAACCTCGGGATTAAAGGTTTGAATACCAATTTCAAATTGTAATGTCCCAGCTGGAAACTTGGTAATCGCCTGTTTAAGGGCATTCGGTAGATGATCGGGAACCACCTCAAAGTGTAAAAATAGATCGTCGCTTAGCCGCTCCAAAAAAAAGTCCAATATACGCAGACTGTTTTTAATTTTTAAATTGAAAGTGCGGTCCACAAACTTAAAGTGTCGCGCACCACGCTGGTACAGCGTATCCATTTCAGCAAGAAATAGCTCCAAATCAAATGGCCATGCGGTTTTATCCAGCGCCGACAAACAAAATTCACATTTAAATGGGCAACCGCGAGACGCTTCGACATACAACAAACGATTTGCGATATCGTCTTCCGTATACAAATGATACGGCATTGCAATCTGATCGAGCTTAGGTTGAACGCCAGCTATGATCCGCTCCGGCGGCTCGGATCCTTGTAACAGTTCACCAACTAACTGAGCAAAACTCACTTCGCCCCAACCGGTAATTACGTAGTCACTCAGCGCTATAATTTCTTGCCCTTGTTGTTCATAACTTACTTCTGGCCCGCCCAACACTACTTTTGTTTCTGGCGATACCGTTTTTAGCAAACTGATTACTTTTAGAGTTTGCACCACATTCCATATGTACACGCCAAAACCAACTACTAACGGCTGGCGCGCGAGTAACTCTTCAACAATGTCTTCGGGGCGAGCATCGAGTGTGTATTCGATGAGTTCACAGCGCTCCGCAAGCTCACCTAAATTTGCCTTCAGATAACGAAGACCGAATGCAGAATGGATGTAACGAGCATTGAGTGTACACAAGACGATGTCTTGTTGAGGAGTGGAAAAACAAGCATTAATCGGAAGCATGTGCCAACTCATTAATTACGAACCCAGATGCGACAAACGCAAAGCTCGCGGTTACGTGCGTGATTGAACCCATTCCACCAGCACAATTCAAGGCGTTGGACGAGCGATTATTTGGATCGGCCACTGGCCGTTGTGCGCCAACTCCACCAGCGCCATCGGGATACACCAACTGCTCATCAGAGTACACGCACGGCACACCGAATGACCGCTTTGGGTTTCGCGCAAAACCATACTCTTGACGAAGTAATTTACGTGTCTTAGACAGTAGCACGTCGTGCTGTGTATTAGATAAGTCACAGCGACGAATCTGCGTAGGGTCAATTTGACCACCAGCGCCACCAACGGACACAATATTGATTTTGTGTTGACGACAATAGTTTATCAACGCCGCTTTAGTACGGTAATCGTCAATACAATCGACCACATAATTAAAATCTTGGCGGATAAGCTCGGCTAGATTGTCACGAGTTAAAAACTCGTCCACCGGATGAACCACACAACGCGAATTAATGGCAGCAATCCGCTCCTGCATCACCCGTATTTTATCGCGCCCAATAGTATCCGCAGTTGCCACCAACTGACGATTAATATTGGATTCAGACACCACATCCATATCAATCAACGTGATGCTACCCACAGCGCTGCGGGCCAAGCTCTCAGCAACCCATGAGCCAACGCCACCAATACCGATAACACAAACATGGGCATTACTAAGCTTCGCTAAACCACGATCACCATACAGGCGCGCAACACCACCGAAACGGCGTTCGAATTGTGCGTCATCGAGAGATGAATTAGATGCCGTCATACTTGCCATCGGAATAAATGCTAAATAGATATTGAATACGTTAAACTTAAAAAATGAGCACCACACCTGCAATTATTGATACTCACTGCCACCTGGATTTTGCGGTATTTGATGAAGATCGAGACCAGGTGCTGAACCGCTGTGCGATTAACAATGTGCAAACAATTATCAATCCAGGCGTCACCGCAGACACATGGCAACGCACCATCAACCTCAGTCAGTCGACCCCAACATTGCACTTTGCGCTCGGCTTACATCCACAATTCATTGAACACCATCAACCGCAACATTTATCGCAGCTAGACACCTTAATCGAAACCCACCGACCTGTTGCGGTTGGCGAAATCGGCTTGGATTTCTATGCAGCCCAAAGACCGCAATCGAACACAGGTGGCAAGAATCCAGAAAGCAGCACTCAAGCGAATCGTGAAAAACAGCAACTTTTCTTTGTTAAGCAGCTAATTATAGCAAAACAGCACAATTTACCGGTGATAATTCATAATCGTAAAGCACACGACCTTTGCTTGAACCTCCTTAGCGACACCGTGGTAGCAGGCGGCACGATTCACGCCTTTAATGGCAGCATTCAACAGGCGCATAAATACCACGAAATGGGTTTCATGCTCGGCTTTGGCGGCATGCTTACCTACGAACGATCCAGCAAGCTTAGAGCGCTGGTTAAACAGTTGCCATTGAGCGCCATCGTATTGGAAACTGACGCGCCGGACATGACGGTGTCAGCACACCAAGGCGAGCGCAACAGCCCTGAGTACCTGCCGTTTGTGTTGGCCGCGGTAGCCGAGATAAAAAACCTTAGCGTGGAGCAGGTTGCTGAGGTTACTAGCCAAAATGCGCAACGAATATTTAATCTCACCTAGGGTATTATTTAACCACAAAATTTCTGCAAGACCTCGTTTTGACTAGTCTTGGCTTACTGACAATATTATGAAAAATACACTTACTGCAGGCGTTCTATTAATTGGCAACGAATTGTTGTCAGGCAGCATAGAAGATAGAAACCTAGCGCACATCGCAAAGACCTTAGAGCAACGCGGAATTCGAGTGCGTGAAACGCGAATCGTGCCAGATATCGAAGCCGAAATTGTGACCGCGGTAAACGCCCTGCGACAACGCTATGATTATGTATTTACCACTGGCGGCATCGGCCCGACCCACGACGATATAACCTCAGATTCTATTGCCGCCGCATTCGGCGTGGAGAATGTCATTCAACAAGAAGTATATGACCTTATCGACGCTTACTTGTCCGGCAAAGGAGTCGAGTTCACGGCAGCAGCTCAGCGTATGGCATACGCGCCACAAGGAGCTGAAATGATCAAAACAGATCAATCGATCGTACCAGGGTATCGCATCGACAACGTGTATGTGATGGCCGGAGTACCCAGAATTATGCGCATCATGCTCGACGGCATCGTGGCTCACCTAAAAACCGGCGTTGCGATCCATAACGCCAGCGTACACGCCAATATTGGCGAAGGTGAAATCGCTGCAGCACTGGAAGCGATACAGAACCGCCATCCAGACATAGACATCGGCAGCTACCCACAAGACAAAGACTCAACCATCAGCCAATATCGCGTTATCTTTGTGGTTAAAGGCACCGATTTAAACGAAATTTCCGAAACCTGCGAACAAATCTACCAAGCTTGTATGGATTTAGGCGTCGAAGCGATTATTCCAAGCGGATAAGAGTGAGGGTTTTAACCAGCCACCTCAACTCAATCATTGTTGGGTTGCTCTAGATTATTGATCTTAGGTTTTCCACGCACTTTTAATAGCCCATTTCTAAGTGCACGTAATAGTGGGTATAAACGATTAGCCCGTGATTCAGACTTAAACAGCCAATAATTTATTTGGTTAAATACCCCAGACCGACGACCAAATCCAGCCAATGCATGCAGTGCTTGTGCACCGTAGTACAGACTGCCGTCAACCTCCAGCACCATGCCTTGATCGAGGTCGAGCTGCGCTTTGTTTACTTCATCTATCAACTCATGATCTTGGCGGGCGTCCACCAACATCAAATTAGCCGCTGACGACTCCAGCTCAATGGATTCACAATACAGCCGGCATACAGGGCATTCGCCGTCGTACACAAGTCGGCATTTTGTTTGAGGCATAGCGTTACACAGCGCATTTTGGCAGAACAAGTAATGTCAGTATGACCGAGGCATCGCGGTCGCGCTACTGCCTATATCAAAAGCTCTGATATGACAAATGTCACCTAAAAGTGGTGATACCCATCAATAGTTAGCCGAACCATCCATAGGCATAGTAGACGCTACACTACAGACGGCTCATCGGAGGTCGAATGCTCGAACCTATTCATGGCTCACCAATCATCATTGATCGGCTAACAAAAACATTTGGTACAACACGCGCTTTGGATGAAATCAGCCTAAGCTTTCCAAACGGTGGGATTACCGCTTTATTGGGCTCGAATGGCGCAGGCAAGACAAGCTTGATTAATTGCGCGCTCGGACTCGAACAACCGAGTAGTGGCTCGATCACGGTTCTCGGCGGAAAGGCCGGAAAGATCGACATAAAGCGACGCATCGGGGTAATGCTGCAGGATTCTGACTTACCCGACCAACTGACCGCGCGCGAACACATCAGCCTATTTTCTACTTACTATGAAAAACCGCACGACATCAATGCACTGCTGACTCTTTGTGAGCTAGATGGATTTGCCGATACCCGTTATAAGAAGCTATCTGGTGGCCAAAAACGCCGCGTGCAATTCGCATTAGCCATTGTTGGTCGTCCACAACTGGTATTTCTCGATGAACCCACTACCGGCTTAGACATCGATGCGCGCCGCGTGCTCTGGAATACCATTCGCGACCTACGAGAGCAAGGCACTAGTGTGGTATTGACCACGCACTATTTAGAGGAAGCCGATACCTTGGCGGACCACATCATTGTCATGAACGCCGGAAAAATTATCGCCAATGCGGCCAGCGCAGACATACGCGCGGCGGTAAGTGGCGCGGTCATTCGTTGTCAGACAAGCCTCAACGAAAACCACCTTGCAGCACTGACTGGCGTTCAAACTGTTCAAACATCCGGCCGATTTATTGAAATTTTGACCAATAGTGGCACACAGACCTTGCGCGAACTACTCAGCCTAGACGACCTAGTCACTGAGTTAACGGTAACCAAACCGACCTTAGAGAACGCGTTTAAGCGCCTAACCTCGAACGGTTAGCTCGCTCAAATTTATCTTTTCGCCAAACACAAATCTCAGGACACGATATGAATATCTACCTTAATGAAGCCGGCGCCGAAATATTAAAGGCTCTGCGCGCCCCAGAGTTTGTACTCCCAACCTTATTAATGCCAATGGCGTTTTACACATTATTCGGCGTCGTATTGCCTGGCGCCGATAATAATGCGCCCTATCTACTCGCGACATACGGCGTATTTGCGGTGATGGGTCCGTCGATTTTTGGCTTTGGCGTCGGCGTGGCCAACGAACGCGACCGTGGCTGGTTACAGCTCAAACGCGCTGCACCGGCACCAGCCTTTGCATATATATCAGCCAAACTTATCACCACCTTGTTGTTCTGCGCAGCAGCGCTCCTTCCAATCTATTTAATTGCCGGATTTTTAGGCGAAGTAGCATTACCGCGTGGTACGTGGACCCTATTATTTGTATTGCATTTATTTTCCGCCGTACCGTTTGTATTAATTGGCTTAATCCTTGGCTTTTCTTTGAACTCCGGAGGAGCCGTTGCGGTCTCGAACATTGTGTTTCTAGGGCTCGCTATTCTCGGCGGGCTATGGTTCCCAGTCTTTATGTTCCCTGCCCCCATGCAAACCCTATCGGCCTTCACTCCGTCATTTCACCTCGCCGAACTCGCTTTATGCGTTATTGGCGCGCCAGGCGAGCGCAGTCCACAACTGAATCTCATTTGGATCAGTGTAATGACTGCATCGCTCGGCAGCTTAGCCATTGCTAGTTGGGCGCGTCAGCGCTAGCCCATTCATTAAAAGGTACTCCTCATGTTAAAAAAAATCTTCTGGATCACGCTAGCTAGCGTGTCCATGCTCGCCATCGGTGTCATTAGCCTTCTACCAACACCGCATTCTGTAGTGCTTAACAGCAATAGCTTTATTATTAAACATGCCCACGTATTTGACGGAGAACAAGTGTTACGCGACGCCACAATTGAGATTCGCGATGGAATAATTCAACACGTCGGAAATGATCTAGTTAGCGATGCGCTTCCAATCATCGATGCGTCAGAAAAATGGCTCATTCCCGGATTAGTTGATGCGCATACACACAACTTCGGATCGGCGCTGTCCGACTCACTAAATTTCGGCATCACCACCAGCATCGACATGTTCACCTCAGCCGACGTAATTAGTAGTGCCAAAACTGACCGAAACGCGTTAACCAAAACCGATAAAGCAGATCTGTTTAGTGCCGGCATGCTGACAACCTCTCCCGGTGGTCACGGCACGCAATTCGGCATTCACGTCGACACTCTAACTAAGCCAGAACAGGCCGCGCAATGGGTAGCCCGGCGTCAAGCGGAGGGGAGCGACTTCATAAAATTGGTTTACATGCCCAACAACTCAATGTTTAGCAGCATTGATCGAGCAACCGCAACCGCGGTTATCGAGGCAGCGCATAACGCCGGATTACTAGCGGTCGCACATATCGACACACTTGACGACGCGACCGCCATGCTGGAATCGGGCATCGATGGCTTAGTACATGTATTTGCCGATCAAGCGGTCTCGCAGGAGTTTCTAGATTTAGCGCTCGAAAACTCTATTTTTGTGATCCCCACATTATCGGTGCTTGCGACGGTTGACCACCAACGAAGCGGCGCAATACTTGCCAACGACCCATCCATTAAACCTTTTTTAAACAGCGCTAGCCGGCAACAATTAGAAACCGATTTTGGTGACGCGACATGGCCAGGGTTCAACTTTAAACTAGCCCAACAAAATGTCCGTCGTATGCATGAGGCAGGCATCATGATCTTAGCTGGGTCAGACGCTCCAAACCCAGGAACCACCTATGGCGCAAGCTTGCATCAAGAATTAACTATGCTGGTCAGCGCCGGACTAACTCCTAGAGAAGCTTTACGCGCAGCAACCATTTTGCCTATGCAAGCGTTTGGAATTAACGACCGCGGCAGAATCTCGGTCGGTCAGCGAGCTGATTTTTTGCTCCTCGATAACAACCCCATTGAAAATATTAATGCCACACGAAACCTACACCAAATTTATAAAAATGGCTTTGCAGTGAATCGCACAACCACCTCGGCTAATGTCGTCAGCTCTAAAATTTCCAGTGGCTATCTCAGTCAGTTTGCACAAGACTTAAACGGGCCGTCAAACTTAAACTGGGCAACCACCGATGACCGTATGACCGGCGGTAACTCCAGCACCAAACTACGGCGAACCAATGGTGTACTAGAAGTTCAAGCTAACGTGCAACAAGGCTTCATGTTTCCCTGGGCTGGGGCGGGCTTGTTTGGCGATACAGCCTTAGACATCAGCGATTATCATGAACTGTCTTTCATGGCCAAAGGTTCCCCCGGAGTCTACCAAGCATTGAGCTTTTCCGGCAGCATGGCTGGCGCACCGCCCGCACAGACATTCAACCTTACAGAGGAATGGCAAACGTTTCGATTGCCTCTAAAGCAATTTCACGGACTCGACTCCAAACAACTGATTGGCTTCGCAATAGTCGCTGGCCCTAGGCCCGGAAAATATAAGTATTCACTAAAGAGTGTTACTCTCGAATCACAATGAAATTCCAGGCAAACAATATAAAAGCCCTTGGCTCCAGACCCGAGTTTTACCTAATTTACTTGGTATTCTATATTACGCCGTGGTTTTTCCAGTCGCCGAGTAAGACCGATATCATTGCTAGCATTGTTGGTCTTATGGTTTTCTTACCGGTTTATTTTTTAGCGTTTAGGGACCCATCGCGCGACAATATTCCGCACACTGTCGCCTTTGTTTTGATCGGCTTTGTGCTATCTCAGTTTAACGGCGGCTTCACTGTATTTCATATCTACGCATGCGTACTCACGGCCTATACGCGACCGGAGCGCAGAGCTTGGATTGGGCTGGCGCTGGTTAGCTTCTCGTTTATCATTTTCACCGTCGCCACTAACCAACCTTGGTGGGTCTATTCATTTCCGCTGGTCGCCGGCTTTGCGATCGGTGTCGGATGCATTTACGGTGCTAGCCAAGATGAGCAAGTCGAACAATTACGGCGATCGCGTGACCACGATACCCAAATGGCTACCTTGGCCGAACGTGAACGCATTGCGCAAGACTTACACGATCTGCTCGGCCAAACCCTGACCATGGTCGCGTTGAAATCCGAGGTTGCGAGCAAACTAATTGAACGCGACCCGGCTAGAGCCAAACAAGAAATAGAGGAAATACGGCACACGTCACGCGAAGCACTCGCCAATGTTCGAGAAGCCGTCGCCAACATGAACCAAACCAGTGTCGCTAAAGAGTTGCACCGCGCACGCTCTATACTGACCTCCGCGGGAGTCGACTTAGAGGTAGTTGGTGAACTACCAAAACTTGATTCGCACGTCGACCGAACCTTAGGACTAGCGGTACGCGAAGCGACCACCAATATTGTACGTCACGCACGCGCGAACAAAGCTCAGTTAGTATTCGAGCAAAACCAACAAACATTTAAATTAATCATCCATGATAACGGCAAAGGCACCATCACCTCCGAAGGTTCCGGACTTAGTGGATTACGGCAACGCATCGACGATCTCGGTGGTCGCACCCAAATCGACACGCTAGCCGGCGTGCGTATTTCATTAACTATTCCACTGACTCACTAACATTATGATTACGACTATTCTCGCTGAGGATCAATCCCTGCTACGCGGTGCTCTCGCCACACTGTTATCGTTAGAAGCTGACATTGAAGTTTTAGCGCAAGCCTGCGACGGCAGCGAAGCATTAGAACACGTGAAAAAATTGCGTCCCGACGTGCTGGTTACTGACATCGAAATGCCTAATAAATCAGGCATCGAACTAGCGCAGGAAATTCAACGCTTAAACCTCGCCACCAAAGTTCTGGTGGTAACCACCTTCGCACGACCGGGGTATTTAGAGCGCGCGCGCGCCGCGGGGGTATCAGGCTACGTCTTAAAAGATGCACCAAGCGAAGATCTCGCGCAAACAGTACGACGAATTGCTGCCGGGCAAACCGTCATTGACCCGGCTCTCGCAGAAGCCGCGTGGGCAACAAGCGACCCATTAAGTGATCGTGAACGGGCAATTCTACGATTGGCCGAGGCTGGGCACACCAATAAACGCATAGCCAAACAGCTTCATCTATCTGCCGGTACCGTCAGAAACTACTTGGCTCAAGCTACTCAGAAACTAGGTGCGGGCAATCGCATTGAAGCGTTTCGAATCGCTCGTGAAAACGGCTGGCTGTAGCATTCTAGAGCGTTCGCGACCTTTACCAACGTCAAAAAATAACATAAATGTATTCAGCTCCGCCGAACGTGAACCGCCTTCCTCGGTTCTATAAATAGCTGGAGCAGTATAAAGAT
Organism: Arenicella xantha; assembly: GCF_003315245.1. Lineage (NCBI taxonomy): Bacteria > Pseudomonadati > Pseudomonadota > Gammaproteobacteria > Arenicellales > Arenicellaceae > Arenicella > Arenicella xantha. The sequence continues at coordinate 24,929 of NZ_QNRT01000003.1, read as the reverse complement.
CAAAACAAACCGGTGCTCGAAAACGCCGATACCACTACTTCTCCAGCATCACTCTCACCGCTCGATCCAACCTAAGATGCGCTATTGGGCGCTAACTATTTCTTTGTATAACAGCGGCAATCGATTTAGTTCGATCAGAAAAGCCGATAATGACCATCTAATAATTGAATTGGTTTCTTGACATCAATCGATTTATCTTGTTAGGGATAGATAAAGTTAAATATCCATATACCACGCAAAGGAGCGAATATCATGTTAAAAAAGACTATCCCCTTATTAGCCGCCGCCACGCTCATCATCGCTGCGACAGCCCCGATTACCGGCGCCGCTAGGCAAGCCAAGCCTAACAACTTTTGGTGGCCAGACAATTTAGACCTTTCACCTCTACGACAGCATAGCGCTGAATCAAACCCGCTCGGTTCGGAGTTTGACTACGCCGCGGCATTTAACAGCGTTGATCTCGACGCACTAAAGCGCGACATTGAGGCGGTTATGAAGACATCGCAAGACTGGTGGCCAGCGGACTACGGTCATTATGGACCATTCTTCATTCGCATGGCTTGGCACAGTGCAGGGACTTATCGCGTGTCAGATGGCCGCGGCGGTGCAGGCGGCGGACAACAACGCTTTGAACCTTTAAACAGTTGGCCAGACAACGCTAACCTAGATAAAGCACGCAGGTTATTATGGCCGGTAAAACAAAAGTACGGTAATGCTATTTCCTGGGCCGATCTGATGGTTCTAACTGGCAATGTCGCACTTGAGTCGATGGGCTTCAACACCTTTGGTTTTGCTGGAGGGCGCACCGACGACTGGGAACCAGACCTAGTTTATTGGGGCCCTGAAACTGAATTCTTAGGCGATGAGCGCTATAGCGAAGGCCGAAAACTTGAAAAACCGTTAGCCGCTGTACAAATGGGTTTAATTTATGTCAACCCTGAGGGCCCAAATGGCAACCACGACCCACTTTCTGCAGCCCAAGACATACGTGATACGTTTGCTCGCATGGCTATGAATGACGAAGAAACGGTCGCACTTATCGCTGGAGGCCATACATTTGGCAAAGCTCATGGCGCTGCAAAACCAGACGAATGCGTTGGCCGAGAACCTGCCGCCGCGGGGATCGAAGAGCAAGGCCTTGGTTGGAAAAATAAATGCGGTACAGGCAACGGTGCCGACACCATTACCAGCGGATTAGAAGGCGCATGGTCAGCAAATCCTATTGCATGGAGCTCACAGTACTTAGACAACCTTTTCGCATTCGAATGGGTTCAAGCCAAAAGCCCCGCCGGCGCAGTACAATGGGTTCCGGCCAACGGTCAAGTGGCCAACTTGGTTCCTGATGCGCACGACAAATCTAAGCGACATGCACCCATAATGTTCACTACCGACCTCTCGCTCAAAGTCGACCCAAGTTATCGTGAGATCGCTCTACGCTTTCAAAAAGACCCTAAGGCTTTTGAGTTAGCCTTTGCCAAAGCATGGTTTAAGCTCACTCACCGGGACATGGGCCCGCGCGCGCGTTATTTGGGAGCCGATATACCTAGCGAAGAATTGATTTGGCAAGACCCAGTTCCCGCACTAAACCACGACCTAGTGAACGCTAAAGATATATCTAACCTCAAAAATAGCCTGCTTGCCTCAGGTATAAGCACGTCTCAACTGGTCAGAACTGCATGGTCATCAGCCGCCAGTTTTCGTGGCACCGATATGCGCGGCGGAGCAAACGGGGCACGATTACGTCTCCCACCGCAAAAAGACTGGGAGGCCAACAATCCTAAAGAGTTAGCAAACGTGCTCGAGCGCATTGCGACAATACAACAAGAGTTCAACGAGGCTCAACGAGGCAACAAGCGCGTATCGTTGGCCGATTTGATAGTACTTGGAGGTGCTGCAGCAATTGAACAAGCAGCCAAACAGGCAGGCCACTCAATCTCGGTTCCATTCACACCGGGGCGCACCGACGCCAGCCCTGAGCAAACGGATATTGCATCTTTTGCCGCTCTTGAGCCCAGTGCGGACGGCTTTCGCAATTATTTTGCTGAAGGCAGCACTCGATCACCGGGCGCCATGATGATTGATCGTGCGAACATGTTAACTCTGAGTATTCCAGAGATGACTGTGTTGGTCGGAGGAATGCGTACACTCAACGCCAATACTGGTGAAGCGGCACACGGCGTGCTCACAGACAAACCCGGCACGCTAAGCAATGATTTCTTCGTCAATCTATTGGATATGTCGACACAGTGGTCTAAGTCTGACACGCAGGCTGGAATTTACCAAGGTCACGACCGTACTAGCGGCAAACTGAAGTGGACGGCAACTCCAGTCGACTTAATGTTCGGATCAAGCTCTGAGTTGCGTGCTATCTCTGAGGTATACGCCAGCAGTGGCGCTGACGAGAAATTCATCGAAGATTTTATCGCAGCATGGAACAAAGTAATGAATTTAGATAGATTCGACTTAATATAATAATGGCAATAAATTAGCCCCAAGGGATCTACCGGCTAGCCAGAAGAGCGCGCCGGCGAACAGAGTCTTGAGCTCTGTTCGCCGGTGATTTTTTAGCTGAACTCAGCTAGCACCTAACTACAAACTAGCCATCACTATAAAGCAAAAAAAAATCCAACCACCGAATGAATCGGAGATTGGATTTTTTGAGCAAGTCGGCGATTTAGCAATCGGCCGATTTGATCTATGTTTTGTCAGAGTGCCAAATTAATCAGCACTCTGAAGCTGAACTACGTTCAGCAGCATCCAAATCTAGACGCAAACAATCGCTTCAGCTTGTGGGCCTTTTGCGCCTTGAGTTAAGTTGAACTCAACTTTTTGGCCTTCTTGCAATGTTTTGAAACCAGAGTCCAAAATAGCACTGTAGTGTGCGAAAACATCAGGGCCAGATTCTTGCTCGATGAAGCCAAAGCCTTTAGTTTCGTTAAACCACTTTACAGTTCCAGTTGTTGTATTAGACATGTGTATTACCTTTAAATATATAAAATTTATAATGCCTCAATGAGGCGATGATGCAGAAAAATTGAAGCGGGGATTTATAAACTTTGAAAAGGTAAAAACTTCTGGAGGGTAACAAGCAACTATTTCTACTATACGAGGGCACTAAAATAGTAACAACGGATAGGCTAAGCGGGATGTAACAACTACGAGGAGATAACCGAAATACGAAGGATCTAAACTGGCTGAATCTTTAAGCTAGTCTGCACCATACAGTAAATTTGACGTATGTACAGCGTTTTCGCTTTTTTGTTCACTAACAATCAAGCAACTGGAGCGTCGACAAAACTCACAATAGCCGCACCAATTCGGTTAACGAATCAATTTGAGCCGATAACTAAGCCCTGTTGTTTAGCAGACATGAGGCTAAACCACCTCAATCGATTCCGGCTTGGTTAAGAAAAAAGCCGCCAACACGATAAGAGAAACCGGGAAGATCACGATCGAGGCTGGAGAAAAAACCACGGTGACTTCAAAGACACCTTGGATCAACGTCATAACCGCAAATATTTTCACCAAAGTAGGTAACTTGCTGGCGTTCGCGAGTAATACCAAACCAATAACAACGTCCAACAATCCGCACACTAGAATCACGCCAACCGTGAGCGAGAAGCCGACGGCTAACAACAGGTCTTTATTCTGCATCACAATCGCATCCGGCAGGATGGCCGCGGCCAAATCGAGGCTCAAAGTACCAATAAAGATGGCGTTTACGCCGACCATGATCAACAACAATAAATCGATGCGTTTAAAATTCAACTGGTCATTCAGAATAGTTTTAACGCTTAGATATACATAAATCACCAACAGTCCGATCGCTAAAAACAGCACATCTGAAAACGTCAGCATTAGCATATTTTCCCATGCCGCAGCCGAGATACTCAGCGCACTTCCAGTTAACTCGCCTATCCAATACAACGGATACAGTATCGCTAACGCAATCGCAGCGACTCCAGGTAAGATGTAATCATTATTTTGCATCACCGCTCTCCAATATTGTTGTTCCAAAATAGACTGTCATGACGAAACAGCTTCGCCGTCGGTGGCCGCACTTCCAACATACTCAAGAATGTCACCGGGCTGACAACCCAGCTCTCGGCAAATAGCCGCCAACGTCGAAAAACGTATGGCCTTAACTTTGCCAGTTTTGAGTAGCGACAAATTAGTCATGGAAATGCCAATTCGATGAGACAACTCTTTTAGAGACATCTTGTTCTTTGCCATTTCCACGTCAAGATTAATTCGGATATCCATAGGGTCAGCTTACTTCAAAAAACAATCTTTTACAAAACATATTTTATGTTTATCATAAATTTATTATTCTTTATCACTATTTTCACAAACAGAAAACTCGCACTTAACAGTGCCACATTAAATGACCAATAAGACCAACCACTCGAACAACAGAAGGTCAAACGACAGTTGATTCGAGTGTCATTTTAGATTTACTGATTCAAATTCAATAATTTGATATAGTCCCCCCATGGCGCCGATTTGACTCCGATTGCGGGCGCGGAAATAAATTCAGCTAAAGCGAGCCCGAACGAGAATCCTTCTCGGTTGGTGCTTGGTTGATGTTTCCCCTGATTGGCCACATGTCCTTCGACGCTACTCCTTTATTGTGAATAACAGTGTCGAAACACACAACCATTGACCAGCTAGTTACGAGTACCCCATGAGCACCGAGACAACAGCCCTGAGCGAACAAGCAGCCCTGAGCGAAACAGAAGCCCTGAGCGGAACAACAGCCTTGAGCCTACCAAAAGGCGCCGCAAACACAGAAACCATCGTATTGAAATTTGGTGGCTCAGTTCTTCACAGCCAAGCCGATTTCGAGCGAATCCATTCAGAAATCCATCGGTATCGCTCGCAAAACATTAACGTCATCGCCGTCGTTTCAGCATTTTTCGGAATGACCGAACAGTTAATTACACAAGCAACCGCAAAACAACTCAGTACCGATTCTGTTGAGTTTGCAACATTAATCGCTAGCGGCGAATTTCAATCCGCAGCGGCTTTGGTTAACTTTCTGACCCAACACGACTTAAAAGCGTCTTGCCAAACACCTGCTGACCTTGAGTTTGTTGCGCATGGCGAGCGCACCAAAGCAACTCCCACCAGTATAAATGCAGTTAAGATCAATTCGGCGCTAGCACAGACGCCGGTGATTGTGGTGCCAGGTTTCTCGGCCGTTGACCAACACGGCGAATGTGTGCTGCTGGGGCGCGGCGGCAGCGATATTAGCGCTGTGTGCATTGCCCATGCACTAGGGTTGGAAAGCGTACGACTGCTCAAAGATGTGAATGGCTTATACGATCGAGACCCTAACAAATTCGCCAACGCAAATCGCTTAGCATACGTGGACTACGCAACCGCGTGCCGCATTGGCGGTGAGCTGATTCAGACCGAAGCAATAGACTTTGCCGCCACCAAATCGATCGCAATTGATGTCGCCGGTATCGGCTCAATCAAGCAATCACGTATTGGCCCAAAACGCTCAGAGCAAACAACGAAGGTCGTTGCCACCACTGACAATGTATCCGCGAATAAATCTTTGCGCAGCGCTTGAATCTGCCACCAGGCAAACTTAACCACCAGCCAGATACTCAACCACCAGATCTGGGAAGTCCGTAAAAATGCCATTGATGCCAAGTTGTTTGAACAGCAGGTCGAGCAACATCGGTGAGGTTACACTAGGTGGCAATGCATCTTTGCGAAACGTATAAGCGTGCACATCGAGCCCTGCCATCTGAGCATGTTTCGCCAACGCGGTGGGTTTAAACGTTGAGGGGCTCGCTAACTGCGGAATCCAAACCCCAACCCCCTGCGCAACCTTAGCGACTTCAGACAAGCCGCTTGGTGTTTTCAAATAATCATAATCAGAGTCGGATTCGCTCCAATCGTTTTCGCCGATGAGCTGTATTAACTTAAGCTTAGCGCCAAGCTCCACACGGACTCGCTGAGTTTCAGCAAAATCAAAACACTGTAAATAGATGCGCGCATCGGCGCTGTCGAGACCATGACGACGAAGCACCTCTAGCACCACCACAGAAATATCCGCTCCTTGCGCACGATGCCAAGCCGGTGATTTTATTTCTGGATACAGGCCGACGTTTTTTGAAAATTGGCGATTGAGCTCACCAATTAACTCGATTTGCTCCTCAAAGGTGGCAATAGTAAAACCAGCAGAGCCTTGGTAACGGCCGGGGAAAACCTGATCTCCGTTGAGCTCCCGTCGTTCATTCACCGTCAGCGATTTAAGTTCGGCTAAGGTCAAATCAATCGCGTAAAAGCGACCGTCAGCGCGCTTTTTCTTGGGAAATTTTTCCGCCACGTCGGTAACTGTATCTAAGTGAATATCATGCAGCACCACCGGCACACCATCGCGACTAAGAACAACATCTTGCTCGATATAGTCAGCGCCTTGTGCAAACGCCAAGGTAATCGCTTCTAACGTATGTTCTGGCAAATACCCAGACGCCCCACGATGCGCAATAACCAGCGGATCAGCCATCGTTGGCGAAGACAACAACATCGATAACATCAAAACCATGCTCCATTTTCTTGACATACAAAACACCTATTATGTTTAACCATTCACGTCACGTCTATTGAACCAATAACAGCAGCAAAAACCCACAGGGGCACCTATGAAACGGCAAGCTATGATCCGCTAAACCGAACCTAGCACGCCACTATGACAACAATGCAAATGGCATTCTCACTTGAATTTGAATAAGTCGGTCGCATCAAACCTAAATGAGTTACGCCGCCCTTTTTCATTCAATCGATTCTGCTAAATGTCAGGAGTTTAACTTAGTACTGCAAGCAACAGGATTTGACAGCCACTTAGTACACTCTGGATCTCGCTACTATCTACTGATAGATCATGAGCGCGCCGAGCAAGCCTACCAGCAGTTGCGCTTATATTTAAGTGAGAACGCGGAAGAAGAAGTTCTGGCGAAACCACTTCATCCAATCTCAAAAGGCTTTTTAGGTGCCTATCTTTATGGCTTGGCATTACTAATAGTTGGCGCTTTTAGCAGCCTTAAATTATTCGGACAAAACTGGCAAAACCAAGGCGTCGCGCACTCCGAGAAAATTTTCGATGGTGAATGGTGGCGCACTATCACCGCATTAACGTTACACGCCGATGCCGCGCATCTTATTGGCAATATCGGCTTTGGCGCGCTATTTGGCATTTTGGTATCGCAATACATCGGTAGTGGCGCCGCGTGGTTCAGCATCCTAATTGCTGGCGCACTAGGCAACGCCCTCAACGCCTATTTGTACCAAACATTACACTTATCGATTGGCGCTTCAACCATGGTATTCGCTGCGCTGGGCATCCTCGGTGTGTTTGCCCTGAATGACCGTTACGCCTATGCCCAACGTGGGTTAAGGCGCTGGGCACCGCTGATCGCAACACTGGCTTTACTTGGATTTTTGGGCACCACCGGTGAACGAACCGACGTAATGGCACACCTCACAGGCTATTTTAGTGGCTGCATGACCGCGCTAGTCTGGATGACAGTACTGCGACGTATGGAGAGCACCGTACCCGCCCAAGGAGTTTTTGCGACACTTAGCCTAGTTATCGTGGTATTAGCGTGGGCTTTAGCATTAACCTAACTATCTCATGTTAGCTCAGTCAAACAGCCGCTAATGGGGTTACTTAGCTTCTTTGTTAAACCGAAAACAATCTTGGGTGTGATCAACAACCATGCCACAGGCTTGCATAAACGCATAACAAATAGTTGAACCAACGAACTTAAATCCACGTTTTTTCAACGCTTTGCTCATTGCATCCGACTGTGCGGTAGTGGCTGGCACCTCAGACAAAGAACTTGGCGTATTCACAATGGGCTTGCCGTCAACAAACGACCACAGAAACTCCGAAAATGTCGGGCCGGCATTTTTCTCAGCCAACGACTGCATCTCTAAATAGAGTTGGGCATTTACAATGAAGGCATTCACCTTAAGCTTATTTCTAATAATCCCGGCATTAGCTAACAACTCACCACGCTTAGCCTCATCGTACTGAGCTATTTTGACCGGATCGAACTGGTCGAATGCATCACGATAATTCTCACGCTTTTTCAATACAGTAATCCAGCTTAAACCGGCTTGCGCACCTTCAAGATTTAGCATTTCAAACAATTCACGATCATCAAACACGGCCACGCCCCATTCTTGATCATGATACTGGCGATACAACTCACTACTCTCGCACCAACTACAGCGCGACAGACCATCCTTAACTAAGCTATCGTTCACTTATGTTCTCCGCGTAACTCCAGAACTTTTTCTTGCAATACTAAGCGCGTCGCCTGCTTCGCTGGAACTGGGTCGCCAGCCACCACGGTTAATTTACGCATAAACGCGGTAGGCCAACCTTTTAATGCACGACCGCGCTTGCGTGATGACCATGTTCCCCACATACCGCGTAAGGCCAATGGCACGACCGGCACCGGCGTCCGCTTTACAATCTGGTCGATGCCCGGTTGAAATTTACTCATCTCGCCGTCACGAGTGATGCTTCCTTCAGGAAAAATAACCACTAACTTACCCGCTTCTAACTCTTCCGCGATACGATCAAACGCCTCGTCCACCAACTCAGGTCGTTCCCGCCGATTCCCAATTGGAATAGATTTCAAGCCTTTAAACAAATAGGTAAATAACGGGACCTCATAAAAACTGTACCACATCACAAATCGCGCTGGCCGAGGCAATTCGCCAAGCAAAATAGCTGGATCAAAAAAACTTACGTGATTGCAGACCAACAACGCAGGACCCTCTTTGGGTATTTTATCTAGATCTTTGGTGTCAATGCGATACACCATGTGCATCAACAACCAACTCAAAAGCCGCAGAAAATATTCCGGAATCTGATAGAAAATATAACCAGCGACAATCAAATTCAGAATCGCTGCAATTTTAAAAATATCCAATACCGAAAAATCTAAGGCGAGTAACACCGCACCTAGCGCACCGGCCACCACCATAAAAATTGAATTAAAGATATTGTTAACGGCAATGGTTCGTGAACGCTGTTGCTCCGCGCTGCGAGTTTGCATGAAGGCATATAACGGCACGATAAACAGGCCCGCGCTAAACGCGATCATCGTTAGATTGGTAATGACCCACCATGCGCCCGGCAACTGAATAACCTCCGTCAAGGTTCTAAGCGAGTCGCCCGCGACAATGTCGGTTCTACTCAACTGCCAAGTGAAAAAACTAATTCCCAAGGCACCAAACGGCACCAAGCCCATTTCAACTCGCCCTCGCGAAAATACCGCACAGGCAAACGATCCGAGACCAATCCCAACAGAAAATGTAGCTAATAATAAGGTAGCGACGCCGGCATCTCCGGACAATACTTCTTTGGCGAATACCGGAAACTGGGTCAGTACAATTGAGCCAAAAAACCAAAACCAGGAATTTGCCAAAATCGACATAAACACCGGCTTATTGCGGCGTGTCATGCGAATAATTTCGAGGCTACTAGTCCAGATATTGAACGACATATTCAGTGTCGGCGATGCCGCCGGCGCAGCCGGAATATATGCGCTCGCCAAGTAGCCGAGCACAGCAAACCCTACAATGCTCGCCATCAATGCGTATTGATAACTCAGATCACTAGCCAGCGTGCCGCCCAAAATAGTACCGAGTAAAATCGCTATAAAGGTGCCAGATTCGACATAAGCATTGGCGTCTAGAATTTCGTCGGGGCTAACATGTTGCGGCAAAATACTGTATTTAATCGGGCCGAAAAAGGCCGACTGAGAACCTAATGCAAACAAAACAAATAGCATGAAAGGCACGTGATGAAAGTACAACGCCAAACTGCCCATTAGCATAATCACGATTTCTGCTAATTTGATGTAGCGGATCAAACGAGCTTTCTCATATTTGTCGGCGAGTTGCCCAGCAATAGCGCCAAACAAAAAATACGGCAGAATAAAGGCTACCAGCGCAATATTGATAATGACCCCTTGGTTTTCCTTGGCAAGGAAATAAGTAATCAGAATCGCAAACGCATTGCGGTAGATATTGTCATTAAAGGCGCCTAAAAACTGCGTACAAAAGTACGGAAGAAAACGCTTCGAGCTAACCAAATGTTGAGCCATATTAGATTTTCATTGTCTGCTTTCTTCCACCCATTGAAAGAGTGCAATTGTTATACTTGCCGATCATTTGAAAAGACTACCACAAACCTTTTACTTTTAGATTACCCTCGGTGACCCCATGCCTCAGGCACAGACTGATTTTTTACTGATTGGCCAAGGTATAGCGGGGTCGATATTGGCATTTAGCCTACTCCGAGCAGGCTACTCGGTGCGTGTCATTGATAACCACCACAAAGGAAGCGCCAGTCAAGTTGCCGCAGGCATCATCAACCCAGTTACTGGCCACCGACTCAATATTACCGACAGATTCGAGGAATACTCAAAGTACGCCGAACACTGGTATACCTCTCTAGAACAGGAGCTCGGTGCCGTCTTCTACCGGCCTATCAAGCAACAAAGGCTAATCAAAAATGCTGGTCAGGCGAGCTATTTTACACAGCGCTTAACGCAAGCAGACTACCAAACAATATTAAGCCGATCATCCCAATCACCATTTTCTGATAATGCCTTGGCGTGTGCCGATGTAGCACGTACCGCTGTAGTTGATACTGTGGCAATGGTAGCCTCAGTGAAGCAAGCCTTATTGGCTAGAGCGGTGTATCACAGCGAGCACTTCGACTACTCAAAGCTGAGCATCACAGAACACCAATGCCACTACCAAGATTGGCAAGCTAAACACATTATTTTCTGCGAAGGATACCAGGCCATTAATAACCCTTGGCTCAAAGACCTACCCTTCAAACTAGCTAAAGGCGAGATCATCACGGTTAAAACCGAACAACCAAACGACCGCATGCTGAGTTGGGGGAACTGGTTAGTTCCCGCGGCTGACAAGCCAAACTACGCCAAACTCGGGGCTAACTATGCATGGAATGATGTAAGTCTGGAGACTGACCCGGCGATCCAACAAAGCTTGCTTGACAGCCTCTCACTACACACCGGACAAACCGCTAGCGTGGTGCAGCATCAAGTTGGTATACGACCAACCACCGCGCAACGCCAACCGTTTATTGGGCCGTTGACAAACTTACCAAACACCTATTGCTTTAACGGGTTCGGCAGCAAAGGTTGTTTAACTATTCCGTATTATGCTGCCACGCTTTGTGAGCACCTGCAGCACGGCACGGAATTGTCCAAGGAGCTCAGCCAATGGCTTTAACCGATATCGCTCATCAGAGTATTCTCGATCATTTTCTGCCAGGTACTCTTAGGCAATCAGTCGATGCTACCTGTGGCAACGGACACGACACATTATTCTTAGCGCAGCACACTCAGCATCGAGTATGGGCCTTTGATGTTCAAGCGAAGGCGATTTCGGCAACGCGTCAACGCCTCGAAGCAGCTGGATTTGATCATGTCCAATTAGTTAATGACGGCCATCAGCAACTAGCCAACCACGTAGACGGAGAAGTTGATTGCGTAATGTTCAATTTCGGCTATCTGCCGAGCGCAGATAAAACGCTGACAACACAAGCTGAATCAAGCCTGCTAGCACTGAATGCGGCCCTCACCAAGCTGTCTGCACATGGCGTTATGACGCTACTGTGCTACCCCGGCCATCCAGCCGGCGAGGCTGAAACCCTCGCCATTCGAGCGTGGTTGCAGCAGCTGCCAAAGGATATTTTGATTAACACACACCTCTCGCGTAATCCCAGCACTTCGACACCCGTGTTATATGTGCTTAACACCTAAATCGAAACTCACCGACAAGTCAAACTCCTGCTTTTCAAACTAATTGCAAACAATTGAAAACACAGCGGAAATCCATACCCATTGGCACCTAGGTTACTAGACAAAGTCCGTTCTCGGTGTAGAATGCTTGCTTCTCGTATATTGACACTCCGTCAATATAGCTAGATTAACTTTAAAAATGGGTGGAAATTGTGGCAAATATTAATGATAGCTTAGCTGAACTATTGAACATTGACGGTGCGCTTGGTGCATGCATCGTAGACTATACATCTGGCATGGCTTTAGGCACAGCAGGCAGTGGCGTTGACCTTGAGTTAGCGGCGGCAGGTAATTCTGAAGTAGTGAAAGCCAAAATAGCGACCATGAAGTCGTTAGGTATTACAGGCGACATCACTGACATTTTGATTACTCTTGACACGCAAATGCACATCATTCGCCCAACAGTTAATCACAAAGGTCTATTCATCTACCTAGTACTTGACACAGCCAAGGCTAATTTAGCACTTGCACGTCGCAAAGTTCAAAACATCGAAGACAGTTTAGAAGTTTAATAAAGAGCAGTCGAGTCGTGAGTTTAGCTGGATTCGTATAGCCAAACTCACGATTCAAGAATACTTGTACTATAGATGAACGGTCGACTCGTTCAAGGTTGATAGAACCGGCCAACCCTACGTCATTCTAAGCACTACAAATATCCGATTGGATGGACGCCAAGACTTCATTCTGGGCCGGGCCATCATTGTAAATAGCCAGTAAGCTCATGCAGTCAGTGCTGCACAGAACGGGGTCACACAAGGGGTAGGAAAATGAAATGCATCGCCTATATAAGCGAGGTAATCGCGCGAAAAAATGGAGCGACATTGCCAGTCGGCTTGTCGAATATTTTCAGCACCGCAAGAAAGAAAAATGCTGAATTGAAGGTAACCGGCATACTGTCTTATCGACTAGGCCGCTACATTCAAGTCATTGAAGGCGAAGCCAGTAGTGTTGATCAACTGTTTAACAGCATACGCTTAGATAAACGGCACTCCAACGTTAGAGTTATACTGGACACCAAAGTTACCTCTCGATCATTTCCTGAATGGGATATGAAGTTAGCTGAGAACATCTCTAAAGTGCCAGAGTTCAAGCGTTTTTTGAGCAAACATGCCAGCACCTTGAACACCTTAGCGAAAGAAGACCGAGAATTGCTTCAAATATTTCTCGACTCCCCACAGGGTCGGAATACCCCGAGTGCAACGCAACAGCCTACTTTTGAAGGATTAGCGCTGCAACTTTCGGCTTGGCCGGACTTTAATCACGTAGGGCAATCCCCGATGGTTTATGAGCTTTGCGCTCAACTCATTCGACATTCTGTGCCATATAGCGAGCTTGTGAAAAATAAACAATTAGGCTCAAAGGCCGAGTTAGACAAGCTTCTCGGAACCCTTTATTCCTTAGATATTTTAACTGCATCCAAAATTCAAGGCGACCACCAGTCCGATCGCACGACTGCGACCAATGGCGGCTTTTACGCAAAAATGCGATCATTTTTGAGATTAACCTAGAGGCAGCATGGACTATAAAAAGCTAGCAATAATCGGTGAAGTCGGTGCCGGGAAATCGCGTTTAATTAAAACATTAAGCGAGATCAGCCCAGTAGAGACCGAGGTCGAATCAAGCATTGATATCGGCAAAAAATACACCACGGTGGGCATCGATTACGGCCGCATTAAGCTGACTGATGACACTGCACTTGGCTTGTACGGTGTGCCCGGACAACAGCGCTTTTCCTTTTTATGGGAAACCGTAAATAAAGGACTTTGGGGCATTTTGATCTTGGTAAAATACGGTGAAACCCCAAATTATGACGACTTTGATCATCTCCTTTCATTCTTTGCCCCGAATGAAAACAACACCACCTGTGTCGTCGGCGTAACACACTGTGAACAAGCGGAAAATTCTGATCTAGTTGCGCTCAATTGCGAAATACGCGCTATCCTTGACCACAACAAATTGGTAAGCCCGATCATTAACGTTGACCCTCGTAACAAAGAATCAGCGCTATCGGTATTGCATATGTTTAACGCTATTAACTACCAAACTTAATCATAAAAAAGACCATGCCAAACAATCAGGTTCCAGTTAAACCAGAGCTTATTAGTGAAATAAGAACGCTCTGTGAAACCAATAAAGAAATCTTTGTAGTGAGCCTATGCACCACAGATGGATTCTCGATTAAGTCGTTTGCATCAAAAAGCCTCGCCGCCGAAGCAGATAAACTCGCGGCCATGAGCAGTACAATTTGCGCGCTGAGCGACGCAACATCGAATCAAGTGTTAACGGACCAATTTGACGTCACAATTGTTGAATCTAAATCTGGTAACGTGCTATTTGTTCGAACGCAATATCTCGACAAACCTTGCGTGCTAATGATTGCTGCGCGGTCGGAAATGGCGCTGGCCAATGTTCGCTACAGAACCATAAAACTCGCCGAGAGCATCGCCAGCATTGCTGCATAGCCCAAACCTTGCAAAGCAAGCGATTGAGGCCAGTTTTGTTAGTACCAGACTTTCAGTGGCAGCTCTGCCTGCTGCTGGTGAGGCGCGGTATCATAGCGAGCACTAGCACATGAGCTGTCGTTACAAAATTCCAACTGCACCGCAACTCCGTCATTGACCACCGTCAGCTTCGCAATATCGATTATCGCTTGCTGCCATTGCTCATGATATCAGCGCCTATATCTGGAACATTGCCAGACACACCGCACTGCCCGCGACCGACCTCAAACAACGAAGGAGACTCAACACAAGCAGAACCAACAACGAATAGGCGTCCAGCTCATTTTCAAACTCCTCTCTTATTCAGATTCAACATTATCTTTACCAGATAATATGTAAGAAGCAAAGTTATCAAATGATTCTTGATCTTTGACCGAGTGCGACAATAGCTCTCTAGTTTCATCATCCGAAATAGAATCAATAAATGACCACACAACAAAAATACTATTTCTGATCAGTTCAGATTTGTTTGGCTTATGGCTAGCCAATACTTTTTCTATATAGCTATATAAGCAATTACCTAATACTGATGATTCAATAAATTCTATATTAGCCTCTGAAATTGAAATTATTTCTGAAGCTACTTCTGTAGTTAAATGCGTTGATTCATCCGAGCCATTCAACTCTATCTCAGATGTACACAATGTCGAAAACTCTGAAATTTTCGATGTGAAATCTTCTCTATTCATACTTACACTCTCCTAATGTTAATGCTTGTATAACCGGCTTATTTTGGGGTGCGAAGCAACGGAAAAATAAATCCGCGTTTATACACTGGTGAGATTCTCGCATTACAAAGGCGTCATATATAGATAAAAACCAAAACCCATTGTTGTTCTTCCGAATTTTCGATAATTATGATTCCATTCCCGCACTTTTTCCAACTTCTCTTTAGCCATCTCATTATCAGGATCAGCAATAACTTTATACTCTGCTTCCATTCGAAAACACCACTCAAAATGATCCCATTCGTCTTGAGAGCTGGTTGTTGCATAAAGAGGAATGAACCCAAGAGATTCCGCTTGCTGTATATTCTGTTCGTGGGTGTTATAAATTCCGACTGGCTCGCCGATAAAATCCAGATACTCCCTTTTTGGAGGTTGTTTCCAGTATCCTTCACCAACTAATATAAGACCTCTCGGTTTTAATAATTCATTCATTTCTTTTAAGGCATTTACATAGGTCGCTTCACCTTGCCCAAAGGCGTGACTTGAACCTACACATACAGCAAGATCATAACTATTTTTTTCTAATGATGTTTTTCGCACATCATCTGATAAAAAATGAAGTCTATCACCCAAGTCATATTGCCTTACTTTTTGTTCCGCACGCTGTATACATGATTGGTCAATATCTATACCTAAACAATCAGCGCCAGACGCTTGCTGAATAAGAGTAAGCAACTCGCCTTCTCCACACCCTATATCAATAACTTTACATGTGGAATTCAATTCCAGAATACTTATTAATAGGTGTACTTTTTCGCTACTAACAGGACAATTAAATAACACGCTTACTCCAAGGCTAATTCGAAAGACTAACGCTAAGCTCACCTGCACATAATGTGGAGAGCGTTTTTGTGTGATAATGGAGCGCAGCGACAGACACAAAAACGAACGTAGCAGTATGTGTCAGCGTACAGCTTTTTGTTAGGCTAATAATCAGCCGAAAACTCTTTCAAGAGAACCTCTACATTTGCGGGCTCACCTTCTTTTATTTTTCTCAAATGTACTTCCGCACACACATTTTTATTTTTGTAAGGTTTACGTTCAGTGTACCTACCACAAACCTTAAAATGACCATATTGTAAAGTACTAAAGTCTATCGTTTTAACAGATGAGGTGAAACATTCACTATGAAAACGAGCCCCATCTATTACTTTTAAACCATCAATAGTGACCTGTAATGCTCCTCTTTCTTCACCGCCACATTCACCTCTAGCCTCAGGCTTACGATAGTTGAGCTCCACTTCAATTATTTTATCGTTAACAGTGCATGATTTTTTCAGGGGATTATTCCAGCCAACATAGTGAAGGGTTGATTGTTTTTCGATAGCCTCAACCACTTCAGTTTCTTTTTTGTAAGCGCCAATGTTATAAAAACCTTCTGCAGACACTCTTAAATAATTTGCTTCTGGAATACAAGTAAACTCAACAAACGGGAAATATTCGTCCGCAAAGCTTGGTTTAATAATCAACAACAATAACGTCGTCAAAAAAATTCTTCTTTTCATTTTTACTCCTAGAGTGTCTAACGCCAAGTTAACGGGCACGCGTTTTTTGCGCGTCCGAACGAACGCAGTGAGTGACAGTTTTGTGCCTTGTTAAGGTTCTCTTTGATCATTACCATTTTCGTCCATAAGCATCATTTCCCTAAAAAATGATTTAATTGTTCCGTTATGAACAAATTCCTCCATACATTCATGATCAAGTAATACTGGAGTAAAACCAGTATCAATATTAAAGGCATACAAATTACCAGTAAAGTCATCACCAATAACTAAGTAGTTAACTCCTTTTGTTTCGTACCACGAATAGTCAGTATCCTCATGACACAATGTGGGCATACCATAGATCATATATTGATCTTCTCTTGCAGAGCCCGCACCAACCTCCATTAGATATGCTAAATATTCTTTAGGTATTAATGGATATTTAGCTTCAATAACTACACATTCATCTTTAGATAATAAATCACGTATATTATTTGTATCTAGTTTATCTTCAACTTTCTGTAGAAACTGTATTTCTTGTTCATACATCGACTACAACCTTAACGCCTTTGCAAGGGGCAGCGCGCTTTATCGCCGTCCCGCGCAGTGAGTGAAACGAACGGAGCAAACTTTGCAAACTTGTTAGGTGATCGCGTATTTGTATTCACTTTTTTGGGGCACCAAAGATCATAACTACTCCTGAAATTATCGGTACTATACTTAAAAAGAAGACCGTTCTACCCGCCGGTAGCCAACCAGATAACCCGGGGTATGAGTAACCTTCATTTCCAGTGATACCTTTGATCCATAACTCAGATCTAGCAGCACCAGGCGGCATCAAATTTTGCTGAAGAAAAACGTATGTAAGCCCTGCTAAACCCAACGGTAGTAAAGTTAACCCTATGGTCTTTCTATTCATAGATTTAAAGATTCACCTAACGCCTTGCCAAGGGGCGGAGCGGAGCGAACGTCCCGCGGAACTACGTCGTTTGCAGCGGAGTGAACTTTGACAACTTGTTATGTGGTTTTAGTTTACTCATACCTTTAGATCATCCGTGGAACCAACTGTCATTTTCCGCTGACCACTCTCTGGATTTTTTACGCTCCGCTGTTGATAAGGTTTCAGCTCTGTCAATACGACGGAAGCTCCATACAAGGATCGCACCAACTATTGGCACAAGCCAAACAAACAGAATTTTGTATAACTTCTGGCTACCTAAATATTCAGGAGAATTTAATGCTACAGCAATACTCACAATTAGGTTTAGTGTAAGAACTAACGCTAACCCACTCCATAGAAGGACTTCAATTGTCATAAATTTAGTAACCCACATAACGCCTCAAAAACAGGCGTGCGAATAGCACGTCCAAGCCGCAGGCGTTGTTTGACTTGTTATGAATCTTCTTCACCAAAATCGATGTCCACATGCGCGCCACGTATTGTGATTGAACCATTTTCACATAGAGGCTTTTCCTGATAAGACTTTACGGTAATAGGGTTTCCCTCTGGCGCTATGCTGACCGAAACCAAATCCATTTTATTCTTAGATTTTTCAAAGCTGAATTCTTCACCAAATATCCAGCCCCAATTTGGAACGACACCTAATTCAATTTCATTGATCTCCTGAAATGCCTTGAGCTCATTTAGATCAGCTGGCCAACGTTTAAGACCACAACTAAATTTAGCTGACAACATAAGAACAAAAGTGTGCTGATTTGGCATGTCCGTTGGAATTGGTTTAACGATTTCATCAGCTTTAACGGCTATGATTAATGAAAAAGCTAAGAGAGTTGCTAGCATCAAATATTTATTCATGTATTCATAACGCCTTTGTCAGCCGCGTTTTGGTTGTAGTTGATTTTTGTGTAAAAATGGCCGAAGGCCATGCACAAAAAGAAGCGTAGACCAAAACGTCGGCTGGACAAAATTGTTATGTGCCTACGCGGATATTTTGAAAAAATGCCAATAGTGCCATGCCAATTACGTATGAAATAGAGTACGTTAAAAATGCCGATATTGCACCATAGGGCAGCCAATTTAACCAATTAATAGCACCACCACAATGGAACTCGCATTGCGGGTTATGGCCCCAAGTAATGTACAGAATGACGCCTGACACAGATAAGGATAGTGCTGCTGCCATTACCAGAACGGCCGTTGCTCCAACCCCAAACTTAGATTTGATAAACGTTTGCCATTTTCCACAATTCCGTTCACCTATAAAGTGTAGAAATAAAAATACTACGAGTAAAAAATATAGAGAGATTTCTCCAGAAATAAAAATTACGGCCGATAGAATAAGCGGCATAAATATGAAATTTATCCAATAGCTAACCACTTGAAAACCTCTCGGACTGACAGCACATAACGCCCGGCTCTCACCAGCGCCCGAACCGGAGAGGCTTTTGTGGTAAAGTGTAGCGCAGCGAAACCCACAAAAGCAGCGTAGGTTTGGGCGTCTGCATGGAGCCGTTTGTTATGGTTTTGCCCCTTTCTTAATATAAGCCTCATACTTTAACAAAATACCCGGCTGATGCTCTAGGTAGGTTACTCTTGCAGTAGTTGTAATCGAATACAAACATGCTGAGCATACAAAGCTATCGTAGTGACTTTTGGTCCCCTTAAAGGGGTCATTTTTCAGATTATCAATTATACTTTCCTGCTTTAATAAAGCTTCAGCTTCAGACGAATGGCAAGATTTACTCAAAGTAAACCGCGGATAATAAACTTCATCAGCTGACCAGCGCTCGCCTTTGATTCGCTTAATCGATTGTGACTTTTCGTCCGTGCCTATAGATTCGTATCCCCATTTATATAGAACCACTTCGGGGACAATTACCTCTGCTCCACTCACTGCAGGTATTATTAATGATATTAGAAAAAGTAGTTTATTCATAAGACCATAACGCTAAGCCAACGGGCGCCACGACAGTGGCGTCCGAGCGCTAAAAGCGTGATAGTTTGGTGCCTTGTTATGACTCATATTCACCGAGGTTTTCCCTATAAATAACTCAGCTCATGATCAAACAAATTTTCTTTACTCCAATCTTCAAACTCTTTGGTTTTTAGCCTCCTAGGTTTCTTCCAGTTTTTCTTCTTCAAATAGTGCCATGTATATTCTTTGATATACCCGGCTTTATTAACAGAAACTAATTCATCAAGGCTCTTGTTTGATTCAGCCTGACCCTTTTGTCGTAACTCTTCCCATACTTCGGCTATAGATTCAATAGCGTAAGCCTCTCTCTCATATGGATCTGCTGATTCACCATTGGCCTTGGCCAAGCCATAAATCATTCTAGCGGTTAGCAAGGCATCAGAAGCTCGCTCTTTAGCAAAACTATCTAGAGAAATACCAAAACTAAACAATATGAATATTAAAATAGTTAAAACAATATTTTTCATAGATTGGGCTCTCTGTAGTCATAACGCCGTGCCAAGGGGCGGAGCGGAGCGACGTCCCGCGGAATGAGCGCAGCGAATGGAGTTATACTTTGGCGCCTTGTTATGTGTTTGACTTGGTACATTTATTTATTGATTTTTTTGGGTGAGTTGAAAAATTTAGTTTTTCACCTGAGTAAACAAAGAAGCTCGCGGCCTTTTTAGTGCTTAGTACGAACGCTCCATCTTGATCTGTTTTAGTTTCTCCTAGTTTTACCGGAAGATGAAACGGAATCAATTGATTCTTCCATGCCTCAACAGCGGCACTTAATACTGGCTCATTCTGGCAAGATGTAACTGAACCAATATATGTCTTCTGAGTGGCGCAACCACTTGTGATGAACACTATAAATATAACTAGGAGCAAATTCTTCATTCGTTTTTACACATAACGCATTGCTCTGCGCCACAAAATAGTTGGCACCTTTGTTGCTGAGCGCCAGCGAACGCAGGAAAGGTGCCAACTATTTTGTGTCCGTAGCAGCAACTTGTTATACATTTGTTTGGCATAACTCTATGACTGTACGTATAGATTTACAGAAACTATACCGTTTTCATCTTTGTATATATGCGCACCATCCAAGACTAGATCACCTAGATCGTGGCCCCAAATCTGATATTTTCCGTCGGTGGTATTTCTATTAATTAAGCCCATTTCCTCCATCCTTTTTTCTACTGGGATTATAGATATTTTGGTGGTCGCCTCCTCCTCTTCATACACCATCTTATACAACTCTGATATTTTATCCACCAATTCTAACCGAGTAAAACCACCTTCCGAGTGCACCTTAAATACCGAAGGAGAATTCAACGGGTATGTAATAGAGATCTCAACCTCAGAACTAACAACGACGATTTCACCAGACGATTTTAAGTTTTCTCGTTGATCGGCAAAGGTTCCAATATGTACGTTTTCACTACGTCCATCCAATTTTATTTCGAATTCGATTTCATAAGAATCGAGGAATACCGCGCTTATATAGTCTTTGTACAAAAAACTCATAAACGAAGCGAGTAAAATCATTGCTATTGAAAGATAGTATCTCAATCGTACGGTCCTATTGTTGTATAACGCCTTTGTAACAGGCATTTTCTTGCGAAACGTAGTTTTGGAGTAAAGTGGCGCAGCCACTCCAAAACGAAGAGTAGCAAAAAATGTCCTGTTCACAAACTTGTTATATGAAACCTACTATATCGGCAAAAAGTTCGGTACAACTGCAGCAGGAAATACTGCAACGACACTAGCTACAAGCAGTTTGAATAAAGAAGTAAGAACCTGCTGCCTTTTAACCAGAGCGACCAAACCAAATAACACGCATGCCATATAGAATGCTATTGAGGTATAGAGTATTGAGCCCACAAAATACAAAAATACTTCTGGTGAACTACGACCCACCAAGCCACCTATGCCAATATATATCAACATCGCAATTGCAATAATAAATACCTCCATATACAGCATTCTGCTCATTGCTAAATAATACGATTTTGGCCACATATTCAAATTTAGCTACTCATATAACGCCCTTAAAACGGGCGCGCGTCTTCTGCGCGTCCGAGCACACGAAGTGTACTGTCGTTTTTGAGCTTGTTATATTTTTTCAAGACGTTTAGTTAATTTATTTGTTGCCCATAAGATCAAGCAACACACTATCGTGAAAGTTCCCAGAACCACTATATATTCAGTAATGGTGAGCTCTATTTCGATACGCGTTCCAGCAGCAGACTCGCAGTAACTGTAGCCGGAATACGTGCCATCGAGTTCTAAACACTTTCCCTTTCTAATATAGGTAAATAGACTCGTACCAACAAAAAATATTGCAGCTCCCGCAAGTAAACCAAGAGTATTTCTCCAGAATTTAGACATGATAAATATAACGCCAAGCCAAGGGGCGGCGCAGAGCGACGTCCCGCGGAGCCGAAGGCGGAGTGTACTTTGGCAACTTGTTAGTTTTCATTTAGAAACATGCTTTGTCCCAACAGATATTTCCTCTCTACTAACTGGATGTAAAACAAAAATCCACAGCAACTATAGTCCATTGCTTGTTTATGTTCTCCAAATAGGAAGATTCTGATTTTTTTAATATTTTTTAAGTCTTTTATTGAGTAAATCTTCCATCCCCATGTTCGTTCTAGGTTACTACCAAAATAAATCGGAGATTTAGCAAATTTTGTGAGCCAGTACTTCTCGATGCTAGTAATGGAAGCTACTCGTTTTACTTCACCATGCTTTTTTGCGTAAAGTAAATCTACACAACAATTGAAACCATTCGGATGTGCTTGTGATAATAGAAATTTAGGACTTTTTTGTTCGCCATCGCTATGAAATCCGAAAACAATATTCCCTCCGAATAGTACTATTTTAGTCATAACAACCAAATAATAGTATTGCCCCTCAAGATAAATTTCGAGAAGGTCATTAGGCCGTTGATGAATCACGTAAAACTAACGCTTGTGTATGGGGCGGCTGGAGCGCAGCGTAAGCCGTCCCAGCACGCGCTTTTTGCGTGCGAACATGACACACTTGTTATATGTTGTTAATCGCACTATCGGTTCTCTGGTTTAATGTCTTTAACGGCATTAGAAAAATCAGTTATTTCAGCCGCAGTGTACTTTGTATTTACCCTAGACATTGAAGCGGGTTGATGCAAAAGACTTACGCCAACTCTACGCTCCTTTTTTGGACGTATTGGCCGAGGAGAAAACCCACCACCACAATTTGGGCAAACGTTCATTAGCAAGTTGCTGACGCAATTAGAACAAAAAGTACATTCATAAGTACATATACAAGCTTCAGTTGATTCTGGAGGAAGATCTTTATCACAGCTTTCACAGTTGGGGCGAAGTTCTAACATAGATTAAGATCTCCTTAGCTTTTCGGACATATAACGCCCTTAAAACGGGCGCGCGTTTTCTGCGCGTCCAAGTGAACGCAGTGAGCGAAAGTTTTTGAGCTTGTTAAGTGCTCTTGCTGAAAATTGCACTGACGGCCCCACCTAAAACTAAGAAGACTGCGATTGAGCCAAAAAAAGCACTAACCATGCTTAAGCTCTCGAATATTGCTCCATTATAATCTCTTAACAATGTTGGAATGCTGATCCCCGCACATAAGCAAAGAAAAAATGCGTAGCCAGCATGCCTATCTTCTTCCTTGTTGGACTTACTTATTGAGTACATACCGATAAAAAAACCCGCTAAACCCCCAAAAATTATAATGGAATAAATCGTATTTGGGTTGAAGGCGATTTTTGATAAGCCTGGAATACTTGATGAGCTTTGGACATATCCAAAAATTGTCCCTGCCAGCGCACTCAGAAAAATTTTTAATCTAGAATTTATCTTCATGGTTTGATGCACTTAACGCTAAGCCAAGGGGCGGCGCGAAGCAGCCGTCCCGCGGAGCCAACTTGTTGGCGGAGTGAACTTTGACGCCTTGTTATATGTTTTTACTAGAAACACTTTTGAGCTATTCCTCGATGATTTTTTTAACTTTTAAAACAGCTTTTTGTTTTCTCCAAGTTCCACTTGGCCAGCTGCCTTCTTGAACTTTTCCCTTTGGAATTGGTCGATCTTGGTCTTCAAAAAAGCCTTCTGAGTAATGATTATATTTCCACGATTTCGAATTTGAATCGAATCGTTCCCATAATGTTATTTCTATAGACTCAGGCATCGGTTTCAATACTCATGTTTGTTGACACATATAACGCCAAGCCAAGGGGCGCGTTGTAAACGCGTCCCGCGGAGCAGCTTGCTGCGGAGTGAACTTTGGGTTCTTGTTATGAATCTTTATTACTCTTACATTCATTGGCTATTTCTTGAACTCTATTCTGACTAAAAATTTCTATGGCTTGTTCAGCACTCTGGACTGCAAAGCGATCAGAGTCGGTGCTTTCATACCGCTTAACTATTTCTGCAGCAGCAGGAAGGCTCTTTGCCTTAAATGCAGCAAGTTTCGCGATATAACAACGAGTATCTATTCCGGGTTCTAAGCTCTCAGAAAGCCTTCTCAACTCCCAAGCAGAATTAATTACGTTTGCCGTATTAAGACTACCTTCTGTTTGACGTTCATTCCAATCTTGAGATTTTGCTGAAGAAGAAACTACGATAAGGAAAATGGGAATAAGAACTTTAAACATTATTGATCTCCTTGTATTCATAACGCTAAGCCAAGGGGCGGCGCGTAGCAGCCGTCCCGCGGAGCCAGCTCGCTGGCGGAGTGAACTTTGACGCCTTGTTAGGTGGTGTGACTTTTTCGATGACTTGATGCACTTCCTTTTGCCTCCACAGAACAAAACCATTTCTTTCGTTTACTCAACCAGACTATCAGAATTCGTTTAGTGATAAAAATGCTGTTCGACCAAAACGATATAAATACTTAACTTACAACGATGAATCAGTTTTTCAGACTGCCTCACTCATGGAAATTTGCACCAACGAAACACTTCTTATCAACGACTGGTTTAGCTAAATAGACAGGACACACCTAACGCTAAGCCAAGGGGCGGCGCGAAGCAGCCGTCCCGCGCAGCCAACTTGTTGGCGGAGTGAACTTTGACGCCTTGTTAGGTGGTGTGACTTTTTCGATGACTTGATGCACTTCCTTTTGCCTCCATAGAACAAAACCATTTATATCATATACTAAGCCAGACTATCAGAATTCGTTTAGTGGTAAAAATGCTGTTCGACCAAAACGATATAAATACTTAACTTACAACGATGAACCAGTTTTCTAGGCTGCCTCACACCAGAAAGTTTGCACCAACGAAACACTTCTTATCAACGACCGTTTTAGCTAAACAGACAGAACACACCTAACGCCTTGCCAAGGGGCGCGTTGAAAACGCGTCCCGCGGAGCAGCTTGCTGCGGAGTGAACTTTGACAACTTGTTATGCATTTTTTACTCTAG
>NZ_QNRT01000002.1:1295824-1379189 GCF_003315245.1 Arenicella xantha | reverse complement strand
GCCGATGGTAGTGCGGGATTCCCCGTGTGAGAGTAGGACATCGCCAGATTTATATTAGAAGCCCCAGCAGGAAACTGCTGGGGCTTTTTTATTGCCAGATTGTTCTCTTGCTGCTTACTTTTGCGAGGTATGTAGCAACTTCTAATTAATGTTAATCTGACTAATCAGTGTTGGGTCTCCAATGTTAGATAAATGTTTTTTAGTATTAAGAGCACTCAGTTTTTAGATCATTTCAATTTGATTCGAGTCTCTAGTTGTCACTCAGGTGTACTGACGACTAAGGTCAAATTAAATCACTCGTTCTTGTAACCAACTAGGGGTAAATATGTACAACGTTTTATCGGCTTTATTTAGGCTATTTGTTTTCTGTGGGTTGTTAGGTTCGCATATTCCAGCTTTTGCCAATCAATTGCCTGATGGAGTCGAGGTGTCGTTCCAGCTTAACAAAAGCTATATTGATAGTGGCGATGAAGTTGGTGTAGTGTTTAATTACAGCAACTCGCTGGAAACGCCAGTCCGACTGCTAAAGTGGGGGACAGCTTTAGAGGGCCGCTTAAACGAAGATCTACTGGCAATCTACTACGAGCAGCGAAAGTTGCCCTATACTGGCCGAATCTACAAGCGAGGGATTCCACAGGCTACAGACTATGTATTAATTCAACCTAAAACGTCTATCAGTGCCACTGTGAATATTCGTGACGCATACCCCGTTAACCAACGTGGCGATTATCGTATTCAGCTTGGGGCCAGTTTACAGAGTGAATTGTCGGGGCAGAGCATGGCAAAGCCTAGTAGTCAAATACTAACTTTAGGAAGAGAGCTTAGTCAGCGTAAGCAGACGCCGGAATACAATTCATGTTCGGTATCACAGCAAGCTGAAATTTCAACTGCGCTAGATGCTGCTGAGTTGATTTCCAAAACGGCTCGCGATGACCTCGCTGGCACACCAGTAAACCAGCGAGCGAATGCGCAACGGTATACAGAATGGTTCGGCAGCTATTCGCTCTCGAATTGGAACAGCGTACAGGAAAACTTCAATTCTATTTATACTGCGACAGCGTCTGAGGTGTTGGGCTTTGATTGCACCTGCACCGACGGTTATTTTGCCTACGTTTACCCGAATGATGAATATAACATTTATCTATGTAATGCCTTCTGGTCGGCTCCGAGCACGGGTACTGATTCAAAATCAGGTACTATCGTGCATGAACTTAGTCACTTTACTGTCGTCGCCGATACGAATGATGAAGTCTACGGCCAGGAAGGTGCGCGTAATCTAGCGGCATCAAGCCCAAGCGTTGCGATTACAAATGCAGATTCACATGAGTACTTTGCTGAAAATACTCCTTTCATTTCGATGCCTGATTCGGTTTCACCACCGCCGACCCCAACTCCGAGCGATAACGAAGGAGACTTACTACTGGATATAGTGCCGATACTTGCAGCTGTCGCCACTAATACCACTCCTCAGACGCCAAACTCTGCTCTGACTCAAGTGAAGAAGTTTTCTGGTAGGTGGAAAGGCCTGCGAACGTCTTCAGGTTATGAATTCAATGAGTATTTCAGATTTTTAGCGTCAACTGCATTTGTAGTAGGGAACGATGCTGGAATTTCAGGTGAATCTCACATAGACGGAGCATTCGACTATAAACTAAATAATACTTCAGGGATCTATCTTAGCAACCCAAGCGGATGGGCGATTTTTGACCCTTGGGGTTTGCCTACAAGCGATTTAGGTAGTATGTATGTGTTTACCACATTGGGCGCAAATGTAAGCGCGTCGCATTTTTATTATTATCCGTCGACGTTGGAGCTATCGTCCGGTGTGGCTACTCCGACCGCATTTACTAAGTTGTCATCCAGCTGGAAAGCTAAGGAGTCTAGTACTTTGACAGAACAACAATTACTAGATTTAAAGTTGGCGACGTATAGAGAAGAAAACGCGCGTGCATCGAAGATGAAAGGACTTCAATCTTCTAAAGACGTTACTATTGCAGAACGTGCACTCGAAATTAAGCGTCAACATTAGCGCTATATAGAAACACTGTTAATATTGTGAGGAAGAAGCACTGCACAATATAGTAATGCGGTAACCCAACTCTCGACTGAAAACCTGTTGTGGCGAAAGACCAGTCACAACAGTTAGTCAGTGTGACTTTTGGCACGTGGTTAGGGTCCGTAATTACTTTGAATTTTAGGGTCAGGAGATCGACGATGGGTTTTTATTCAAACACAGTATTACCTTGTTTAATAAATTGTGCCTGTGGCACTGGCGCTGTACATCGTCAGCGTGAAAAAGTAGTACCAAGGGCTTATGGCAAAGTGCTCGAAATCGGCATGGGGTCTGGGTTAAATTTGCGGCACTATGACGCGAGCCAAGTCGAGTTTATTTGGGGGCTAGAGCCTTCTGAGGGCATGCGACTAAAGGCTGGTGCGAATGTTGCTCAGTCGTCGATTACGGTAAAGTGGCTCGACCTCCCGAGTGAACAAATACCGCTTGAAGATGCTTGCGTAGATTCCATTGTTTTAACCTATACGCTTTGTACTATTCCTGATTGGCAGCGTGCGCTAGGAGAGATGCAGCGAGTTTTGAAACCTAGCGGTCCACTACTTTTTTGTGAGCATGGGGAAGCACCAGAAGCCAACATTCAAAAATGGCAGCATCGTATTAATCCAGCTTGGCGCAGAATAGCCGGTGGTTGTAATCTTGATCGTCCTATACCGAGCTTGATCGATTCGGTTTTTGATATCCAAAGCTTGGAGCAAGGATATATTAAGGGCCCAAAGATTGCGGCGTACCAATACTATGGCGTTGCGACTAAACGCTGTATTTGATTGGCGACTCACCGAACAGCGTTATTGCTTCAGACTAGCCAGTTAAACGCCTTTCGGTATGCCGCTACCTTTGGATATGTGTCGGTCTATAGATTTACGGATGGAAGACTCAAACCGCCTTCGATTGCCGCTTGGTAGTGACGCTTAGCTTGATCTGGCTTGCCCAGCATTTCTAGTATGAGAGTTGTATGGTAATTAACGTATTCCATGTTGCTGGTGCGTTTAAAAGCCAACAGGTTAAGATGCTCTATACTAGGGTCTGATTTATAAACCTGTGCAATTTTGTTTGCTGTAGTTTGACGACCTAATTCGTTCAATATTTTCCATTCAAAAACACTAAATGACTTCGGGAAACTTTCTGTGCCAGTTTCCAATAAGGACAATAATTCGGAATGTAATGGGTCTTTCTGAACAAACTCTTTAAAACCATTTATACCTGTTAGGGCAATACAGAACACACTATCTTCGTCTAGAATTAGTTGGTACTGGTTTATTAGGCTAGCAAACTCAGGGAGGTTGAGCTTGGCGTTTTCAATTAAGCGGTGCAGGATAATTGATTCCAAATCTGAGCGAGTGCTAGAAGAACTGCTTCGTTGATAGTTGCTACGAGCTCGCGCCACCAATTCAGCGGTATCTTCGACACGTCCATACGCACTCATATTTGCTTGGGTTGTCAAAATGTAAGAATTTAAAATCGTCTGGTTAATCTGGCTTTTGATGATTTCGGGCGCAGTTAATTTGTCACTGGACCGAGCGATGAAATACAGACTATTCTCAAGCTTGGCTTGAGAATTAACTCCACTACGCGCATCCAGTTTCCGCTGTTGGCTTTGGCCTAAATCAAGCTCGAGTTCTTTGAATCGATTGGCCAACCTTGCTAATCCATCACGGTCGTCCATAAATGCATATATATCGGTAAGCTCTGTTAAGTCGGAGACACTTTTTGGCGCAAGAAGCACGGCTTTTTCTAAATAACTTAGTCCTTTTTTGAACGATGAGTGAGCTTTAAGTTTAGCTCTGATTTGGTCTTTTTCTGCTTGGTTTTTGTAGAGAAAAGCAAATAGATCGAGTGAAGGAGAGAACTCGAGCGCTTTAAAATTGATAACTGGGCTTTGCACGTCTCTGTATGCCTTAGCTATATGCTGAGAAGCTGCATTCGACAATACAATGCTGTCTTCTGGCTCGAGGGCTATGGCTGAGTCTAAGTTAGCGAGAGCGGCTTCAATATCAACAGGGTCGTAGTTTAGTCGATACTTAGCTAAATAAATCAGCGCTATATTATTGTGTTGCGTGGCGTTCTCCGGGATTGTTTTGTAAACCTCAATCGCCTGTTGATAATAGTCAATTGCTTTGTCCGTTTGATCGTCTTCGACGGCCATTTTTCCTTTAGACGTTAGTAAATCACCTTGAACAAACGAATTTGCCTGATCAGCTTTACTAAGCCATTTAATCTTTTCTTCAAGATCTACGGAGTGTAGTGCTAGTGATTGAGCGAAATATTGCTTCTCTTTCGGTTCGCTCGACGTTTCATAAGCTTCAAGTGCATATTCCTTAGACTTTGAAAATGCTCCTAATGATCTCAATGTCTCTGAGAGTGAGTCTAATACTTGGGGGCTGCGATTATATTTTTTCAGTAATGCGGCAAATAGCTCGTCGCCTTTTTCTTCTTTGCTAAGCCAATAATAAACTTGACCTAAATAGAGCTGATATTCATCACTATCGCCGGCATAGTTTTGTACTGATAAGAAAGTTGTTTCAGCTTGTTCTAACAAAGTATTTCTAGCGCTGTCATCAGGATTAGCGGATGCTTTATTTAGCAGCACAATGCCAAGGTCGAGTGCGACTGGAACGACGCTGGTTGACTCTGTATACGCTTGCAGAGCACGGCTCACTTGCGCAGAGCTGTCACGCTTTTCAATAAAGTACTCGTCCACCATTTGAGATTGTTGCTCTTCAGTGGCGGCATCGTATTTAGTGTAGAAGCTCGACGGAGCGCTGCCGGCGTTGAGTTGGTCAATAGTTTTATCCCAAACTTGTTCAATCACTTTATCGTAATTCGCTTCAGCCGTATGGTATTGCTCGATGTGCAATGCTACATAGGGCTGCAGAAGTTCATAGGCTTTGTCGGTCGCGCCGTTAGCCGCATATGCTTGCCCTAATATTCTTGCTGCATTGGTGGTCCCGAGCTTATCAAAATGTGGTTCTAAAATTTCAATGCAGTCTGCACATTGGTTTAACCGTTCTTCGAGCGTTGCGTAACGTTCAGAAATAGTGAAATCACTTTTGTTCTGCAAATATAGTGACTGCAACAACTTGTGATTCTTTGCTTCGTAGAGTTGAATAGTGGCTTCATCACTAGTGTTCTTAACAATTAAGTCAGCGAATTCACTGGCCACGGCTGGAGCACTAGATTGGTAGCTATTAAATTTTTCTATCCACAGTTCTGCGCGTTGAGGAAACAGGGTTTTAAGTTGCCCTGCTGAGGCGATCACGTCTAGATTTTCGCTCGGTGTTAGTTCCGCCAAATATGCTGGTGTCATCATCTCCGTGATCTTATTCTTAGCGGTTTGTTTGAGAGAACTGTTGCCCCTATAAACCAGCTTGAGATTGTCGAGCGCTGGCTCGAATTGACGCTCGGCTATATCATCTGTGGCTTGCGCCATGAGAGTCTTAGCGATGTACTCTGGAGAATTAACATGATTCTGATATGCCCCAAATCCAACAAAGCCAACGATTAATGTGGCCACTAACAGGTTCCACACCTTCGATAGCCCGAGCAGAGGACCTTTGCCGAGAATATATTCAGCACCATCTTGTTGATGCACGAGATAGCGCTTTAGCGCCAAAATCGGTACAAAGAGAATCGTGAAATACAATATTTTTGTATATAGTGATTCAGCGCCGTCGATTTTTCCGTGGCCGTAAAGTCGAGTGCCAATGCCGTTGAATGTTTTGGTTGCTGGTGCTTTTTGTACGGGCGTAAACCCTAACTCTTGTATATTTAAATCGGTCACGGTTTGTCTCTCCACTTTATGACTGTCCTTAGTGTTATTTTTTGTTCCATTTTAGTTCCATTGTTATTTTTCTATCTTCCCGGATTTTCCGACAAACAGTTGTGAATAATATCTGAGATAACCACATTACTCAATTTGAGCTCTAATTTGGCATTGGCGCACGTTGAATACACGGTGAGAGAGATATTTCGTCCACATAAGGCTGCCTATAAAGTCGCAATAGAATATGGTGTTACATTGAATCATATATTGATTGAAGGCAGATTGTGATGGTTAGAAAGCCCCCATCTAAGTTATCTTTTGTACTAGAGAGTCGAGCTTTGCTTGATGTCGCTTTAGTGCCATTTTCATTGTTGCGAAGTAAATTGAAAGTTCGCGAACCGGCCGTTAATGGCGCGCTACCAATCATGATGTTTCCTGGGTTTGGGTCCGATGAAATTTATTTGAGAGCTCTTGAGTTACATCTAAGAAGGTTAGGCTACTGCACTGAAGGTTGGGGTTTGGGGGTCAATCTTGCGGGTACTAATTATCCTCATGTGTTGGAAGACTTAGCACCTTATTGGGAGTTTGATTTGCCCAATAACTACAGTGCAGATACTTACAAAGGCGAGGGCGGCGTTCCCTACTTATGTGACCTAGCAATAGCCAGAGTCAAACAGCGCTCGACCGAGCTCGATTCGCCCGTGGTGTTGATTGGCTGGAGTTTAGGCGGGTATATCGCGCGAGAATGTGCGCGTGAGCTAACCGACCAAGTTGCGCAAGTGATTACGTTTGGCGCTCCTATCGTCGGGGGGCCTAAGTACAGTCGAGCTGCGGATTTCTTTAAAGCGAAAAATTATGACTTGGACTGGATCGAACAGTCGATCGATAAGCGTAATAGAAAGCCGATTCTACAACCCATTACATCAATCTTTAGTCGCACAGATGGTGTGGTCTCAGCCACTGCGGCAGTCGATGAAATGAGTCCGAATGTGCAGAATATTGAAGTTAATTCGGCGCATCTAGGCATGGGGTTTAACCGTAAGATATGGAAGATTGTCACACATGCCTTACGCGAGCAAGCTGAGCAGCGTCACCGAATAAGCGGCAAATGTTGACTTCTTATAAAGTTAACGTGTTCTCTGGCTGAGCAGACAAATATAAGATGCTCGAAGTATGCTTAAACGCTGTTTAGCCTAAACAATATAGGCCAAGCTCACAGCAACGATAATCTTTTCTTACCTACCTAAACCAAACTAATGTTATGACGACTACTAATAAGATTTTACTGAGCTTATTCCTACTATTTCTCGTTGACGGTGGTCGGTCGCACGCGAGCGACACAATCTCAATTGACGTTGCACCTGATGTTGCAACAATAGTGCTCGGAGAGCAGCTACGGCTTGACTCCTCAACCCTGAGCGAGGCTAGGAAGCTCAACATCTATCTGCCCGTAAGTTATGAGTCCGCTGCGGACAAAAAGTACCCGGTTATTTATCTTCTAGATGGTGGTGCCGATGAAGATTTTATTCACATCGCTGGTCTGGTGCAATTTACGTCTCTGCCGTGGTTGAATTTTACCCCTGAATCAATCGTGGTGGGCATTGAGAATGTCGATCGTAAACGAGATTTCACATCGCCATCGTCGGATAAACGCGATCAGCAAGAATTTCCAATGGCCGGTGGTTCACGCGCATTTATCGATTTTTTAGAGAATGAAGTGCAACCCTTGGTAATGAGTCGCTATCGCACTACCGGTCAACGAACTTTGATAGGACAATCCCTTGGCGGGCTATTGGCTACTGAGGTGCTGTTTACTAAGCCGCAGCTCTTTGATAACTATTTAATCGTCAGTCCGAGTCTTTGGTGGGACCAAGAACGCTTGTTAAATGAAGAAATCAAAGTGATCGCAAAGGCGCAGCCCAAGGTGTTTGTCGCGGTCGGTGATGAAGGCTCTACGATGGTACGTTTGGCTACTTCGCTAGCCGATAAACTAAATCATGCATATCAAAGCAAAGATTTTTCAAGTTATGCGTATTTTGATGAGCTAAACCATGGCGATACTTTACATCTCGCCGCGTATCACGGCCTGAAGAGTTTATTTGCAAATGGCGAGTAAGCTGGCGCGGAGATTTTTTACTGCTTAATGCGCTTATTATTAATATTTGTATGGCAGAAATTCGCGATCAATTAGTTCAGCCTATAATGCCGAGATGAAGAATTTTTTTCGATACAACGTTGTAATCGCCCTGTTGACCTTAGCAGCGTTGTTCCAGTTAGCGGCTGCGCAACAATCGCCTTCCAACGCCGTGAATCAAGAAGGGTTGGAGTATCGCTTTGATATAACGGTAGACTTCCGCACTATGACTCAAGCTGATGGTGCTGACAATTGTTTGCCGGTCACGGTCGAGGTGAGTCAGTCCGCACATCTACTCAAGCAACTGAGTTGGCCGATTGATAAGCACTATAGCCAGTTCAAGGCTGATGGTGTGCTCGAGCAAACTAATGGTAAGTGGCATTGGGAGGTTCCAGAACTGGGGGGGAAGCTGGTTTACTGTGTCCAGCTGAACCATTCTCGCGGTGAACGCTACGACTCTCGGGTAACTACTGACTGGGCATTATTTCGAGCCGATGATTTAGTGCCAGCAGCGAATAGTCGAGTGCGGCGCGATAGTCGTTCTCGAACTCAACTCCAGTTTTTATTGCCGCCTAGCTGGAGTTCGGTGACGCGATATCCTGAAATTAGTGAACACCACTATGCAATAGATAACCCTGATCGGCTATTTGATCGGCCTACTGGCTGGGTTCAATTAGGTAAATTGGGTGTTCGCCGAAACCGTATTGCAGACACCAATGTTGCTGTGTCCGCACCTGTTGGCCAAGAGGTGCGACGTCTGGAGATTTTGACTATGTTGGGCTTCACTGTGCCTACTGTGCGTGAATGGTTTCCTGACTTCCCTGACCGTTTGTTGGTCGTGAGTGCTACCGACAATATGTGGCGTGGGGCTCTATCTGGGCCGGGGTCTTTATTTTTGCACGGCGATCGGCCATTGGTGAGTGAAAATGGCACGAGTACGCTGCTGCATGAACTCGTGCATGTCGCAATGCAGCGCGAGGCCACTCGTGATGCTGACTGGATTGATGAGGGGCTTGCTGAATATCTCGCGTTGGTATTATTAAACCAATCCGGCGGCATTACCGATCATCGGTTTAAAACGGCGTTAGAAGAACAACAGCGCTGGGGCGATACCGTAAAAAAATTAGCAAGTAAAAATTCAAAAGGAGCAGCTACCGCGAAAGCGGTTACTGTGTTTGCGAATCTTCATAATGAGCTAGGCGACGGTAAATTCCGTGAGTTGATTAGTGTGCTTGCTGAGCGTGGGCCGTCGATTAGTGCTGCCTTACTGAGACAATTAGCAGAAAAAGTGGCGAATAGGCCGATCCAAAGCATTCCTGAGTAATGTTTGGGACAAGATGCTGCTCAATTTTCTGTCAAACTAGAGTATACCGTGTCGTATTGGGCCTTGAACTCCATTAACCTCACGATTTTGTTGAGTATTTTCGCCGCTGAGAATAGAATTGCCGAGCGGTTGCATGAATCGACAGGTTCGACAGTGCTGATGGTCGCGGCGAGCCTCTTAACTAGTTTTAAGACTGGGTTTTAAGCTGTGCGATATAGCCGTGTTAAGCCGCGAGTTGATATGCGGGCTGGACGAAACCATCCTTACCACTATGTCAGCGGGCGGGTATGCCCGTGAGCCTTGCGCGCCAAGCTATTTGTCGATGTCTCGATTCCCAGTGATGACGTTGCTTAGTTGGCTGTGTTGTTACATTAGTCGCTAAATTAATTAATATTGAAATGATTCATGCAAAAGGTTGAAAGTGTTTAAATCAATAAAGCATATTCCGGTTGATCGAAAGAACTCTTTGCCAGTCTCGGACTTGCAGGTTCGCTATCGAAGAACTGGAACACCTGTTGTGTTTGGTGATCTAAGTAAGTATTGGCCGGCAAGCTCTAAATGGTCGACTGACTATTTGTCGAAAAGCTTTGGTGACATTGATGTGCCGGTTTATAGCGAGCAACTTGAGTTAAATCGAGGGCAGCGTTTTAAGCCAATATTACAAACCAATTTAGCGCGCTTTTTTGAGTTGCAACAACAAGAAGGCAGCGATTTTCGGATATCTCGATTGCTGCTTAGCCAAGTCCCTGAACTGGAAAAGGACTTTAGCTACCCGCGACTTGGGTTTGACTTCTTTACTCGTTTAACTTCACTTTGTATCGGCGGCCAAGGTGTCTTAGAACCAATGCGTCAGACCTCTTCGGTGATGCACACTGTACGTTGTCATTTTGGTGAACGCGCATCGGTGTTGCTGGTGCCTGCGGCTCAATCACAGTTCGTTTACGCAATTGGCCGGTCCGGAATCACGGTTAGAGATGTCGATTATAATCAACCGCAGTTTAATAAATATCCAGCGCTCAAGGGAATTCAAGCGTATGTGGCTGAATTGAATGACGGAGACTCGTTGTATGTGCCGCCCGGGTTTTGGCATTGCACTTATTACCACGGAGCTGGTGTAACGCTGGTTTTACAGTCAGCTTCTGGTAAGTTGTCTCAGTATTTCGGTGTGCTTGGAAACCATTTGGTCAATCGAGCAAGTAAACTTTTTGAATCGACTTCGATTGACAAAAATGGCTTTACCCGCGCGGAGCGCGAGGCTGTGGTCAGTACTAACGCGCGATTCCAGAAGCTCTTAAAAAAATCTAAGAGCTAGCGAGTCGATGCGAATGTCTTCGCGGGTTAAGCGGTGTCAAGCTACTACTCCTGAGCAGCTACTTAGCGGCCTCGGTTGTGTCTCGTTTGAAGACTCTAAGGAATTTTCTGTCATCCACTTCGAACTCTAGCGTTAAGACGTTTCCATCGGCGCTTAAGTTATAGGTTTCAGTGGTGGTTGTGCGTTTGCTTTCAGTCTCTACCACCAGCGATGTTTCGCGCCAACCAGCGGTGGTTTTATTTTTGTAAGTCTCGGTGGTGCCCCAATCGATATCTCGATACGATTCGGTCTGGTTGGGCCCCGATACATAGCGAATTCCCATCGAATCAAATGCTTGTTCAATCGTCATTTTATTAGCGACGGCTGCTTCGGGTTTTTGCTGATGGCCACCAGTGTTGTTGCCTTCGCTTTGGGAATCATCGCGACCGCCTCGTCGACCTTGGCCGCCGTGTTCACCTCGGCCGCCGGATGAGCCCGCACCGCCTTCTCGTCGTGATGATTTGCGGTTTGATTTCGGTGGTGCGAAAAGGACATGTTGACTTATTGACGGGTCGAGTAACCAAACACCGCTTAGATCAACGGTGTTAGGTGATTCAAAATTCAATGTGGTGCAGCCAACTAAGCTGGCAACGAAAAAGACAAATAAGAGAGCTCTGCTCATGAGTTTGATAGACGCACTAATTAGGTGATAATTTAATTAGTTACGTTTGGCGACCGAAAATCCTGCGCGGAATATCCAATAAAGCGTTAAAAGAGTGTGTGCTACACAGTATAAGGCGAGGGGATTATTGAGGGTTGCTGGCTGTTAAATGCTCTTTTTTATTAGCTCGAAGCACCGCTTGCGCTCTTCAAAGCCATAGATGTTACTAACAATCATGACTTCATCGGCAGCATATCGTTTAGCAATGGCTTGAATTGCATCCGCCACTTGTGAGGGCGAGCCAACGGCGCGATTTTGGTTGCGCTGCGCGATAAAGCCCGCGAATTGCGGTGTCATCGGGTAATCAGCAGCTTGCTCTGGGGTTAGCAGAGCACCACCGTTGGACGCGTTACGCTCCCCACTAACAAATCGAAAAAAGTTCACGTCGAAGGTATGCTGCTGGCGCTTAGCTTCAGCCTCAGTGTCGCAACAAAATGCGCTAATGGTGATCGTGCCATATGGCCGCTGACCTTTGCGGGTCGACGTAAAATATTGTTTATATAGACGAATCAACTCCGACTGAGCCTGAGGGTTAATAAACAGAGCTAGGTTGTAGGGCAAACCTTGTTGTGCGGCAAGTTGCGCACTGTCAGCACTTGATCCGAGTAACCAAATTGGTAGATTCTCTGGTGGTTTGGGGCTTACTAGGGGTTTGCTCACCGGCTCGCGTAAGTAGTTTGTCAACTCTTCCAGCAACGCAGGAAAGCGTTCGAATTTAGGGCGTCCGTCAGTCGCTAATGCGACGGCAGTGGACATGTCAGCGCCAGGGGCTCGGCCCACTCCAAGATCGATCCGGTCTGGGTAGAGGTTGGCCAATAAAGAAAACACTTCAGCAATTTTATAGGCGCTGTAATGCGGTAGCATAATGCCACCGGAGCCTAGTCTTATGCGTTTGGTTGCAGCACCTAATGCGGCGATTAGCACTTCGGGCGCACTGCCAGCCAAGGTGGCAAATGCGTGATGCTCTGATACCCAAAAACGTTCATAGCCTAACTGTTCACACCACTGCGCCATGGCAATGGTCTCTTGCAGCGCTTGCGGAGCTTGGTCCGGTGATCGTGTGAAAGATTGGTCTAAGACTGAGAGCGTAAAAGTCATAATTTGAGTCGTGAATCGAAATTCAGTGTTTATAAGAGTGTAGTGCGTATCCGAACTATCACACTGTTGATGTCAGGGATGAGGCAATGCTACTCAAGGGAATTGGTGGTTTAAGTCTCTAATACCATTTCAATCAGGTTGGGCTTAAACCCCAGTTTTTGATAAACATGAATCGCCGCGCTGTTGCCATTGTAGACGTCTAAGGTAAATACTGATAGCTCATGCTGTTTTCCCCAACGAATAAGTGCTTCGATTATGTGCTGCGCTAGCTGTAGTCCACGATGATTTGGGTTGACGTAAATAAAGCCAATATAGCCATGCTGGTGTGATTTGTTGTGTGGTTTTGACGTGTCGATTCTGAGGTAGCCACAAGCGGCCGGTTCGGCGTGTTGTTCGGCTATCAGAAGATGGACTTGTTCGCTTTTGATTAGCGCAGGAAGGTCATAATACTCTACCTTTCCATCTCGCATATTAAGTGCCAGTGGGCGCTCGGCTGCAACAACACCCTGTTCAAACTCACGTAACAAAGCAACATCTGCGAGTGTTGCCGTACGCAAAGTAATTTGGTCATCTGGCATGAGGGTGGACCTCTCCGGTGTGGTTGACTAGTCGCAGACTTGCTCGTTA
The DNA here is from genome assembly GCF_003315245.1 of Arenicella xantha. Taxonomy (NCBI): domain Bacteria; kingdom Pseudomonadati; phylum Pseudomonadota; class Gammaproteobacteria; order Arenicellales; family Arenicellaceae; genus Arenicella; species Arenicella xantha. Next base: position 1,366,163 of record NZ_QNRT01000002.1, on the reverse strand, counting down.
GCCCCGTTGCTTAAACACATAGCCTAGCATGGCAATTTAGGCCGACTTGGTCGCCTAGCTCTTTGATTTAAGGCTGTTGTTGATATTGCGCTATTTTAGATGCGATTTCGAGTTTAGCTTGTTCGATATTTTCATCAGTTAATTCGGCTTTGCAAGCCTGCTGGTTTTCTGTGGCTTCTATATTGTTCAGCTCGATTGCAACGGAACTCCATACGTAACACTGCCGATCATCTTGTTTGACGCCTTCACCGAAACGATACATTTTTCCGAGGTTCAGTTGAGCATCTGTATCACCTTGGCTTGCCGACTTAATAAACCACATCGCTGCCTTAGTGTAGTTTTTCTCGACGGTATGACCAATGTAATGCATATAGCCCAAATTATATTGGGCGGTTGCATCGCCGGCTTCGGCGATTTCAGTAATCAGCGCTCCAGACTCGCTCACATCTACATCTAAACCAAACTGATCAAAATAGATTTGTTCTAGTGGGTCAACAGACTCAGTGAAACCGGTATCTAGTGAGCGAGAATACCAATAGATTGCGCGTTCATAGTTCTGAGGAACACCGTATCCATGCTGGTAAAGTGAGGCAATGCCATGATGCGCCATGCCGAGTCCTTGGTGAGACGATTGTTGATACCAATGAAGCGCCTGCCCGTAGTCTCGTTCGACGTGATGACCGTTGGCATACATAAGCCCTAACTGGTACTGAGCGCGCGCGTGACCAGAGCGCGCAGCTCGGTTAAATAGACCGAAGGCGCGAGCATAATCGCGATCAACACCCTGGCCAGAATAGAACTGAATCCCTTGGTTGTAAAAGCCTATTGAGCCTTCTTCTGCGGTTGCTTCGGTACTAAGTGATATTTGAAGCAGAATGATAAGTAAGGCTATTGTCGAATGCTTAAACATTTTTCTCTCCTTAGGTTCTGTCGGATTGGTTGGTTCAATCTAAGAGTCACTATAATAGCGCAAGCAAATAGTTTGCGATATTGAGGTAATAATACCGCTATTCTTGATTGTTCGAAGTAGGCAATGTTGATGAGTGCAGAATTCCTGAATAAGGCTGAATCCAGCAATGTTGTTGGGGGGGGGCTGCCGTTCGATATCGTATTAGGTTTGATCCAGATCAAGCGGTTGAAAGCAAAATCTGCGACGATAGTATTTAATGCGTCATTGCGGCGACGCTATGATTGTGTGATAGCTAACGAACTAGGACAACTGAATGACATCAAAGCGCCAAGATCAACCGCCTTTGCCGTTTATCGCACCCTGTACGCAACTGGGAATTGGTGCATCCTGGCGATGGTTGATGCTTGGGTTTAAGGACGTGACTCGAGCGCCGAGGGTGAGCCTTAGCTATGGCGTCGTTATGGCTTCGGTGATTATGGCAGCGTCTATCTTGGTCTGGCAGGGCAGCAGTACTTGGGTAATGCTCCTATTGTTAGTTGGACTAGTATTTTTTGCGCCGATTGCCTGTGTTGGTATTTACGCGATCAGTGCGCAGCTTGAGCGTGACATACCGGTGTCATTGGTACGTACGTTACGCGCTTGTCTAAAACGTTATATCGGCACTGAGCTAGTGTTTGTGTTAGCTCTGATCATTGTCTTTCTTGTGTGGGCTAGAGCCAGTTCAATGACTAGTATTTTTATGCCAAACCGCGGCGATTATGGGTGGGCTGATCTCAGTGCGTATCTTGCTATTATGAGCCTAGTTTCGGTGTTCTTTTTGGGGATCACTTTCGCGGCTAGCGTGTTCGCGCTACCGATGATTATGCATCGCGATGTGGATGCGATAACCGCGATTGTCACGTCGATTAATGCAGTGCTTCGAAACAAATTAGCGATGCTGGTTTGGGGGTTGTTGATCGGTTGTGGTCTGCTGCTTGGACTCGCATCGGCTGGAATTTTTCTAGTGGTTTTCTTACCTGCAGTGGGGCATGCCGTATGGCACGGCTATCTCGAAACTATCGACGCCAGTCAGTTTCCGCGGCACGTGGCGGGAATTACCGCTACCGCTAGAGCGGCAAAAGAGCGGTGACGATTGGAAAAGCTTACCTATGTCGCGTAGCTTACCTAAGTCACACATGTTACGCGTTACACTCAAGGCAGATTAACAGCGTGAGCGATTAACCCTTGGAAACTAATCGAAGCAACCTAAGCAGCGACGATTTCCGCCAACTTTTTCTGGCGAATACGCCATTAATGGACGTGCGCGCGCCGATTGAGTTTAATGAGGGCGCGTTCCCATGCTCGGTGAACGTGCCGATTCTCGATGATGTCCAGCGTCACTTAATCGGGACCGAGTACGCCGCCAATGGTCAGGATGCGGCTATTGCTTTGGGGCACAGCCTTGCCACATCCGACGTGCGGCAGCAACGGGTACAGGCGTGGCAACAATTTACTGCGGAGAACCCTGCAGGATACCTGTATTGTTTTCGAGGAGGTTTGCGGTCGCGAATAACCCAGCAGTGGCTGCACGATGTTGGTTGTGAATATCCATTGGTTGATGGGGGATACAAAGCGCTTAGACGCTTTTTGCTAGATCAGCTTGAGCGATTATGTGATACCAGTCAGTTGTTATTAGTCAGTGGTGCAACGGGAGTTGGGAAGACCGAGTTGATCACGCAGGAATCCACCGCCATTGACTTAGAGGGGCGAGCCAAACATCGGGGCAGTGCGTTCGGCGGTACGTTCCAAGCGCAGCCTGCTCAGATTGGTTGGGAGAATCAAATAATAATTGATTGGATGCGTTGTGAAGCTCAGGGGCGTTCATCGGTTTTGATTGAAGCCGAGTCGCACTTGATTGGCCGAATCCATTTGCCGTCAGTATTGCAAGCGGCGATGCGGCGCGCACCGGTTGTGTTGCTGGAGGCGAGTATGGAAGATCGGATCCAGCGACTGTATAACGATTATATACTGAACACGCTCGACCACTTGAGGACTGCTAGTAATGAGCCTTGGGGTGAGCTACAACATTTAATACAACAAAGCTTAGACAAGATCAGAAAGCGCTTGGGTGGTGTGCGTTGGCAGCAACTTACCACACAGCTCACCAATGCGATCATTCTACTCAGAGATCAGCACGACGATACTGAATTTCGCGACATGATTAAGCACCTGCTTGAACACTATTATGATCCCTTGTATCAGTACCACCAGGCACGTAATCAAGCTCGAGTGGTATGTCGTGGTAGCGCGCAAGATGTGCAGCAATGGCTTAGCCAACTATGATGAGGATTAACGCTTGAACAATAAAGACCTAGTTTTACTGGGCGGTGGCCATACGCATGTGTTAGTGATAAAGGCACTGGCGATGAAGCCCATTGCGGAGGTCCGAGTGACGTTAATTTCGGAGCGCGCACTCACACCGTACTCAGGGATGTTGCCGGGCTATGTGGCGGGGCATTATGCGCTAAATGAGACTAATATTGATTTGAATAGTTTATGTCGCAAAGCCGGTGTACGCTGGATTCAGGCACGAAGTGTCGGGGTTGATGCTGAGCATCAGCGGGTACGCCTAGAGGCCCAACCGGATGTCGATTACGATGTATTGTCGATCGATGTTGGGTCGACGCCGAATCTGCGCATACCGGGAGCTAAAGAGTTTGCGGTAGGGGTAAAGCCGATCGCTGGGTTCCAAGCTAAGTGGCGTGGGTTGTTAACGTCGCTTGAGCAGAGTAGTGAGCCCGCGGATCAAACCAAACATTGGGGTGTGATCGGTGCTGGCGCTGGCGGAGTTGAACTGGTCTTGGCGATGGCGCACCGACTACGTCAGCATGCACATTTGAAGTTTCATCTTATTTACCGTGGTGAGCAAATTTTGTCTGGCTATCCGCCACGGCTTATACGCCACGTAGAGCAAGCCCTTCGGTCATATGGTATTGCCTTACATCCACACTTCTCCGTGTCTGCTGTGCACGCTGATGGTGTCACTAGTGGCGCGGGTGAACAGATTCAACTGGATGCCAGTATTTGGTGCACAGGTGCGGTGGGCGCGAGTTGGCTGGCAAGCAGTGGCTTGGCGGTTACGCAGGCCAATTTTATACAGGTTAACCGCAACTTACAGTCGGTGTCGCATGCTAACGTATTTGCGGTTGGCGACATTGCCGAGAATGTCGATGACCCACGTCCCAAGGCCGGTGTATTTGCGGTGCGTCAAGCTCCGTTTTTAGCAGGTAATTTGCGTGATTATTTTGCGCAGAAACCGCTAACTGAAGCTAAGCTGCAATCACAATTTCTAAGTTTGTTGGCATTAGGCGATAAGCTGGCTGTTGGTAGTCGTAATGGCTTGGTATTAAAGGGCCGTTGGGTGTGGCGTTGGAAGGACTCTATCGATCAGAAATTTATGCAGCAGTTTGGTGACCTTGCGGTGTTAACGATGCCTATGCAGAGGCCGCTCGACCAAGCTCCGGAGCAACCCTATTGCGGTGGTTGCGGCAGTAAATTGGGTCCTGAATTATTAAGCGATAATCTAACGAAGTTGGCTGGTCCGAACGGTTATACAATTGAGGATGCAGCGGTTTGGCAAGCGTCTCCAGCGATGTTGTCGGTGCAGTCTATTGATGGGTTTCGTAGTTTCATCTCCGATGAAAGTCGCTGTGCACAGGTCGCGGTAGTACATGCACTGAGTGACTTGTATGCGATGGGTGCGACTCCGCTGACGATCCAAGCCTGGATAAATTTGCCAATCATGGGCGCCGCTCTGCAACAACGCGATCATTTACGCATGCTGCAAGGAATCAAAACGATACTTGATGCGAACAATGTCACATTGGTGGGCGGTCATAGCAGTCAGGGGGCTGAGAGTCATCTGGGAATCGTGGCTAATGGAGAGGTTAGTGCCAGCTCGCGTTGGAGCAAGGGTGGAGCGCAAGACGGCGACCTTATTGTGATGAGTAAAGCACTCGGTAGTGGTGTGCTGCTGGCCGCCGATATGCAAGGTGCGACTGACGCGAACGCGATGGATTTGCTAATGGGCAATATGCTTGAGTCCAATGCGTTGGCGCGGGATCAGCTTGCGCTAGTTACGCCGAGTGCGGTAACGGATATCACGGGCTTTGGTTTAGTCGGGCACTTATTGGAAATGTTAGATGCATCGTCGAAGCATCAAGCGACCGACCTCGCTGCGGAATTGACGCTGCAAGACATTCCATTGCTGCCGACCGCATTGGAGCTCGCTACCTCAGGCTGGCGCTCAAGCTTATTTCCTGAGATGAAGTCTTACCTAAACCGATGCTCTATTAGTCCGGAGTTGCGCGACGGCGAGTCCGACCTTGTTCTAGAGGCTCGTAAATCCTTGTTAGTTGATCCGCAAACCAGTGGTGGGCTATTAGCTTGTCTAACACCAGCCGCAGCCGAAAAGCTGATCGCGGAATCAGCGATGTTTAAGGTGATTGGCACCATAGTTAAACGTGATCAGCGGCCCCAAGTAAGGCAAATTTTACTCCGCTAGTCAGTGGTTCTGAGGGTCGGCTGTACGGTTTATATTTTCATTGGCCGGTGGTTTGAAGAGCGCGGTTTAGTCGATACACATGGTGACGAGTGGGTGTTGCGATTAGCCGCTTAAAGCCGGTAAAGTAGATTCCTAAAATGAATCAGATATGATGTTGCACACGCGGCTGTAGGGTAATCTGTGGGACATTACACCGCTTCAGAACGTTCAGAATTAAGCTTGGCGCGAACATTCATTAGGACTTGGCCGAACTGATTATGGCCTCGACGGTCTCGGCCGCAACCCCAAAAATAATCATACTGACTTGACTCGACTAAATCTTGTTCGCCGGTTGCAAGTAAGCGTTCAGCTAGTTCGGCGTGAGTTCGGCATTGAGTGTAGACCGCTCTTGTCATCAGGGTCGCACGTACTTGTTTGAAGTCGGGCCGTTTGCGTTGTAACCAAGTTTGCCCGAGTTTGCGCGCTCTTTCTGAGGTGACCGCTAAACGAATTTTAGTTTGGTAATTCGGTTTTATAAATTTATTCGCTTGGTAATAATGTTCGACAGATTGCCAAACTTCGTCGTCCAACAAAAATGGAAAATTGGCTAACCGCGACACGAGTTGATTCGGATCATCCATCGAGAAGTACATGGCGGTGTCATTGTCGGGAGGAAATAGCGGCATAAGTAATCGATTGATTCAAAGTTTGATTAAGATCCGATTATAGACATTTAGTAGCTCTTCAATTGCCTCGATCATACAAACATATCGAATGCTGTATCAAATGGGTCTTGCAAAGCCTATGGAAGTTCCTGCGCCGACATGTGACACTAATGGTTCGCAATCGACTATATCAACATCATGACACTTACCTATTTCAAGCATCGCATTATAAACCTTACTGTACTCGCGGTGGCTGCGTTACTAACGTCTTCAGCAAGTGCTCGGCAAATAGAGAATTGGAAGCTCTACGAACAGTTGGGACAAAACTTCGCCGCTTATCATAATGCCCGCGACGTGGAGAGTATGGATGGTCTAATAGATATTAAGGCCTTCTCTAAAAAGGTGGCTGCTACGGTGTTCGACGATGAGCGTGATCGTCGTGATTATGCCGCTGGCTTGCAAAAGGGGTTCAAAGATACGTCATTTTCCAAGCAATTATTTGTTGAATCAATTCCTGCAGAATTTAATACCGTGTATTTAGGTTTAAAAGATTCGCGTTACCCGATTCTGCGAGTAGACCACGCTAACGGCGGCAGTGAGTACATCAAATTATTTGCACGCCTAGATGGCCGTGGTCGTTTGCGCATAAACGACTTCTACACCGGTAGCTCTGGGCGTTTGACGAGTGTTTCAATGGGGGCGGTGTCGCAATTGATGTTGCGCCCGAGCGAATCCATTATTAAGCGATTATTTGGCAAGGTCGATGTTGATAAAGCGCTGATTGGTCAATTTGTCGAGCTTGGTAAGCTGCGTGCCGAAGGTAAATTGTTGGAAGCTTATGAAATTGTGGTGGCGCTGCCTGACACGTTGCGACATCGAGTAGAGATGTTGCACTTGTCGATTAGCTTAGCGGGTTTTTTAGATGACGATTTGTATCGCGAGGAGTTGGCTCTTCTAGCTCAACATCATGGCGATGACCCAGGCCTCGCGTTTCTGTTGATTGATCATTATTTTTATGAGCAGCAATGGGACAAGGCAATCAAAGCCACCACGACGTCGCGCGATTATTGGCTCGATGACGGGTCGTTTAATCTCATTTTCTCGCAATTATTTTTTGAGTCCGGTGATTTGCAGCAATCGGTTATGTACGCGCGCCGTGCACTTGAAGTAGAACCTGACTACGAGGATGGCTATTGGAATGTGGTTGATAAGTTATCGCGGTCAGGCGATTTTAACGGGGTTGTTAATGCCCTCGATGTGCTGGTGGATAACTATGGCTATGAATTTACCGATGAGTACTTTGCGAGTGAGCCGCTTTACCAGACATTATTAGAGTCTAAACTCTTTCGTGAATGGGCAAGCCATAATATTGTGAGCAGCGCCGACTAACTAGTAACCACAAATTGAGTACTAAGGTAAGTTGATGGTCAATCAGGAAACGCCAGTAGAAACTGGTGATATGCGAGCCACCTTGCTTAGGCTACCTGCCGGCCTAATTGATTTTGCGGTTGTTATGTTGGCGATTGTCGCGGTTAACAAACTAGCGATTAAGCTGCACTGGACTAGCGAGATGTTTGCGGTCGAAGTGATTATGCTGTTATGTATCCCGCTTGGTTTCTTTGTCTATTGGGCATGTAATATACATTTAGGTAAACGGTTATTTGGCCTACGCATCGTGGATGCCGAAACGGGTAAAAAGCCATCACCGTTCCAGTATTTTAGGCGTTGTTTGCCATTTGCATTGTTGGTGTCGTTAAACGTGGTATTTCTAATACCCCTTTTCGCTGCAAAGCGAAATCGTGGGTTTCAGGATATGTTTGCGCATACGGTGGTGGTGCGTAAAACCTCAGCCTAGCCACACATCGTTGTTCAACCGCTAGTATGCTGTGGTAATTGAAGTTCGCTACTCTACTACTTGGCCACGGTAGATACGTTTGGATTTAGTTCTCGCCTGCGGCATGTTAGTTGTGGTTTTTTCCGTCGCGCGTTTGTTTTGCGTTGTCGCTGTCACCGAGTCAGCCACCTCTGCACCGCGATAACGTCGTTTCTTTGCCGACACTTTTGCATGCCAGTCTTCCCCCGCGCGCTGTAAGAACACCTTGACCAACAGTTTAATATTTTGGTCTTCAGTCTGCCGGTAAAGAGCGACCATTTGATCGCCCAAATGAGGGTTGGATATGGCCATTTCTGCTTGCATTGCATGTGGTAAATTCCGGCGTATTTCGAAGAACAAATTCACCATGTACCTGTCAATTTTCATAGTCTTGCTACCCGTCTATGACCCATTAAACAACCCAGTACGGTTGACTCAGCAATTAGAGTGCCAGTAATTTAATTAAATGTGCCTAGATATAATTAGTCAATAAAATTAATGGCTTAGAGCGGCGTGCCTAGTTGATGGCGTTGCGCCTCGCTAGCAAATCAATCGAAGGCTCTGGCCTAGCGCACTATTTTTGTGCGCAGGGTTGGTTTGGTTGCTCGTTCAAAGTGCCATCAGATTCCGTCACAATTGAGTTATAGTTATCAACTCGATTTTCTTGAACAACTGGAGTATAGAAATTAATGAAATACCTAGCTAAGCGGTGTGTGTTTATTTTATTTAGCCTAGTGTCACAAGCGTTTGCAGTATCGCTTGTTAGCGCCGATACCAACAATGCTTCGGTAGATTCAGCCGAGGGCTACTTTGCGTCGCTTAATGCGCTGTGTGGCGCTGAGTTTAGAGGCGAAATGACGTTCCCAGTTGAAGGGCAAGATGATTTCGCAGGTAAAGTCTTAGTCGCGCGCTTTGACGCATGCAGCGCAGACGAAGTGCGTGTGCCATTTATTGTTGGAGAAGACCGGTCGCGTACTTGGGTATTTAGTCGTACTGAATCAGGTTTACGCTTAAAGCATGACCACCGTCATGCCGATGGGACGGCGGATGAAATCACTGATTATGGCGGCGACTCGACCGACAGCGGAACCATCTTAAGTCAGTCATTTGCGGCCGATCAACACACTATAGATTTAATACCGGCGGCGGCCACCAATGTTTGGACGGTGTCATTTAACACGCAATATGATGAGCTGACGTATCACCTAGAGAGACATGGCAAGCCGCGTTTTACCGCAGTGCTTTCGCTAGTTGACTAGCCCGCATTGTTACGTTTGAACTTGTAACCACATTTAACCAACATAGTGACATAAAGCCATGATTGAAAATCAATTGACCGTACATCAAGCTCGGGTATTTGCCTGCTTAATGGAAAAGCATTTAGCGACGCCGAATAATTATCCGTTAACGATCAATTCATTGGTGTTGGCGTGCAACCAGAAGAGTAACCGTGAACCGGTTATGAGTTTAACCGAAGGTCAGGTCGGTCATGTAGTCGGCGAGTTGGTTGCGTTAAACTTGGCGCGAATTGACTATGGCGATCGCGCCAACAAAATAACCCATCGTGGGCCAGGTGAATTGAAGATCGATCGCCATGGCCAAGCGGTAATGGCAATGTTGATGCTACGTGCACCACTAACCCTCGCTGAGATCAAAGCGCGTACTGACCGCATGGTTGAGTTTGATGATCTTGATGCGGTGTCTGTGGTGGTTGAAGATCTTATGCAACGCGAGCAACCGTTGGTAATGCTCATACCGAAAGGGCCTGGTCGCCGAGAAGACCGTTATACGCATCTGTTATGTGGTGAGCCTGATCTGACTCAGCTTGACAAGGTCGCGACGCCAGCAAAAGTGCCTAATAGTGACAAGTTGGCTGAGTTAGAGGCTCGAATCGAGCAGCTTGAGCGGGCCTTAGAAAAACTATCTTAACGCACCAACTTAATTAAGCGCCCGCAGGAGGGCACAGCTATCCGGTGCGGTTTAATCTTTGATGGCGTGGGTATCTAGGTATTAAATGGGGTTAGCGAGGCCGACTAAAAAATCTGTGATCGCGCTAAATGCTTCGGGCTCCGTCAGCATAGGAGCGTGCCCGACCTGCGGCACTAGCGCTATGTTTAAGTCTGGTTTTTTGTGACGCATTGCCTCAGCTAATTGGCTCGTGAGTAAGTCGGACAACTCGCCGCGAATCAATAACATCGGGATATCGATTATCTGCTCGAAAAGCCCCCACATATCTGGCGGTGTTTCGTCATAGTCGGTACTAAAAGCTTGTTTGATATTCGCGTCATAAGCCAGCTCTGGAATACCTTGTGTGTTTTCAACAAATAGCCGTTCGGCAAAAGCTTGCCAGTCAGCAGCGCTGGCGTTTGGAAAAGCAAACTCATTGATTAGTTTAGTTTGTGCGATCGCATCGTCCCACGATTTCACTGGTGCGAGCTGGCCTACATAACGCTGTAAACGTTTGATCGCGGCGGGCGGAACTTCAGGGGCGATGTCATTGATGACCATGGCTCGAACGGTGTCGGGCCGATACGCCGCCATTAACATGGCAATGATTCCTCCCATTGACGTGCCAATCGCAATCACTGAATCAACATCTAAATGTTCAAGTAAGGCAAACATGTCATGCATATAGACCGCTGGCGTATAATTCTCAGGGTTGTCGTCGTAGTCTGACCGTCCTCGGCCTCGCTGGTCTACTGCGATCAAACGAAAGCCCCCTGGTAATGCCACTTTGAGAGCCGAACAAAGCGGTGCAAAATCAGCTGAATTGCGAGTCAAGCCGTGCATGCACAAAACGGTGGTCACGGGCGCTGAATTGGTTTTAGGTGATGAGCCGTAGTCACGAGCATACAGGCTTAGTTTATCTGCGCTGGTGTACCAAACGTCGGCGTAATCATTCATAGAGATTCCTGGCGAAAGTTCTGCTGAGGAGTATTCGAATTAGAGTATCAAGGATACTGCTTTGTCGCGAAGGTATTTCGAAGCTCGCGCTTGAGTACTTTTCCGTTAGGGTTTCTCGGCAGTTCTTCTACAAAGATAACATCGGCAATTCGTTGTTGCTTACCGAGGCAGCTATTCGCCCACTGCAGCAAGCTCTGTTGGTTTACGCTGTTCGGGTTGTTGGGTACGATCAGCGCGATCGGTGTTTCGCCCCATCGCTCACTGCTAGCTGCGATTACCGCAACGTCGTTAACGTCGCCATGTTCGATTAACACCGCTTCGATGTCTTGAGGATATATGTTCTGGCTACCGGACAAAATCATGTCTTTTTTGCGGTCGACAATATATAGAAAACCTTCTTCATCAAAATAGCCGATGTCGCCGGTGCGTAACCATAGCTTGCCTTGTGGGTCGGTGTAGCTGGCATCTTGGTTGGCATCGGGCCGGTTTAGATAGCCGGGCATGGTGATTCGACCGCGCGACACAATTTCGCCACTTTGGTTGGCATCCAGCTCTTGGTTATCTTCGTTAACAATTCGGATGTCGGTACCGATAAGAGGTTTGCCAACTGACGACCAGCGTCCTTCGGATTGCTCTGGCTCGATCGTTGTGATGACGCCCTCTGTTAAGCCGTAGAGCTCAATGATTCCGCAGTCAAAGTGTTTGAAAATTCGCTGCTTGAGCTCGGCGTGTAGTGGTGAGCCGCAGCTCATCATGGCCTGCATGCTAGAGAGGTCCCATTTGTTGGTATTGGCTTCTAGTTGTTCCAAAATACGTTGGAATTGAATGGGTACCATTGCCGTGTGTGTGATGGACTCAGTAGCAACTGTGGTTAAAAATTGTACAACGTTGAATTGCTGATGGATCACCAACGTGCCACCAGCCAGCAAGGTTGTTAGCATTGCGACCCATGAAATATTAGAGTACAGACCCAAGGTCAGTAGCGTTTTACTGTTGCAGTGGTAGCGCAGTGCGATGGCTAAATCATAAGCCCAATCTCGTCGTCCGGCATGGTTATGTACAATGCCTTTGGGAAGGCCGGTAGTACCTGAGCTATATATAATATTGAGCTCACTTGTGTCATCAATAGTAACGTCGGGAAGGGTGGTTGGTTGATCGTAAAGCAAGTCTTGCCATGCTACCCAAGGTTGATTCGTTGGTGAATCGCAAACTTTGATCAAAATGCTGGTTGGAAGTTGGCCCGCTAGTGCTTCGATTCGTTGCTGTTGGTCGTGACTCACGACGATGGCGGTGACCTTGGCATCGCTCAACATTCCAAGTAATGCATCATCGTTGACCGATAGGTTAATGGGAACTGATACTAAGCCGGCCGCCATGCAACCCATTAAAGCGCTGAGCATGGGAATGCCGTTCGACATAATGATTCCGACCTTGTCGGCGGGTTGAACACCTTGTGCAAGCATTCCGTGAGCGAACTGATGGTATGTCTCGGTAAACTGCCGCCAAGTGAGGCGTTGGTTGTGACAAATAACCGCATCTTGCTGAGCGCGCCACTTACCGTGTAGCGCTAGTATTTCGGGTAATAAAGGGCTTTTCGCTTGAAAATGATTCATACAACTCACGTAGATTATTGAGCGCCTAAAGCCAACGCTATTTTGTTAGTGGCGCTCAGGTCGTTCCTTATAATTAATAGTGGTGGCCTAGCTACTCGTCAGTTTGGACGAATAGCTAGGTACTTCAGGTCATCTATGGTGCGACGTTAATAACGATATCCAACACTTAGGCTAATCATCCGCGGATCGCCGTAATAACCGACGACAGTATCTTCGCCGCCAAGACCTGGCCCGGCAGCTGTGGTTGCAAAGTTGTAGCCGGCTAGCCGATATTCTTTATCACCGAGATTTTTGCCTTGTAGTGAAACCCAAAGTTTTTCATCAGGAGAGGTAAACGTAAGACCGGCATTGAATAAGCTGTAGGCCTCTTCGTCGAGCGCTGATGGTACTTCGAATATTTGCGTGTCGCTGCGATACGCGACATTGCCGGTGAATGTCATGGCCCAATCTGAAAAGACTGTTCGGTTGTAGGCAAACCCAAGATTGATCGACGTGTCCGGAGTATTCGCGAAGTCCCATAAATTAGACACATCCACTAGCTGTCCGCTGGCTGGGTCGGTGGTGGTTACGCGATCGAACTCTGCGTCTAATAAGCCAACTCCTAGCGTCGCGGTTAGCGCATCATTAACCGCGTAGACCATTTCTAGTTCCACACCTTGGATACCGGAATCAGCGGCATTTAGAACGGTGGAAGCGAAGTCCGCGCCGCTATCGATGGTGCGTTGAATGGTCACCTGTTGGTCTTGGTAGTCGGCATTGAAATAGGCGATGTTGGTACGTAAGCGATCATCGAGTAAGTCTGCTTTGAAACCTATCTCAAACGATCCGACGGTTTCGGGGTCGTAAGGATCAAAGCCTGATGACAGTTGGTCGGTGCGCGCACGCATGTCGAAGCCACCTGATTTAAACCCTTCACTGTAGCTAGCGTAAATTAAGTTGCCGCTGTCAGTACGGTATTCAAAACCGATTCGCGGTGAGAATTCTGACCAGTCTTCGCTGCCGGTAGCGTCGGTTCGCACAATACCTGGTGCCACTGGTGGGTTATCGAAGTCAACGACTTGAAAGAGATAGAGCGTGTTCTTTGCAAAGGCGACTTTTTCATCTTTGGTATAGCGTCCGCCAAGGGTCATTGACCAGCTATCATTAATTGTCCAATTGGCTTGCGCGTATGCTGAGGTACTGTCGGTTTCGACACAGCCTTCGGTGGTCGCGGTGAGCGGCAGTGTGCCACCAGCGAATTCTTCTAACACCGCGTGAAATACCCCGCAAGCTTCGCCAGTGTAGTAATACAACCCACTGACTAAATCCCAATTTTCACCACTATAATTTAACTGAAACTCTTGCGTGGTTTGGTCATCTTCATAAATGGCCGGCACGTCGAAGGAACGTAGTGCGGTATTGTCGAAATCTATATTGGTGTCTGAATAGCCTTCACGGGTTGCTGAAATTGAGCGAAATGTTAGAGAGTCGCTAATTGCCCACTCAGCGTGTAATGCATAGCCTTCGCTTTCAACATAGTTGTCGGTTGACATGCCGGCGCGTGTGCTGAATACATCGTCTAATACGGGTTCGCCGGTTAAGTCACTTGGTGTTAATCGATGTCCGCCTTTGGCGTTGGAATTGTCTTCGGTGCGGTCAGCGGTGAATCTAAATGAGACTGAATCTGATGGGTACCATTCTGCCGAAACACGTCCAGCTGTCATGTCTTTATTATAGTTCTCTTCACCTAGGTTGATAAACTCGCCGAAGCCGTCACGATTCAGTGTTGCAACAGCGCCGCCAATATAAAACTTATCTTCTACGATTGGCGCTGCGGCGGAAAGCTTGAGGTCTCGCTGAGAATAGGACCCCAGTTTGGCTTCAACCGAAAAGGCATCAGCATCACGTAGTTTTCGCGTAACGTATTTGAGTGCACCACCGATGGTATTTTTGCCATATAAAGTGCCTTGCGGTCCGCGCAGTACTTCCACTCGCTCGACATCGAGGATATCGAGCACCGCACCTTGCGGACGAGCAATGTAGACATCGTCTACGTACACACCAACACCTGGTTCGAATCCCCACAACGGATCCTGCTGTCCTACGCCACGAATATAGGCTGTTAGGGTAGTGTTAGTGCCACGACTAACTTGCAACGTGGTGTTGGGTAAGCGCTGTTGTAGGTCGGTAATGTTTTCGATGCCCATTTCAGTTAGTGCATTATCGCTAAACGCGGATACCGCAACTGGGACATCTTGCAAGTTTTCTGAAATTCTTCGCGACGTAACGATGATTTCTTCAAGGCGACTGACTGATTCACCGTCGGTCGATTGGGCTTGTGTATTGGCTGATGCGGCTACGCAGGCTAGTGCTATCAGGGTTGGAACTAATCTGGGCGATGACTGCTTGGACATTGGTTTCTCCTCTGGAATGTGGTCATTATGTATTTTATTTTTATTGTTCATCGACACCGTCAAAAACAAGCATAAGACTTTATTTCAACGCGTGTTGAAATAAAGTCTACTCAACGCTTGTTGAAATGTCAACGATGGTTAGTTTGATAGATCAATGGTGCGGTTCTGTTATGACCCTGAAGTGATCTTGATTCTAGTGATTATTAAAGAGCCGCTCACTAATGCGACCGACACGCCAATGGCGATGGTCGCAGATACCGCTGGATTGGCCACGCCCAGAAATAAGTTCAAAATTAGGTGCAAAACGAGACCGCTTATCGCGGCTAGAAAAATCATCGATTTGGGTAGTTGGCCCTGATACAAAACGCCGAATAATAATGGTGCTGCGGAAGCGGCGGCGAGCCCATACACTCCTTTTTGCGCAAACAAGCCGATCAATGCTGGTGGGTTCCATGCCAATAACAATGCCACTACACCGACCACTACAAGCAATATACGCGACCACAATAAGGCATTTTTAATACCGCCAAATAGAGGGGTGGCAATGTCGTTTATAACCATGGCCGAGAGCGACACCAGTATTCCATCTAAGGTGCTCATGCCGGCAGCCAACAAGGTTAGGAATATAAACGTGAGAATGTATTGACCGACTGCGGAATCACCAAAGCGGAACAGTAAGTACTCCCGAACAACGGCATCTTGATTGTCGATTTCCAGTCCTGCGAAGCGAGCATAAAACCCAATGGCGAGCATCAGACTGAAGCAAAACCCAACAATTACCGTAGTGCCAATAAACTTTTTTATGTCTCGCTCACTGCGCAGGTACAAAACTTTGGTCAAGATGTGCGGTTGCAACATGAGCGCAAAGGTAACCACAAAGCCGCTTAAAAATACCGATACAAAATCAAAGTACAGGCGACTTTCTGGGTTATAGACGGCGGCGTAATTTTCACTCACGTTTTGCAGTGAATGGATGAACCCACCGTCAACAAAGCCAAAGCCATCAGCAAATAGAAATATCGCGATTAAGAGCATCATGCCGCCCTGCAGCGTGTTGGTATAGGCATGCGCATAGGTGCCGCCCATCAGCACGTACGCGAAGACGAACAACAAAATAACCACTAGTGCTTGCTTGTGGTCTATTGGGAATAGCCCAGTCATAAGTAGCGCGCAACCGACTAAAATTAATACCACAAACGTGATCGACAGCAAATTGATCAACGCGAAAAATAGTCTGAGTTCGCGGCTCTGGTAGCGGTGATATATCCACTCTGGGATCGTTAATGCTTGGTGCGTCTCGCCGAGACGTAGGAAGCCACGCGTGAGCACGACAAACGCGGCACAAATACCTAATGAGGCAGAAACGCCGTAATGTAAAAAGGCAGAGAGTCCGTCGGCATAGACAAAACCAGGGTTAATCACAAAGGTGGCGGTCGACGCAATTGAAGCCGCTAGAGTAAAGCCAATAACATACGGGCTCATATCTTTGTTGCCGATAGCAAAGCCCTTTAAATCACGAGTTCGCCGCATGCCAACCCAAGACAGCCAGAGTACAAACAAGGCATAGCCAATAGTTAGGGAATATTTGAAAATTTCGGGAGTCATGGTTTTTCTCATTAATTTTTGTGATCAAACTATATTCAACGCGTGTTGAATTTGCAAATTAGATTAGGCAGAATAGCGGCCTTCTCGACTAATCTCCTAAGTAGGATAGGGTTCTCATTCATGAATATTGAAGGAAAAACAGTAGTGATCACTGGCGGTGCCGGCGGTCTGGGTTTATCAATGGCGAGTGCCTTAGCCGCTAAGGGCGCAAGCATTGCTATTATTGATCTTGATCCTGCCTGTATCGCGACCGCGATTGAGGTTCTTCCAGCGGCCAAAGGTTATGCGGCTAATATTAGCGATGAAGAGCAGGTCGAGCGCGTGTTTGAGTCGATCAAGCAAGACTTTGGGTGCGTCGACGTATTGATAAATAATGCGGGTATTACCAATGATGGGCTAATGGTTAAGCAGCGTGAGGGTGTTGTTAGTAAAACACCGCTGGCAAAATTTCAACCAGTCTTAGATGTTAATTTAACTGGGTCATTTTTGTGCGCGCGTGAAGCCAGCGCCTTAATGATTGATGCTCAATCGTCCGGCTTAATTATTAATATTTCGAGTATCAGTCGTGCTGGGAAT
This sequence comes from Arenicella xantha, assembly GCF_003315245.1. Taxonomy (NCBI): domain Bacteria; kingdom Pseudomonadati; phylum Pseudomonadota; class Gammaproteobacteria; order Arenicellales; family Arenicellaceae; genus Arenicella; species Arenicella xantha. Next base: position 1,349,102 of record NZ_QNRT01000002.1, on the reverse strand, counting down.
GTTGGACAAAGTAGCTATGCTGCGGCTAAAGCAGGCGTGGTGGCATTTACCTCGACCTGGTGTAAGGAGTTGGCAAAATATAATATTAGAGTGGTTGCGATTGCCCCAGGGTTTATTAAAACGGCGATGACTTCTAAAGTGCCGGCAGAGGTGCTGAGTAAAATTGAACAAACCATTCCGCTTAAACGACTCGGCGAGCCGAATGAAATTGCCTCGGGTGTATTGTTTGCGATCGAAAACGACTATTTTAATGGGCGAGTCTTAGAGATTGATGGCGGACTAAGGCTGTAACGGTATGCTGCAACTGTAGCCAATAAGCAGCTTCAACAGTACCGCTAAATTGACAGTATGGCTATATTGATAGTGCGGCTAAATTGACGCTGCTAGGTGCGCTCCATATAATGATCGACATCTTCCGACGTACTAGTCATTCTCAGTGTCAGCAACTCCCTCAAAAAGTGAACGAATCTTAGATGCTGCCGAATCATTATTCGCAGTGCATGGCTATGATGGCGTCACAATGCGTCAAATTGCTAGCCATGCCGATGTCGACGTCGCATTAGCTAATTACCATTTTGGTCGCAAAATCGACGTATTTAACGCGGTGTTTGAACGTCGTGCTGAACTTCTCAATAGCTCTCGGGTTAACGCCTTAAGAGCTTGTCAGCGTGATGCTGGCGAAGCGGGACCAAGTGTTGAACAGATTATTGAAGCGTTTTTGCGACCATTGGAAATGGCGCAAGAAACCACGGACCCCGGTTGGAAGAACTATTTAGCATTGATTGCATATGTCAATAACTCGCCGGTTTGGGGTAAGTCGATGATGTCATCGATGTTTGACAAACTGGTGCAAGAGTTTATCGACGCGTTAAAGAAAGCGTTACCAAACGCTAAAGATGACGATATTTATTGGTGCTACCAAAATCTTTCGGGCGCTTTAACTCTTACGTTTGCGCAAACTGGCCGTATCGATAAACTGTCCAACGGACGTTGCCGGTCAGATGATTTTGAAGCCGCCTATGGCACTATGATTCCATTTATCGCGGCAGGCTTTATTCGAGTCTGTGGGTAGTTGGTATATTTGATTATCTCCGCGTTCACTCATATTGATACCCTTCAATAACACTGAATGTCGCTCTGTTGCAGCCTCGCGATCTAGCGGCTCTTACTCCTTCATAATAATTTAGCGTCTGCCATTCACCGGCGTGGTAAAAGTGGCTAGCTTGACTATTCAACAAGTGTTGAACTATATTGCCTGTCAATTCAACTCTTGTTGAATTCACGAGCTACCTTAGAAAATAGAGCAAAAGCTCAGCGCTAGGGCGGTCACTGGTTTGCTGTGTATGGCGGATTTTTGCAGCGACATTGCAGGCCAACTCACCATAAGGAGGAACTATCTATGTTCAAGAAACAGTTAATTTATGTTGTCGCCGTGCTGTGTGCGGTCGGGAGTCTGAGTCAAGCCGCCTTCGCCGGCAGTTGGCAGCAAAACGTGGCGATCGGCGGTTTTAATTCGGTCAATATTTATACGCCAGATACCGTGTCTTCAATTGGATCAGGCAAAGCCTTGATGCTGGTTTTGCATGGCTGTGTTCAACCAATTAGCAACTATCTCACGGCTAATTTAGAGGACGCCGCTGAGCAGTATGGCATGGTGGTTGCCGTTCCTGATGCTATGAATAAGGCGGGCTTTAGTTGTTGGTCGTACTGGCAAGGCGCGGTGAATCGTAATTCCGGAGACTATGCTAACTTAGTCTCGCTCGCGAATACTTTGAGCAATGATCCGCTGAGGAATATTGATCCTGAGCAGGTATATCTAACGGGCTTGTCGTCCGGTGCGGCTTTCGCTGCACAAGCTGCTTGCGCAGCGCCAGATGTGTTTGCTGGAGTAGCGCCGAGCGCTGGTCCGACCATTGGAACCAGCTCAAATGGGGCAATATCAAGCTGTGAGGTGGTGAGCCCGGCAACCTTTAGCTCTCGCTGCACTGCATATGCTGGCGCCGCTTCTTCGCACTTTGCAACGCAACTCGCTGTGGTTGGTCATGGCTCAGCCGATACCACGGTTAACACCTGCTATAACCAGCAAAACGCAAATGGCTATGCGCAGCTCTATGGTGTTTCAGCAATCGCTGGGAGCAATCTTGTCAGTGATGGTGTGGGTCACACTGCCCAAGAGTCGCGATGGTCGGACGATCGTGTCGCGATGTTGTGGTTCGATGGTCTTGATCACTCATGGTCAGGAGGAGACGGCGCATCAGGCAGTTATGTTAGCGGTGAAAGTATCAATTTCGCGTCTTACCTAGCCAGCTATTTTGCGCAACACAATTTACGCGTTGACCGAAACCAACGTCCCGTCGTTAGTGGTTTAAGCGCTGTGTCGGGGTCTGGGGTATTGTTGATTACTGGCAATGCTAGCGATGCTGATGGCAGTGTATTGCAAGTAGCGCTAAGCGTTTCAAAAATTGATGCTAATCCGCCGGTGCTGACGCAAACCATCAACACACCTGTTGATGCGGTAACTGGTGACTTTGCGGCGCAAACTATCGCGTTGGCTGACGGTCTCTATCAAGTCATTGCACGCGCTGAAGACAATATCAACGCACTGGGTGAGTCTGTTGAAGTGACCGTCAGAGTTGGACCACCGCCGCCGTCGAGCCCGCCAACACTCAGTGACCTGACAGCGTCAGTTGTTGGTCAATGCGCGACAATTGCTGGCACCGTAATTGATGTGAACCAAGATTTGAGTTCAGTTACCGTGACCTTTGCTAACGGCCCAGTGGTCGCCGCCGTGGTTGAAGGTAGCCAGTTTTCAGCAAGCCAGTGCGACCTTGCTGGCGGCTCGAATAGTGCAACCGTGGTTGCGCTCGATGGCGCTAATTTGAGCAGTACGCAAACCGTAATTTTTCAAGTCGATGCTGGCATAACGGGTGACTATAACCTGCATATTTCGCAAGGGCATATTACCTGGGGCGTCGGCTATTCTCAGTGCTATTTAGCGTTTGGCACGGCTAGTTTTACCATGCGTGAAGTCCCAAACGGTCAATCACAATGCCAATGGGTGGCTGATGCTGAGCCAAGTTGTGCCGGCCCTTTGCAAGTTTGCTCTGGCGGTGGTGGGGCGCTAGATACTGACGGAGATGGTGTTGCTGATAATGTCGACAACTGCCCAGTCGATGCCAATAGCAACCAATCAGATACCGACGGCGATGGCATCGGTGACGTGTGTGACAATTCCTCCGGCGGGGGAAGTTGTACTGAGATTACGAGTAGTAATTATGCGCATGTCGCGGCAGGGCGGGCTACTACTTCGGGTTACTTGGTCTACGCGCTCGGTTCCAGTGACTATCTCGGCTGGTACAATACCTTTACCGTGCGAACCCTCGCCGAAACCAGCACCGGCTACTTTGAATTGGCTAGTTGCCCCTAACCGCCGGTGGTGCTTGCGAGAGGTTCACTCATTGTGTGGTAACGTAGCTCCCTCGTTACTTAGACCCTCAATTGCCGAAGATGATCGAACCAAATAAAACCGCCATTGTAATTGGTGCGACTGGATTAATTGGCTCGGCTATTGTGGCTCAACTTGAGCGAACGGATGCATTTAATTCGATCGTTACGCTAACTCGTCGGCCGGTTGCATTCAACGGCAATAAGGTAGTCAACCATGTTGTTGACTTTGACCGCTTAGGGGATTTTTCCAGTCTGTTCAAAGGCGATGTACTATTTTCCTGCTTGGGTACTACGCTTAAACAGGCTGGCTCAATTGAAGCGCAGCGCTCAGTCGATCTGGATTATCAACTGCAAGCCGCCGAGATCGCGTGTGAGCAGGGCGTTGCGCATTATCTTCTAGTATCGTCGAGTGGTGCGAATGCAAAGAGTGTGAGCCCCTATTTAAAGATGAAAGGCGAATTGGAGCAGGCGATTAAGGCTTTGCCGTTCCCGCGGATTAGCATTTTTCAACCATCATTATTGCTTGGTGAACGACAGGACACCAGAGCTGGTGAAGCACTCGCGAGCAAGCTGTTACCGTTAATCTGCCGACTGCCGGGTCTGCGGCGATATCGTCCTATTCGAGGCACTCAGGTCGCGCATAAGATGGTCAGTGAGAGCCTACAGGCAGGGGCAGGCACTTATACCTTTAAGTTGGAGCAAGTGTTTCCGGCGTAGTGGATTCAGGCGGGGACGAATCCCGTTAAGTTCGATCTCGCGCCGCCGGCTTCAGAGCTTAATTTGTGCAATATCTATTTCCATTCAAATGCTGAGCATAAGGCCGCGGATTTTGCTATCTATGCTGGTGACGGAAAAGATGGCCACGGTAGTGGGTATCAATGTGCTATCTCAAAATCGCTTTCGGATGCTGAATTGCAAACACCTGAAGGTGACATGTGCAAAGGTTTGAAACCAGGGGATACTATACTGGCACTTCTGTTGAGTTTATGGGATCAACAACCGGACCTAGCTACAGCGCACAAGCTTGCTCTCCACTGCAAGTTACTTGGAGCGTTAGGCCTCAGTGCGCGAAGCTTGACATCAACACCATTGGTAAATGGTGTGAGAGTAACGTGTTTGAAGAGGACCATGCGCACGGCGTAAGAAAATTGGTAACCGACCCGCAGTTATTGTCAGCAATCAACTAATTTCATACCGGCGACCTGTCTTAGCGATTCGTGTATTTGCAAAGCAGGAAGTGCAACGAAAAAGGGCGTATCAGAAACGCTCTTTTTTACTGGTTTAGAATTTTGTCTTATCGTTCTTAATGGTGATGACATCAACGATTCTTTCGATGTCCTCGTCGCTGACGGTGAATGCGTTCGCGTAGGCACGTAACAACACATTTTCAGCTTCGTCAAGCCTACCGTCGGCCATTGCGATATCAAACATGTTTGCCATCGCTACACGTTGTTGCTTTTCATTGAGAGAGGCCGCGACCACAGCAATACAATCCTCTAACGGCGTATCATTCCAGACCGCAATTGCGCTGTCCCAATCTTCCGAAGTAGTGAAACCATCTAAACGATTAATAATGGCGACTTCGTGAGCATCAAGTTCGCCATCGATAGCGGTAATGGTTATCGTGGCTAGCAGTAATGCCGCTTTAGCTGGAATATGTACAGTCATAATTTGTTCTATTTAAATAACAAAAGGTAAAAATTGACGCGGTTGGTTTCATGCTAATGGCAATTAGAACCGATTCAATACTCAATAGTTGAGTATAGCTTAGAAACCGCTAGTGAAAATGCGATACACGGATCACTCGTCAGGATCGGCGGTCGGTAATGCCATGTCTTCGATTGGATTTGGTTTTGACTCTGGCTCCAATACTGGGTTGTCACTATTGTTCGGCACGGTCTCGTCGATGAGTTGTTCTGCATCGTTTGCTGGGCTCGCTAACTCGCTCGGCGCTGATGTTTCGTTGCTGGTCTCTAGCGAAATGTCTTCTGGTACTAACTCTGGTGGTTGGGCTGCTTCAACGATCGATGATTTTAAGCCAATATGGTACGCAGCAAAGCCTTGATACATGACTTGATTCAGGGCCATACCGATGACCCTGCCGTCGAACGGCGCGATGATTTTGGTGGTTTTATTAGTGATCGGGTCGCTGAGTAAACCTAATACATTGCCTTTACGCACGGAGTCACCTAGCTCGACCTTGCTAAATAAAATGCCGCCCTTGCGTGCACGGATCCACGTTGATTGATAAAAAACCGGCTCTTCGCTGCGTTTCCAGAATGGCTTGGGAGTAGTCATCCCTAGCGAATCTATGGCGCTCATGATGCTTTTAACACCTGATTCAACCGCCTCTTTTTGCAAATTATTCGGTGCACCAGCTTCAAGCGTGACTGCCGGAATGCCGAGGTCTGTGGTGGCACGACGAAGTGTGCCTGACCCGCCCTTGCTTTGCAGCACAACGATTGAGCCCATTTTTTCTGCTAAGGCTGCGACTTCGGGAATTAATAAATTTGCTCGAATTTGTGGCAAGTTGGTGCGGCTCAAAGAACCCGTGTGGATGTCCACCAAAAAGTCGCAATGTTGCACTACCTGAGTGAAGAACGAATACGCTATACGTGATGCGTAACTGCCTTTCACATGGCCTGGGAAATAGCGATTAAGGTCACGTCGATCGGGTAAGTAGCGATTGGCGCGTTGAAAGCCCTGTAAGTTGACTATCGGCACACCGATTAACGCGCCAGATAGCTTTTCGGGGTCGACTGAGTGGATCACGCGTCGCACCATTTCGATGCCATTTAATTCATCGCCATGTACGGCGGCGGTTAAGCATAGCGTCGGACCGGGGTTGGCCCCGTTCACCACGAGAACCGGAACTTGCGCCGAGGCGTCAACAAACGTCGCTTCAAACTCCCATTGCAATAGCGTTGCTTGATTAGGTTGAACCGTGGTGCCGAGTAAATGAAGTGGCATTAATACCGGGCCGCTGGGCTCTAGTATTTGCTTGGCTTCTATCGCGCTCGCTTGCTCTGCAAGCACGGGGTCTGATGCGACTTCCGTTTGGGTTGCAGAATTTACTGGCTCAATGGCTGTTGGAATTAATTCGGAGCTTGTGCTTGGGTCGGTATTGGCAGCATTCGAGGCCGGAACGCTAGGGCTGTCTAACGGCGCTGTCGGCGCAATAACTGCTTTAGCTGGCGCCGTATTGTCGAGTGGCACCGCCGCTGAGTTAGACTCGCTCGCAGCTTGGTCCTGAGTTGGTTCGGTTTGCGCCGACACAGTGTGAGAGCCAATGGCTAGTAGCAAGGCTAGGGCCGAGCTATGAAGAGTGCTTTGAGTGAGAGTTGTCATGCTGTGGCGAATGTCTGTTTGACGTCCAGTAACCTAAATTCTTGGCCTATTATGCCTGACTCAAGTGTCCGCAATGTGTCTATGTTACAAGCGGTAACGATATATTTATAAGCCGGTAACGCAATGGATAAAGCGCTGCTGATTTGGGTTCGTGGCCTATGGCTGAAACGGCCTAAAGTCGTGTATTGTTGTTTGGATAGTGGCGACGCTGGCCGCCTGCCATGTGTCGCTGTGCTAGTTAGCGTCATCGTCAATATAAGACAATATGTCGCCGGGCTGACATTCCAGTATTTGGCAAATTTTGTCTAAAGTCGTGAATCTAAGACCCTTAACTTTACCGGTGCGAAGCAATGACAGGTTTTGCTCGGTAATGCCGACTTGTTCGGCTAACTCCTTACCTTTCATTTGTCTTTCAGCTAAAACCACGTCGAGTCGAATACGAATAGCCATAAGATTCTCTATATGAATTGCTGATTTTCAAGTTTTAGTTGTTCGCCAGCCAGCAAGATATCGCTTACAACCCAAATAATCAGCGCTAAGCTAATTGAGCGAAGTTCGTTGCTGCCCATGGTGATGGATAAGATTTTTTGCCCTGCGGGATGATTCCACGACAGCACAACACTTAGGCAGGCATGAAATATCGGCGTCAATAATGTTTGGGCCAGCAGGCATTTAGCAAAGCTACGCAGATTTTTGGTGTTTCGGTAAGTGAATAACTCACCGCGGGCAAAGTTAGTAAATGGTATGCGGAGAAAGTAGATGCCCAACCAGCCGATACTTGCGTAGGCCACGCCCAACGCCCACACCACTATCCATTGCTCACGGCTTACTGACTCCCAGCTTATTGGCAGGTTTAAGTTTTGCTGTGCTAACTGGCTCAATATCGGTAGTTGAAATAATAGATAGCATGCTCCTATTGGCAGTAGCAGCAAGGCGATAAGACACGCCCAATAAATAATCGTAGAAAGTTGTTTAGTCATTATAAAAACCTTGAAATGATTGCTTAACAGCTATAAATTATCGTTTTACAGTAATCAAATCAAGAGGATTTGTATGAGGCTCAATTTACGTCTATCGTTTTTTTGCTTACTTATGGTAGTGCTAAGTTGCAGTGCGCAAGCACTTACCGTCGGTCAAGTGCAAGGCATTTGTGCCGAATATGACACAAGCTGTCGTGACAATCCTTTTCTACAAGCTTATGTCGGTGGTGGCTTAGATATGCTCGCAACGCTAAAAGAGCAAGGTACGCTAACTGGAATTCAATTGTGCGAGCCTTCCGATGAGCTATTCGATGTGGATAAAATATTGGATTTTCTAAGCTCGGCCAAAGACGATGCTAAAGCAAAAAACGCCATGCATCAGGTGATTTCTTATCTACAACGCGAGGGCTCATGTTGAAATCGTGCGAGATTTACGCTGTTCGAATTAGGCTGCAGCTTGTCGCTTTCATATGTTCAGTAGCGTTCATTGCGTCGGCGTGCTCGTTTCAGGGAACATACGATGCATTTCAGTATAACAACCGTTTAGCTTGCCAAGGACTGCCTCCATCTGACTACGAGGAATGCTTGGAAGGCAGTGATATGCAATATGAGGAATATCAACGACAGCGCGAGAAGTTGCAAAAATCATCCGTCGATTAGCCCCAGTTCGGCATCGTGATATCACCGCAATAGTAGACACTAAAAGATCAGACGCTATACTCCGACTCTAATTAAGTGAAACTATACCTTCCACTGCAAGGAGTTTGCATGTCTATTATTAAATCGCCCGGTCAAAAACGAAAAACTCTGGTGCAGATTATTACCGCGGTTTTTTTCGTGCTGGCGGTGTTACTGATTTCGAGCTTAACCCGCTTTGTGTCTCACGAGTCCTTGAAGTGGACCAGCAACGCTGACACGGCGACCGCTACTGTATTATCGATTACTGAGGAAACGGAAGAGTATCGAAACCTAAAAGGGCGCAAGCGTTATCGCGATCACGTGTGGCTAGCATATGAGTTCCAAGCCGAAGGCAAGACGGTTTCAGATAGAATCGATGTGAGTAATTTTTTTGAGCTGTCTGGGCTTGGTGAAGAGCTGACCGTGTTGTATCAGCCTGGCAATCCTGAGGAACACGCCTTGGAGTATCAAGTGAAATCCAAGCAACGCAATGACTCACTCACCAGTTATGCTATTTCGACATTACCATTTTCTGGCGGCGCCGCGTATTTTATGTACTTGCTGCTGGGCTTTGTGTTGGTTCGTGAATCGAAGAAAAAGTTGCCAGAAGGTTTCTACACTGAATCTAGTTGGTTAGATGTTGACGACAAATATGTGGTCGCGATCGATCAAGGCAACTTAGTGTGTTTTGATATTAATAAAAAATGTCTGCGTGACGTACAGGGTGCATTTCAAAGTGGTCGATCAATCAACGATTTGGTGCATTTGAGTAAGCACAGCAAGATCACGTTGTTACCGTTGGGCGAGATTACCCAAATCAGCACAGATCATAATTCTGATGTCATTTATGCGACGCATGACGACGAGCTGCACTCGCTGGAGTTTCTCAATGTGAAAGTTAAAACGCATGCACTAAAGCGAATTTTAGCGGCGGTTCCCCAAGCTAAGATTTATGTTAAGCGCGAACGCACCCGATTAGAAGCCGCTCGCTTCTCATTGATTTCGCTGTTGATATTGTGCGCGGGCGCGTGGTTTATCGATCACTACGTGATGTACATTATTGTCGCCATGATTTTATTTGTGTGGACCCTGCCAACACTGTTCTCTCGATTGTGGGACCCGCATGTCACACGCAGCTGGTCGGTCGAAGCGGTACCTGAAAGTACCGCGACGTCCAGTAGTTAATACCGAGAAACTCGCTGGGTAGTGCTGACTGTTTATGGATATTAATGCCGATTTTCAGGCGCTGGCGGTGGTGCATTCTGCTGAGCAAGAATGGGTCAACTCGCCGATGCCTGGTGTTCTGCGACGACCGCTGGAACGTGTTGGTGACGAAGTCGCCCGTGCTACCTCGGTTGTGCGTTACGCTCCGGCTAGCCAATTTTCAGCTCATAGACATGACGGTGGCGAAGAGTTCTTGGTGTTGGAAGGCGTGTTTCAAGATGAACATGGTGATTATCCGGCGGGTTCTTATGTACGCAATCCGCCGGGTACTAGTCACACGCCAGGGTCACAAACAGGATGCACTATTTTAGTTAAGCTCTGGCAGTTTGACCCTAGCGATACACAGCAAATACGACTAGTCTCAGCGTCAGCAAGTATCGGGAGTGAGTCTCCAGCGTCTGCGACTAGCCATAATCAGTTGTTTGAAAACGAATTCGAGTCGGTGTCGATACAGTATTGGCGTGCGGGCTTCACGCAGACCTTCGCGTGGCCCGACGGAATCGAGCTGTTTGTCCTTGACGGTGAATTGCAAGTCAATGGTCATTGCTTACGAGAAGCCAGCTGGATAAGACTGCCGTGCGGTACGCAGCTCGAGGTAATCGTTGGCGGTAGTGATGCCAAGGTCTGGGTAAAATCTGGCCATCTGCGGCAAGTAACGGCGCAACTAGCACGCCTGGCGCATGCTAACAGCTAGCGGTCGTTGGATCTAACCGCCGCTAGGAATACGCTATACTCAGGCTTCAACTATTGTGTGACCACAATAATTAACGCTACCGACTTACCTCTACCGACCCGCTACCGACTTAAAGTCCCAGGAGTTGCTGCTTGATTTTACATCACTATGATTTATCTCCTTATTCTGAAAAAATACGCTTAATGTTCGGTTATACGGGCTTGGCATGGCAATCAGCTATTTCGCCACCAATGCCACCTCGGCCAATAGTCGACCCTTTAGTTGGCGGTTATCGGCGGATTCCTGTGGCGCAAATTGGCGCTGATCTATTCTGTGATACACGGATTATAGCGGCCGAGATTGCGGCACTTAGCAATCGTCCTGAGTTAGCTTACACTGGTTGCTCCTCGCAAGCCCAATCGTTCATTGACCAAACCTATTCCGAACGGTTTATGGCTATTGTGCAGACCGCCGTGCCGAAGTCGGTACTTGCGATGTTAGTTACGCGCTACTGGCCTTGGCAGATAGTTAAGTTGATGAAAGATCGAGCCGGAATAGGCAAAACATCGAACATGCCTCGTGTGAAACGTAGTGATTTGGAAGTCCGACTCGATCAATTTAAAGCGGAGCTTGAACAGCAGTTGTTGGCCCATGATTTCCTGTTTAGTGATACCCCTACGTTAGCCGATTTTGCCGCTTATCATCTAGTGTGGTTTGCTGACCTGACCCGGCCGGGAGTGTTTCTTGATGGTTGCGATAAAGCGTTGGCTTGGCAAGCTAGAATGAAAGCATTCGGTCATGGTAACAAGGCCAAGATCAGTCGTGATTTCGTGTTTCAGACCGCCTTAGAAAGTCAGCCGCGAGGCTTAAGTGCGGAGTTATTAAGTCACCCTGATGTTGGCGCAAGTGTCAGTATTGAGCCTAATGACTATGCGCGCGACTCCGTGACCGGTTTGTTGGTGGGCGCTGATGACAGTCGTTGGGTAATTGCACGCCACACTAAGCAATTTGGTATTCTGCATGTGCACTTCCCGACCTCGGGCTACCAACTCACCACTAATGGACATTAGTCACGCCGATGACGACGGTCTTGTGTCATTCGCTAACATCTATTTAAATTGGCTTACCACTATTCATTTTTTGCAATAGTCGATACCATAAGCTGCAAAAGTAAATAACGACCCCGCAATGTTCAGACTGACTCTTCCACTCTTAATAGCCGTCGGCTTATCCGGCTGCATTTCGCAACTTGATCCTGACCCGCAATATGCGGTCGAATTAGAGCGTGTGGAAAGTCGCTTAGACGGAATGGAAAGTCGTTTGGCCGATGCGTTTGAAGAAAGCTGTCAGAAGAACATTAGTACTCTTTCTGAAGAATTGAAAAAGCTCGAAACCGTCAAGGAAACTACGAAGATTGTTGATCGTTGTGTTAGCCCGGTGCAAGCTCCCAAAGTCGTTAAAGACGGCAAGCTAATAATGGGGGAGGTCGAGCGCGTCAAATTAATAAAGGAAGACTTAAGATTCAACGCGCGGGTTGATACTGGCGCGGATACATCGTCGCTTGGGGTTTATAATTTAAAGCCCTTTGAGCGCGACGGCAAAGACTGGATTCGTTTTACCTTAAGCACCAAGAAAGATGCTGAGATCTACGAATACCCAGTGTTTGATACGGTTAGGATTAAACAAAGTGGCTCGATCACCGAGGACCGCTTTGAGATCAAGATGGATGTGCTAATTGGTGGAAAAATCTACCGGAAGCAATTATTTAATCTCGCGGACCGACGAAATTTGGATTATCAAATCTTGATCGGTAGAAGCTTTATTCGTGACATAGCGGTGGTGGATGTGAGTCGCAAATTGATATTACGGAGCAACTAGTTTGTCAGCCAGAGGCCCATTTCTATTTCTAATCTTTACGCTGATTGCGGTTGGTCTGACCAGCATCTACTATCGGCACGTCGAAAGTGGTGTGCCGTTAACCACTGGTGAGCAGATTACCCTGTGGCAGATAGAGGCAGAGATCAGTTTTACTGGTAAGAATGATGCCGTCAGTGCGCAGCTAACCCTTCCGCAAGACCCTGAGTTTGAGTTGGTCGAAGAGTTTACCGCGTCGCCGGCCTATGGTGTGCATGTTCTACGTGAAGCGGCCGACTCCAAAGTGGTTTGGAGCAAACGCCAAGTTTCCGGTCCACAAACCTTGTACTACCAGGGCTTATTTAAAGAGAACCGTGATCAAGAGCGAGTCGACGAGCCGATTCAACGGCCCGAGTTTGAGCCTTGGCTCGAGCCTTATCAAGCCACGGCACAAGCCCTGCTAAACGATGCTTACGCAAAGTCGGGCAATCGAGAGTTGTTGGTAATGCAGTTAGAAAGTGTGCTGCAGTCTGATGATCAAAGCGTCGCAATGTTGTTGTCGCGTTATTCTCGAACCGAGGTGTTTTTGCAGTTGCTGGAAATGGCGGCGGTACCCTCTAAGCGAGTTGGTGGTTTGGTGCTTGAAGATGGCCGTCGACACCAGACGTTGGTGCCGTTAGTGCAGGTGTACATAAATCAGCAATGGGAGTTGTTCGACCTGCAGTCTGAAGGCCTAGATCCTGATCTGCCGGTTATTATTTGGCTGCAAGATTCGCCCGCGTTATTGGATGTGGTTGGTGGTGAAAACTCGAGCATCTCCTTTTCGATCAGTCAGGTTACGCGTAGTGCGTTGCAAGCGGCTAACGCAGAACTCGCTAATGGCGATCTGTTCAACTTTGGTTTGTACAACTTACCGATCGCTGAGCAAAATTTATTTAAAGGGATTCTGTTGTTGCCAATTGGGGCGCTAGTGGTGGTGTTTTTACGCGTGATTGTCGGCGTTAAATGCAGCGGCACCTTTATGCCAATATTAATTGCGACTTCGTTTATTCAAACAGAATTATTAAATGGAGTCTTGGGCTTTTTGCTGGTGGTATCAACCGGCTTAGTCATTCGATCCTATTTGTCGCACCTGAATTTACTGCTGGTGTCGAGGATATCGGCAGTGGTCATCGTGGTGATCGGAATTATCGTGCTGTTTACGATTATTGCTTTTAGGTTGGGGCTAACCGATGCACTTACCATCACCTTTTTTCCAATGATTATTATGGCCTGGACCATCGAGAGGATGTCCATTCTGTGGGAAGAAGAAGGCGGTCAAGAAGTTTTAGTTCAGGGCGGTGGCAGCCTGCTGGTGGCGGTGATCGCCTATCTTATGATGGACAATGCACTGATCCGTCATTGGGCGTTTAATTTCTTGGGCGTACACGCATTGATTATGGCCGCGATTCTGCTGATGGGGCAATACACCGGTTATCGCTTATCAGAGCTTCGTCGCTTCAAGCCTATGACGGACGACTAAGCGTAATCATGTTTAATTTTGCTAATCCCTTCGAGCTACGTCGGCGCGGCGTAATGGGTATGAATCAGCGCAATTTTGCTTATATATCGCGCTACAACGATCGGTCTATGTTCCCGAATGTGGACAACAAGTTAAAGACGAAGACCTTGGCCCTTGAGTATGGCATTGCCGTGCCTGACCTATTGGGTGTGGTGCGCATGCAACACGATGTGGAAGAGGTGTTCCAAATTTTGGAACAACATGAGGGGTTTTGTATTAAGCCAGCTAAGGGTAGCGGCGGAAAGGGCATTTTGGTCATTCTTCATTCCGATGAAAATGGTTATAAAAAGGCCAGCGGCGATTACGTTTCGCGTGATGAAATTGTGCGCCATATTTCAAATATTCTCGCTGGATTATTTAGTTTGGCCGGAGCGGCGGATGTAGCGGTGATTGAGGCGCTTATTGAGTTTGACCCGGTGTTCAACGGACTAAGTCATGAAGGTGTGCCGGATATTCGCATGATCGTGTTTAAAGGCTACCCAGTGATGTCGATGCTGCGGTTGGCAACTCATGCTAGTGACGGTAAAGCTAATTTGCATCAGGGCGCGGTTGGCGTCGGACTGGATATTTCGACTGGGGTTGCGCGATCGGCGGTGCAATATGATCGCCCAGTGAGTAAACATCCGGATACTGGCATGGACCTTAAGGCAATCCAAATTGATGGCTGGGAGCGTTTATTGCATTTGTCCGCGGCCTGCTTTGAAATGAGTGGTCTAGGATATTTAGGGGCTGACATTGTATTAGATAAGAACCGTGGCCCCTTGGTGCTAGAGCTCAATGCCCGACCCGGATTAGCCATTCAAATGGCCAACGGGATGGGGATTCTACCCAGACTGCGAGCTATTGAAGGGCTGACTCATCGACGAACGCAGAGTGTTGAGCAACGTGTTGAGTTCTCCATAAAGCACTTCAAACAAACTGATTAGTTGGGGAATATCGTGCATTCATCCGTTAACTTGATAAGCTAAGGGGTAAATGTTGGAACCTGATCTTGGTGTTTTAGACTGCTAGGTTTCAGCCAATGTCCGTAAAACTCAAAACGGTCATTGGCCATGAGAAGGAACGCTGGGGTCTGCACGCACTTTTTGATGGAGTACTCAGATGTTCTTCTTATGCCATCAATTCGTTTCGTGCTAGACTTTCGGCGAAATAAATGAGCCATTCCTCGATAAAACATGCCAAACGGAATTGAACAACCCAATAACCCGATCCTAAAGGCTGTGATTTTCTTAGTCTTGATATTTTCCCAACATACGGCTGATGCACAGTTTTGGAATGGACCTATTAATAAGATTTTGGAAGAAACAAGATGGGAAGCTTTTTCTCATCATTATATAGAGAATAAGGACGATTATCGTCAGGGTGGGTCTTCGCTTCAGGTAATAGAGGAATCTGCGCATACCGGTGTTACTGGCGGATACTTTGTAGATCGACCGGTTACTGTGACCTTTGAATACAAATACAACAGAGATAACCGCTTCGACAACGTTGACGAGTCCTTGGAAATTCTTTATGACTCACCCACTGGGCTAAAGGAATTGTCATTGCCGGACACAAATAACCTTTGGTGTACCAAGTCTTTCTACTTGAGTTTTGACCCTATGTTCGTGCAATGGAGTATTCTTTTTGCGGCCGGTTCAAATTCCGAAGTTCTGTTTGATAATTTTAATATAGAGCCGACTAATAACGTCCAACCAGAATCGTGCTCTGATTCAGCAAATAATAATGGGCAAGGATCTAACTTGCCCTCTAACGGTTTTACTCCAGCTTTAAGCGGTATAATTGGTTTACTGCTGAATGAAGACGATGGTGATCAAGGTGAACCTGCGATCTATGGTTACGTGCTTTTGCCAGAAGGCTTGCTTGCGCCAGTAGGCGGAGTCACCGTCGAAATACAAACTTTTCCGCTCGATTTCGACTTTAGTAGCCCATTTATCGAAACCAGTCAAATCGAGGTCACAATTCCAGAGGGCGCTTCCAGCATTCCCTATGAACTTCCATTTTTAGTTGAAGGAGACGCTGTCACCAGAGAGATTCAGTACAAATGTTTATCGGGTTGTACCGCATTGGATCTAGCTACTGGTGGTTTTTGGAGCACAGTCACTGGAACGACCGACTTTTTTGGAGCGAGTGACTTTGATGTCAATACCAGAACTGAAGTACCTATTGCACTTGAACCTGGAACACGTTATACCGGCACAATTTCTTTTCCAAACGGTTTTTTAGCAAGTGGCGGTGAACAAATAGTAGTAACTGTAACAGAAGTGGTCAGCGGATTTGGTATCCCTGAATCGTTCTCCTTTTTCTACTACCCTGAATCTGGAGACAACGAAATAATCTTTGATGTTGCTGCTCCGACCGATAGCACTTCAGAGCTCTGGCGAATTGAAATTCAGTGTAATAGTTGCGACTCTGGTCTGGTAGGAGACCCAACGTATATAACCAACATAGGCGCCGCGCCTCTTACGACATCGTCCAACCTCGCTGCAGTCTGGATCAAGGAGTTCGACCTTACTGGGTTCGACGTTGAATTGTTGCTTGGAGCGCCATAATTTTGTTATCTCGAGATAAGCATCAAGTTTTGGGGCTTTGGTACGTTGCGATGAAATTAATGGGGCCAGAGTGAAATTAATGAGTGTCCGCTTAGGGCAGGTTTGCGCCAAATGACCGGCTGTGGAATACTCAAAGCCGTTACGTAAAACACCTCCGTTTCGTTCGGAAGGGTTTCACAAGCGCGGGCTCGCAGCGTAAATTTTGTGCTCACTAATATTTCATCAATATTTTAGAAAAGGATAACCCATGAAAAAAATTCAAATTGTATGCCTGCTGGCTATTTTTACGTTAACTGGATGCGTAACAGGCACTCGAAATATTGATCTTGATATCCCTCAATACAGTAATGAAAAAAACGTGACCGGAGCAATCTATATTTCCGAAATACACGACAAAAGGGCGTTCGAACAGAAACCTCGAGCCCCTTCCACTCCCTCGGTTAAAGGCGATTTAAGTGCCACTTCTCAAGATAAGCTGTCAACCCTGATTGGCCGGCAAAGAAATGGCTATGGTGCTGCAATGGGTGACGTTGCGCTACCTGAAGGTCAAACCGTTCAAGACAAAGTTCGGGAGTTATTAACTATCGGCTTTGAAAGTCGTGGCTATAATGTAGTTGATGACGAAAATGCCCCTAATCATGTCACTGTCGACATAGCGAAATTTTGGGCTTGGTTTTCACCGGGGATGTGGTCGGTTAGTTTTGAGTCAGATTTGCAAACTCAAATTGAATTTGACTCATCTTCCGAAAATGTAACTGTCGATGTGACAGGCTATGGTATCAATAAGGGACAGGTTGCAAGTGACGCTAATTGGAAACTGGCTTATGAAAGGGCATACCTGAACTTTCTGGAGAATCTAGACAAGCTCCTTGACGAAAAAGGGCTGTAGCGGCAATCTGCTAATCACCAACAACGTGTTTTACGGTGCAAGTCGTTAAACGCAGGTACGGTGTCTTGCGTTGCCATTGCCTCTTCATTGAATGGCCGCAAAGTAATCTTAAGGGATCAGAGCCCTTTAAGACAACACTGGACTATAAAGGGCAATTTTGCGCCAAATGACTGCCTGTGGAATGGTCAGTACGGAAATTCGATGTTCACTAAGTTGCTGCATAATTCGTGCAAAAAAATAGGAATATTTGTTGGGACGAAATAGATGCTTATTTACTCGTGAACTGAAGTTTTGAAGTGCTTGATAACAATATTGTGGCTTGGCTGTTGGTCATCTGATGCTCTGACAGCAGATCTGGATGCATGGACGTTTTACAATGTGTCGAGTTCTAGAGTAGAAGTCGCGCGATCAACCGATTCTCAGGATGGAGATAATTTACTTATTATCGACAGTACCGAGCTAGACTTTGAAAATGACTCCAGCTCGTTTTATGACCTCTTTCGACACGAAGCCTATTTGATTCAAACCATAGTGCCTAATAAGCTCCAAGGGAAACACCTTCACATCTCAGGGTTTGCAAAAAGTACCACTCCTGATTTTTTAAAACTGGAAGAACTGTTCGATGAAAAGGTTGCTGAATCAGACAGAGAGAAATTTGAAATGAGAATGGTTAATTTCAATGAGGACATGGCTAATAAGTATAGAGCGTGGTACGAAGAAAACCTGCTCCTGAGCTCGAAGTTGCAGCGTGAGTTATTCGCTGAAGAGATGAGGCGTTCTAATGCAATTGCCGATTTTGGTATTTGGGTGTTCCTGCATATGGAGGAGGGTCAGTATGAAAAACGGCGTATCTACAAACATATACCAACATCGGCAGGGCATGCTAATCAAAACGATTTGTGGAATCGGTTCAATGTCGAAGTGAGTGTGCCCGAAAATTGCGAAGCGGTTTCAATCGTCCTATGGTCAAAAGGTTTGAATATCGTAGAGTTTGATCATATTGCAGTAGTTGAACAAGGGCAGTCACTCGCTAAGTCTACTGCGAACAGTTATCTTTCCAGTTATGACGAATTGTATGATTACTTTGCGCAGGCACCGTCGATTGTTGTCTCGGAGTTTACCAACCTAAGTTTTGAGAACTAGGTTCCGAAAGATCAAGAAAGTAACTCAAGTCTTGAATGACTGCTTAGCAACTAAGAGCCTGTGAACGTGCTTTGGGGCAGAGGCTCTACCATAGTAGAAGAGCCAGAGTTGCTAGATAGCCAACTGCAATTACTCTGAAAAAGCCCGGTTTTAGCCGGGCTTTTTTGTGGCTGCCGAGATGGTTACTGTCGCGGATCCATAATCGCCGTGTGAACAATCTCCCATTCGCCACCATTGTTGGCCAACACCAAGTGAAAATGAACACGACGCACGCTTTGATCAGTGGGTGTTCCTAGGTCAGTATAAAGATGAAGAACGGCCGCAGAGTCCGACAGAATTCTACTTGAGATTGCATGCAGGTCTAACGTGTCAATGTTACTTTGCATTTGTGCAAACTGTGGGAATAATCTTTCTTTAACGAAAATCTCGAGTGCCTCGCGGCCACGAAAAATTCGCGCGAAAGCGTTTGTCCATTCAGTGTCTTTAGAGTGCATTTTGGCGAATGAGCTTGCGTCGAGTTCACGCCAAGCGGTCTGATATTGGGTAATAAAGTCATCAATAGAAGCAGTTTTTTTATCACCAAAGTGAGCGTATGCAGGTATTTCACCACGCGCTTGCGCTAGAGTTTGATGGTTAAAGCTAAGCAAGCATAGCGCAGAACAAATACAGAGAAAGTTTTTCATAGAGTTTTAAATTTGCTAGTCTGAGTTGAGGATGTGCTTACTCTATGGCGGTGAGCAATGAACTTAAAACCTTATTTCTTGAATGGTCTGAATATGTCATGAATGGTCTGAAATATTTAGTTTTCAAGAATTGGCCACTCCAAATTGGCTATGCCGCTTTGCTTGTATCGCTTTTGGTGATGGGAAGAGCGTATGCCACCGACAATATTGGTTTTCCCCTGCGGCTTGCTATGTGGTCAATTATTGTTGGCTTGATCGTTGTACAAACGCGCATTATTTTCGGCTTTATTCAACCAAGGCTCCCATTACCGGTGGTTGCAGAAGCCGTCACTCTCACCTTAACATCGTTCCTTTGCGCCGCCGAATTAGCCCTATTGAAATACACACCATTACTCCCGAAAAGCCACGATCCATATTTTGAGTTCGTCCTCTTTTTGATAGCGCCAGTCTTTATTCTTGGCGGCGGTGCTCTGTTACTAGATCGATTCGTTAGTTCCCAGCAAAACCACTCTAAGAACATCGCCGCGAATAGACCAGCCTCAGAAATACTAACGGTGCAGGCGCAAGAACATTACATCCTGCTCACCACTGCAGAAGGAACTAAGATTCGACGTGGCAAATTCCGTGAGCAAGTTGCTCAATTGAAGGGTCTCGATGGAATCCAAGTGCATCGTTCTTGGTGGGTTGCGCGCGCTGCAGTGTCTAGTGTAACAAAGCAGGAGCGTGACTATGTAATCCAACTAGTCTCGGGTGAGTGCGTGCCGGTTGCCCGTTCTAAAGTTGCGTTACTTCGCGAGATGGGCTGGATTTAAACTCCAGCACGTACTGCCCAGATATGCTGGAGAGAGTTTTTACCTTTTCCTTTTGTCTCGCCGAATTCAAAGGGTTAGTGAAAATTATCAGCTGCTACGCTGGGAGGCGAATTCGCTGAGAGCACGCTTTGGGCAACTTTCACCCGCTCGTATTGACATAATTGAATGAGTCTTAAATACTCATTTCTGCCATTCACAAATCGGATTTTGAGATTGAATATAAACCTAAAAAAATATCTTTTTGTCGCTTACATTGCATTACTCACATTGGTTAGCTTTGAAATAGCACTAGCCTCGCCATCACCTTTAAGCCCATATCGATCTCAACTTGATTTAGTTTTTGCGGCGATTGATGAAGGCGATAATGAAAAGGTATTTAATACTATTTTAGATATTAAAAGTGATGACAATATAGCCGGATACGTTAAAGGGATGTTTCTAATAGAGGTGGGGCAACGGTATGATCAAATCGAGGAATACGATTTAGGCATCAATGCTTATAAAGAAATTTTGTCGCTAAAAGATAGTTTAGGAAACGGCCAAATTTATAGTATGGCCTTGCGGCTTATAGCTGGTAACTACTTAGTATTAGACAAGCCGAAGTTAGCATGTGAATACGGACGAAAACTAACTTTTGAGCAAAAGTCAAAGCCAGTTTGGAAGAGTGTTATCTTTCTTGCCTACTGTGAGTATTTACAAGAGAACTATCAAGAGGCACTGGCCGAGGCTGAAAATGCAAAGGCGGTTTCACTCCAAGTAAATACGAAAGATGTAGAAGATGCGGAACGACAAGTTTTTTCGATTCAAGCCGCAGTTTACGAAAAACTAGGTCGTAATAGAGATGCGGTTATCGCACTTTCGAACATGTATGACTCTAAGCCAACTCCAGAGCTCATGGCTAGAATTAACCGATTGCGTAAAAAGTACGATAATTCAAGCATTAGCGATTAGTTTTAGCTGAATGTTGGTTTTATTCGAACGGCTGAAAAGGGCAACTTTGCCCCATTCGCATTGACATAATCGACTGGGTCTTAAATACTCATAACAGTCGTTTGCGAAGTGAGAGAAATCAAGATTGAATCGCACTATTAGTGTATTGGGCGACCGTCTATTTTGAACTACGGGGGAAATTATTTTGGACGCTATCGTATATTTAATTGAGTACTATTCTCCTGATTTTAAAAAATCTCTCAGGCTGGCTGATAGTAAGCCAATTGTAGTTCCGCAGAACGCAGATTATGTCTCGTTAGAATCAGACCAAGGGTTGTTCGGTGGTAAAGTAAGTCATAAGGGACACTGGATCGGTTACAGCAGTGAGTATAAAAGCACAGTGCATTACACTACTGTCCATTTGGCTGAAATTGAGGGTGAGCAAAAGGAGCCTAGTAAGCCAGTACCTGACTGAGTTTGGAGAAATCTAATGGAAATAGTAACTGCCATAATTACCGCTCTAATTGGATTGTTAGCGTACTTTTCTGCACGAGCCGCTAGGGTTGCCGCTGAGCATTCTTCCAGTGCAGCGGATACTATCGCGAACGAAAGTTTAGCAGTTCAAAAAGCGCAATTGGTTCTTGAATACCAACGGGAAGTTAGGGAATGGACCGTATCTGTAATCCGAAATACAGATGAGTTAATCGCGCTATCGAAACTTGATCCGGCTCGAACAGATATTAACTACAGAACAAGACAAGTATTTTGCGTTGCTAGAATTTCTACAGACATAGATTCTGGACGCTGTTTTTTCAACAACGATACTTCTATTCCTCACGGTCAAGAAAAGGAAGAGGCATTTCGTGGATTCCGTCACAAAGTGCTTGATCCATTGGTTCGGATTTCATTGATTGGCAAAAAACTAGACTATCTAGATTGCAATAAAAATAAGGGCTTGGATAAAGAAATAGTAAAACAGAAAAGAGACTTTGTTAGTAATGTCCAAAAGTACATTCGTTCTCCTGATTGGTTGGAAATAGTAGATAGTGCTGAGAAAAATCGTGACCAAATTCAGGAATGATGAACTCCGAGTTATTTGATTTCTCGCCTTAACCCGCTGCTTGATCGGTGGTTGTAAATGTCTCAAATGAGCAAGCATGCGACCTTTGTCCCTTGATTTGGCTAATTGGCAGTTCGATACTCTAAGCGGGCATTGAGATTGATATGAAGATGTGGCTCGTTTTCGTTTCTAGTGTCTCGCGTGGTTGACAGGCTGCTTCTCCATGCCACATCATGGACGCATTGCGGCCGTTTTTTTGGACGAGTCGTCTATTGAACGCTAAAGGCTAGGGGAAAAGGGATGTCTGGAAAAACCGTGTTTGTTGTCGGCGCAGGAGCCAGCTCAGAAGTCGGGCTGCCCTTAGGATTCGATCTGAAAACCTTGATTACACATAAACTAAAACTTGATCGCGACGGAAATGCTCAGGGAACCACCGATGAAAATCTAAGGGCAATCTTCAATAGGATTGCAAATAAGACAAATGACAAAAACCACATTTTTGGAGAATTCCAGAAAAAAGCTAATCAGATGGCGCGAGGGTTGCCCTTAGCGAGATCGATAGACAACTACTTACATGATCATTCCAGTGACCCTCAGATAGTACAGATCGGAAAACTTGCAATTGTGTCCAGCATATTGGAGGCGGAGCGGAAATCAGATTTATGGATCGACCCAGATCGTAGACCCGCTGATTCCACGCAGTGGATTGGGCGCAAAAGATATGAAAACAGTTGGTATCCAGCACTATTCCAACTAATGACCGACAAATGTAAGGCCTCGGACCTTAAGGAAAGATTTAAAAAGTACTCGTTCATAATTTTCAATTACGATCGCTGCATTGAGCATTTTCTAGAACGAGCGCTTAAAGTGTACTACCCGGTGCTTGACGATGACGATATTTTTGAAATAATGTCTAATCTGAACTTGGAGCATCCTTATGGCAGATTAGGCACCCTCGGCTGGCAAGTCAAGGGAAAGGGTGGACCCGACGTTGAGTTTGGCGGTCAACCCGGTTCTGAGGACAAATATATCGAGCTCTCGGAAAACATCCTGACATTTACAGAAGCTGAGAAATTGGTTGAGGGAACTGTCAACTCCATCCAATCACAAGTCCAGCAGTGTGAACGGCTAGTATTCCTCGGCTTTGGCTTCATTCCATTGAATCTCGATTTGATTGCGCCTTTCAATCAGCAATACACTCGTAGAGGGTCTTTCAAATGCATAGCGACTGTCAAAGGAATATCTGAGCCAAACCGCGACCAGTATGTGAAGGTCCTGGCTAATCGTTTAAACACAGTTGAAGGAAATATACTGACTGAGAGTTGTAGTTGCGCGGAACTAATTTCTGGTTACTCCTCCTACCTTGAAGATGTTAACTAGTGAAGCGAGAAAGCAGGAGGGGCCAAGCTTTTTACTCTGCGTCGAGTGTCTGTTTAAGACACACTTCCAATAGTAATCAGGTTGTTTTTCATTCGAAGACTTTAACTTCCTCCCCGACAAAAGTTCCATATCATGGACGAGGGAAATTCAGTTTTTCATCGCCTGTCCAGCTAACGCTGAATGTCCGCAAAGGGCAATAAACTGACTGTCAGCCTTAGTTATAGCGTGCTTAAATGGTCAAGGTTTCTACCGCTAAGTTGGTGTCTGGTGAGCAGTTGTCTCGGGCGAAGTGGTCTCTGCACGGTAAATCTGTTCTACCGGTTTGGTTCGAATCAGTGGCCAAAACAGTTGTTCAGCCGTTGATGTCTCCGGTAGATTTTCGACTCCCATCTGCTCAGGATAGCGGCGTGTGATTTTTGCGGTGCCGAATAACACGTCCCAAAAGAACAACAAATTCCCATAGTTTCCTTTGTAGTTGGTGATGCCGTCGCTGGCATGTTTGCCGTGGTGTGCGCTATGTGTTGCTGGCGTAGAGATGGTTCGCTCGACAACCCACATGAGTGGTGACAGCCATTTGATTCGATATAGTGGTGCATCCCAGCGAACGTCGCTGTGTGCACCAAAGATCACCGTCATCTTCAACACGATATAGACTGCATAGACCCATCCACCACCGAAGTAAATGAGCGCGCCGGAAAGCCATAGCCCGGGCATCAATAGATAATAAAATAGATTATTTCGGTACACGACACGAATTGATAAGTATGGCGCGTTGTGATGTGGGCGATGTAAGTTATATAGCCATGGAATCGAGTGCGAAAGCCGATGCCACCAATATTGAGTTAGGTCATCGAAAATTAAAAACAGCGCAAACACAGCCCAAAATGGCCAGTCTTCGAGTGCTCCTTGAAAGTCTGGTGCCACTAGCGCGGCAATTCCTAGGCCGCCGGCGATTGCAAAAGGTTGGGTAAACAGCGTTAGGATGGCGGTGCTAATGGACTCGACTAATCCGTCGGAGCGCGTTTGACCTGGCTTATTGAAGAATTGAGTAAACAAAATCTCGAGCACGACAAATCCGAGCAGAATGGCCAAAATTACTATTAGTTCTAGTTTCATTTCAATTCTCTATGCCTTATTGGGTTAGCGCTTGAGCAGATTAGCACCGAGTATTGCGATAGAATGCTAAGTATTTAGCATTCTGGGTATATCTATGGATTTATTACGGGTTAATACACCTAATTTCATGGCGCTGTTGTCCGATGCGACTACTGAACAGTTGGTATCAAAGGCTCGTCTGATGCGCTATAGCGACGGTCAGTTGATACATAGCCGCGGTGCGAAACCTCCAGGCCTGTCAATAGTGGCATCAGGATCTGTGCATGTGGGAATTTACGGCGATGACGGTAAGTTCGTGATGACGACTATCTTGGGACCCGGCGAATGCTTTGGTGAATTTACCTTGTTTACCGAATTACCGAGAACCCATGATGTGTACGCTGGCAGAGACTGCCAAGTGCATCAGCTTGGTGGCGCGGTATTTATGCGTCTTTATGAGGCAGAGCCGGAGATCTCACGCGCGCTGTTGAAAACTACCTTGTTGCGATCACATATTCTGCTTGAGATGCTTGATGCGATTCGCCGGTTGCCGATTCCGCAACGGACCGCGCGTATTTTATTGGCAATGTCACAGACCTCGAATAATCCGAATGAGCTGATTTGTCGACAAGACGAGCTCGCGTACACTATTGGTGTGTCGCGTGTTTCACTAGGCAAGGCGCTGCAAGGTTTGCAACGTGAAGGTTTAATTGAATTAGGGTATCGGTCGATTCGTATGCCCGATTTAGACAAGCTAGAGAGTTGGTTGAGAGAGATTTGAGCGGTTTTAATTCGCTATATTTTCACGCAATTGAGGCTCGGTTTATGTCATTATTGAAGAGGCTGGTAGCAATGAGCGACGAAAATCGCCAAAGATCTGAAGCTGCTAGCTAGTCACCGTCCAGCAGTGGAGTTGGATTTCCCCTTATAAAGTTACGACTAACTAGGTTGATAATACGTGTCATTTAATGAAATGACCTCGGGCGGTCATGTACGAGAGCCCTACAAAGAAGTAATGAAGTGGATCGAGCAGACTGATCCTAATCTAATTCATCAGAAGCATCGACAAGCCGAAGCACTATTTCGGCAGATTGGTATAACGTTTGCGGTATATGGTGAGGGCGGAGATAGTGAGCGACTTATTCCATTCGACATTATGCCCAGAGTTTTTACCGCAACTGAATGGGAAAAATTGGAGCGTGGTGTTAAACAGCGAGCTCGGGCACTCAACGCCTTTTTATGGGATGTATATCATCGCGGTGAAATAATATTATCGGGTCGTATGCCCGGCAAACTGGTTTATCAAAATGATGCTTATGAACCGTCTGTTGTGGGGTTTTCGCCTTCCCAAAAAGTGTTCTCGCATATTATCGGTGTCGACTTAGTTCGTACTGGAGCCGACGAATTTTACGTGCTTGAAGACAATTGCCGGACTCCTTCCGGCGTGTCTTATATGCTCGAAAATCGCGAAATTATGATGCGCTTGTTTCCGCAGTTGTTTCGTACTAACCGAATTATGCCGGTCGATAATTATCCCGGTTTATTACGCAAGACACTCAAGTCGGTGGCGCCGGAAAAATGTGATAATGAGCCAACCGTGGTGGTACTGACGCCGGGCGCTGCAAACTCAGCCTATTTCGAACATTCTTTTTTGGCTGATCAAATGGGGGTTGAGCTAGTCGAGGGGCGTGATCTTTTTATAAAAGGTGATTTTGTTTTTATGCGAACGACCCGCGGGCCACGGCGGGTGGATGTGATCTATCGCCGGATCGATGATGCGTTTATTGATCCGTTGTGTTTTCGTGCAGATTCGCTGCTGGGTGTCCCTGGCTTGATGAACGCTTATCGCGCTGGCGGTGTCCAAATATGCTCTGCACCCGGTGCTGGTGTGGCTGATGATAAAGCGGTGTATACCTATGTGCCTGAAATGATTCGCTTTTATTTAGGAGAGGAACCAATTCTGAATAATGTGCAAACTTGGCGCTGTTCTGAAGCTGACGACTTGAAATACGTGTTAGATAACCTCGCCGATCTGGTTGTTAAAGAGGTGCATGGTTCCGGTGGATATGGAATGCTGGTCGGTCCAGCCTCCACTAAAGCCGAAATTGAGCAGTATCGCTTGCGTATCTTAGCCGACCCAGAAGATTTTATTGCTCAACCAACCTTGGCGCTGTCGACTACACCAACTTATGTTGAGCAAGAGTTAGCACCACGCCACGTGGATTTGCGTCCGTACTGTTTAGTTGGAGAATCGATCGAACTTTGCCCTGGCGGCTTGACTCGGGTAGCGATGCGGGAAGGTTCGTTGGTGGTGAATTCGTCGCAAGGCGGTGGTGTTAAAGATACATGGGTATTGTCGAACTAGATTTGTCTGTAGGTATCGACAGTAAGCAACCAAAAATAATATTTAGGAATAGACTATGTTAAGCCGTAACGCAGAATCACTTTTCTGGGCGTCACGCTATATGGAGCGTGCCGATACCATGGCGCGTAACTTAGAGGTGGGGTATCGCATGTCGATGATGCCAGCCAAAAACGGTGGTTATACGTCAGAGTGGAAGTCTATTTTGACAGCCACGAGCACGCTGCAACAATTTCAGGAAAGTTACTCCGAAATCAGCGAAGAAAATGTTGAGAGTTTCCTTGTCTACGACAATAGTAATTTCAGCAGCATTCGAAGCTGCCTGAGAATGGCACGCGACAATGCGCGACAAGTTAGAACGGCGATCACACGTGATACATGGTTAGCTTTCAATCAAGCATACTTGGAGTTTAAAGACTTCGATGACTCTGTTGAAAACCGCGTCGACCTCCCAACTATTTGTGACTGGGTAAAACGACAAGCCTCTATGGTGCGTGGCGCGTTTATCAACACGCAGTTGCAGACTGACGGATATAGTTTTTTTAATCTGGGTTATTATGTCGAACGTGCCGATAACACCGCGCGCTCTATCGACATTAAGTACCACGTGTTGTTGCCAACCATTGATATGCTCGGTGGCAGTATTGATAATTACCAGTGGTCGACATTGCTGCGTTCTCTGGGAGCTTATCGCTCGTTTCATTGGGCCTATGGTGGTGAGTACTCTCCGGATCGAATCGCCGATTTTTTGATTTTGAATCGATCATGCCCGCGCTCGTTGTGCTACTGCATTGAGAAAATAACCTTACACCTTGAGCAGCTATGTTCGAGCTACGGCAAATATACTCCGGCGCAGACCCATGCTATGCGCATGCTGGATGAACTCAGGACGATTAGTGTGAATAAGATTATCGCCAATGGTTTGCATGAGTACCTTATGCAATTTGTTCAAGAAAACAATCACTTAGCCGAACGGATTGGTGAGTCATTTCTATTTGGTGAACGCTAATGAGAATGTTGATCAACCATACTACCTCATACCGCTATTCGGAACCGCAGCGAATGATTATTCAAAGCCACCGTCTGTGGCCTGCCGCGTGTGATTCGCAAAAAATCATTAATTGGGAGGTACACTGCGAAGATGCTCTATTTGGTAGCTATTTTTTAGATGGCGGCGGTGATCAAATACGTACCATGTGTGTTGAAAATTTAGAACGAGATGTCGAAATTCGTGTTACTGGGGAAATCGAAACAAGCGACACTAACGGACTAATCAAACTTCGCAATGAACGTGTGTCGCCATTGGTGTACCTGCGCGACACTGAGCTTACTCGGCCCGATGACCGAATTGCTGAATTGGCGAAACGCGCACTAGACTTGAGCGGTGAAAACCAGTTGGACGTAGCGCACGGCATCATGAGTGAGGTCAGTGGTGCGTTTAAGTATATTCCCGGCGCGACCGATAGTTCCTATACCGCGAGTCAAGCGCTAGAACAGGGCACGGGTGTTTGCCAAGACTTTGCTCACTGTTTAATTGCCGCTGCCCGGCTAAATCGTATTCCGGCACGTTACACCACCGGCTATCTGCATATGGACGCAAGTGGCGAGCAGCATGATGCGAGTCATGCGTGGGCCGAGCTGCTGATTGAAGGCTTAGGCTGGGTTGGCTTTGATGCGACTAACGATTGCTGTCCAGATGCGCGTTACGTGCGGGTTGGGTCAGGCTTAGATGCGCAGGATGCGGCATTAATTCGTGGTATTTCACGTGGTGTTGGTGAAGAAACCATGCACACAGACGTTAATATCGTAAACGCGCAACAATAGCTTCCTTTCTGGTCTCGCTTGCCTTAATCTGCGTGTTTTATTACGTACTAAAGTAGTTTTTGCTATGACCTATTGTGTTGGGCTAATGGTTGATGAGGGCATGGTGTTGTTAAGTGATACACGCACCAATGCTGGGTTAGATAATATTGCCACGTACCAAAAGATGTTTACTTTTGAGGAACCCGGCGAGCGCGTCATTGTTATTCTGACGGCGGGCAGTCTATCGACTACGCAAACGGTAATCGCGAAGCTGTCGGAAGCTATCGAGCACCCTGATGCCACGCCCGAAACGTCGTTTATGTTGGCTCCCACCCTATTAGCTGCGGTCGACATTATTGGCAATATGTTGTCCGACGTAACGCTCGAAATCAGCGAGAAAATGAATCGAATGAACCAAGCGGCGTCGGCATCATTTATTGTGGCTGGCCAACGTGCCGGAGGCGAAGCCCGAATGTTTTTAGTTTACCCTGAGGGTAACTATATTGAGGCGACTCACGATACCCCTTATCTGCAAATCGGTGAGCACAAGTACGGCAAGCCGATTCTTGATCGAGTAATCCGAAAATCAACTAGTTTGAAAGATGCGCGCAAGGCCGCATTATTGTCGATGGATAGTACTTTGCGCTCGAATTTGTCAGTCGGTATGCCACTAGACTTAGCGATGATTCGCGACGGTGAATACCAAGTCTCACAATATCAGCGAATTGAAGCGGGAGACCCAGAGTTTAGTGCGCTGTCAGACTCGTGGTCAAAAGCCTTGCGCGACAGTTTTGCAGCCATTCACTGGGCAGCAAGCTAGGCTCTAGGTACTGGTTAGAGTTACTGTTATTAGCCATATGTTCGTAGAATTAGGTTAATAATGCGCCATTAAGGCCGATTGCGACCCAGTCGATCGTGACTTTCGACCCAGTCGCCGGCAAGCACAGCACTGGCTAATGACAATTCACCAGCTAACACCGTGGCGGCACAGATCTCGGCCAATTTTAAGGCCTTGCCGTCGCCGTAGCAGTCCATAATTTCTAAGCATTCGCGTTGTGAACCGAGCCCAGTACCGCCTCCGTAACTGGCGACAATCACCGAGGGTAAGGTGATTGACCAATATAAATCGCCATTGTCGAGCAAATCCACATACACGATGCCCGCTTGTGATTCGGCAATATTGGCGGCATCTTGGCCAGTGGCGATAAATATCGCAGCCAAGCCATTGGCGGCATGCAAGCCATTATTCGTCGTACCCGCCAACATGCCACCGACGTTGGATACCTGGCGTGCAGCGAACAGTGCTTTGGTGTCAACGCGCATAACGCGTTGCATCACTTCTTTGGGTAATACCACTTCCGCCACTACTCGTGCGCCACGAGAATGCAGAGTATTAATGTGTGAGTGCTTTTTGTCGGTGTCGATAGCTCCTGATAGCGTGTAGCGTGATTTGTGTGGATAATTTTTTTGGATCCAGGTGCAGGCCGCTAAGGTCGCCTTGCCACACATATTCTGACCTGCCGCATCGCCGGTGGTGTAGTTGAATCGAAGGAAGCGCATGCGAGACACGCCATACTGTTCAACATGTGACAACTTCCCCACTGAGGTGGTAGCCTCCGCGGCAGTGCGAATATCCGCTAAGTGAGCATCGAACCAGGCGCCAAACTCCTTTGCTTCTCGCGCGTTCTCAAAATGAAATACCGGTGCGCGTTGCATATACCGCTCGACGACCGTGGTCGTGACGCCGCCGATCTCCGACAAAACTCGCATACCACGACTATAGCTTGCGACTAAGGTGCCTTCGGTGGTGGCCATCGGTACATAAAAGTGTCCAGCCGCATGTTCGCCATTTATCAATATTGGTCCGGCGAGTCCAATTGGAACTTGTGCCATGCCAATTGGGTTTTCTATGTTGCCGGCTAAGGTGGCTGGATCCACTGATGAATGAGCAACGTGCTTGAGCGTTACACCGGTTTGCTTGAGTAAAAACGCTTGTCGTTCAGCAATGGATTCAGGCGTGTAATTGTCTTGTTGACGGGGAATTTTTGCGGCATCCGATGGCTGATTACTCATTGATTGGGACTCACTCGTTGGAATTTACTGAACTAGTTGTGTGGATAGAGTAACAGAACTTGTGTTGGCTGCCACCTACCGCCAAGGTCTGCTTAACGGATTCTTTGCTATACTTGGGCGACTAGAAAGAAGCGGCGCTGCTGCCGTGCACTGGTTTGTATCGCTTATTATCATCGGAGCTTTAGTCAGCATCTCGGTGACCTTAAACCGCCAAATGGAATTTTTAATGCCTATCGGTAACCCGTATAAAGCCCCAAGTTCAGACATTGTTGCGAATAATCAAAGCGAGGAGCAACAAGCGCAGACTGAGCGTTTGGCGCAAGGACAGAAGCTGATTATTTATGCCATGCTGCTGTATTTTGTGGTGCTCTTTGCGCAAGCTTTTATCGGCTTATTGGGGCCATTGCTGCTGCTCGGCTGCTTGCTGATGTCGATCATTGGGTTGTTCCGAGTTTTATCGGTTCTAGACAGCCATATCGTGATTAAGATATTACTGTTTATTTTGCTGTTTGTGCCACTGATCAATTTGTTTGTGATGCTGCGGATTAATGCGAGAGCGACTAAACGATTACGTGCAGAAGGCTATACGGTGGGGCTGCTAGGCGCTCGCAAATAGTCTCTGGCATGCAGCTATAGACCAAGCTGCGAGAGGTAAGACAGAGCGTGTGTGCTAATTAATACTCATTCCTTGAGTTAAGGGCCGCCAGAGTAGGGAGCTTGGCTGTTTATGTCAACCAAGCTCCCCGTCAAATATTCTAGAATGCTGCGTTTACCCCAAGCATTAAGATTTCTGAATCGGCTGAAGCGTCGCTGACCGGAATGTCAGGGCGATCAGGAATATGTCCACCACTTAGGAAGTTCAATGGCGCATAACCTTCTACTTTGATCAGCTCACTGAATAACTTAATATTTGGCGCGTAATGCATCGCTAGGCCGAGAACCCATTGATTCTGACGTTCCCACTCGGCGCCAGCTGGGCCGGCTTCGAAGTTGCTGAACTCAAACGAATAGGCCGCAGGCTTACCGAACAACTCGTCGCGGTATTGCACGCCAAAATCCATGCTTGATACCTTGCTCGCGGCAAATTGAGGAATAGTTGGATTGAATGTGCCAGGCCACTCGTCAGTAGTTTTAGCAAATTCAGTTTTGACCGTCCAATTGTCTGATTGCCACTTCGCGTACACGTCGTAAGCACCGTTTGGTTCTTCACATTGAGAGAAGTGAGTAATTGGGAAGCCTTGACAATAAGCGGTACCACGTTGATATGACGCGCCAATTAATAGCGATTGATCTGACTCTGAGCCAAACTCGTAACTGGCGTTAACCGCGTAGTTATTAAGTTTACTGGGAACCGATGTACCTTCCACTGGAGTGTTGGCAGAACGGAATTGCGCACCACCTTGGATTGCCATAGCTGATACATTCAGGCCATCTTTGGTGTAGCCAAATGTGGCACCGTTAGCCAACCCACCAAACGCATGCCAAACTGTCGAGTTGGTAAATGGGTTTACGGTGTCGGTCAAACCGAAAGGCACCGCCATTTTCCCTAAGCTCGCATACAGCGGTGATTCATCTAAGTTGCCGAATAGCACATAGGCACGACGTACTTGAACTTGATTTCGCGTCAGCGAGGTATTGGTGCCGGCGCCAAAGCTTTGTTCCGGATCAAACAAGAATTCGGCATTTGCGGTTATCCAATCACCAGCCGTGGCAGTAAAGCCAAGTTGTGCTGAATGAATTGTCGC
Source organism: Arenicella xantha (assembly GCF_003315245.1). Taxonomy (NCBI): domain Bacteria; kingdom Pseudomonadati; phylum Pseudomonadota; class Gammaproteobacteria; order Arenicellales; family Arenicellaceae; genus Arenicella; species Arenicella xantha. Next base: position 1,316,810 of record NZ_QNRT01000002.1, on the reverse strand, counting down.
TTCGGATACCGTTGTGCCACGTTGATTATTACTTGTTGGATGGCGCATCAAGTAACCAAATAGGTTGGGCTCATTGGTGCTTTGATAGTCAGCAATCGCGGTCACGGCTCCTTGGAGGTTAACAACGTTTTTGCCTAGCGTGCCATCTTGCTTGGCATTCAATACGCCCAATTGCTTGCGATTGATATTTACCAACGGGTCAAGCAACTGGTAGCCGTACTCCGAGTTAAATTGAATAACGCCATCGGCTGAGCTCTTAGTGGTGCTAGCGGACGCCATACTGTTTGATGCTTGTGCAACTTGATTAACGCTCGCTGCTAATGCTTGATATTTCTCGCGCAGCTCTTTGTTCTCATTTTCTAATTTTTCCAATCGCTCTAGAATTGTCGATAAATCAAAATCTTGAGACCATGATTGGGATGAGATCGTTAATAAGCTTGCTGATAATAAAATCAGTACTAATTTCGTATTCATAGGTTTGTCTCTTCTTTATTTATGATACATCCGTTTATATGACCCTAATTTGACGTCAACATCCTGCGGGCGTCATTTCATCGTCAGCGGCTAGCTTGCCACCAAAATCAAAGCTTGCTAGCGTTTTGACTGCTATCTAGTTGTTATTTGGCGATCACAAATCAGGCATCGCAAGCGCTATGGCTCGAGTATTCCCCTACACTTCTTATGGCTAAACAAACAATCTATTGGGGCGTGATTTTACGCTAATTCAGTGGCGATGAAAGCCACTATTTTTGATCCTGTGTTTAAGTCATAAGTGGCGCGCCAATTTGCGTCGACGCGTAAGCCTATGAATCCTTGACCGTTAGTCTTCTAATTGGGCGATCAGCTGTTGGATAAATGGGTTTTTCCAAACAGTTTCGAGTTGTTGTAGGGCATTTAATAGCGCGGCTGCGTTTGCGTAGCGCAGGTTTAAATGACCGACCTTGCGCCCGGCGCGCGCGGTTTTTTGATAGTCATAAAGTTGGAATTGACACTTCTCGTCGCGCACACCGTCAGGGATTTCTCCTAGAATATTCAACATCAGCGTCGGGCCATCGGCGTCGGTAGTGCCTAATGGTAGCCCCGTGATTGCACGCATGTGGTTCTCGAATTGGCTGGTGACATTGCTGTCGAGCGTCCAGTGGCCGCTGTTGTGTACCCGTGGCGCTAGCTCATTAACCAGCAAGCCTTGCTCGGTTTCAAAACATTCCATTGCCATCACTCCAACATAGTCGAGGTGAGTCATGATTTTTGACAAATTGTCATGTGCCTGCTGCTGTAATGCTTCGGACACGTTTGACGCTGGTGCGAATGACGCGATTAAGATGCCACCTACGTGAACATTTTCGGCTAGCGGGTAAAATTGCATGCTGCCATCAATGCTGCGAACGCCGACGAGTGATACTTCGCGGGCGAAATGAATTTTTTCCTCAACCAGAACCGGTAGCGTCACGCTGGCTTTATTGAAGTCTCGCCACTGCTCGGCATCATCAATAACCCATTGGCCTCTGCCGTCATACCCTTCTGTTAGAGTTTTAATTACCAGAGGAAATCCAATCGAAGCTACTGCCGCGACGAATTCATCGTTGTTGCGCGCAACTTGATGTGGTGCGGTGGGAATCGCTAAATCGTCAAGTAGTTGCCGCTCGTTCTCACGATTTTGACAAGCCACTACACTGGCTGTATTAGGGCGAACCGGGTAATTTGTACTGAGTAGGGCAAGTAGCTCGCTGCTGGTGTTCTCGGTTTCAACGGTTACTGCATCGACGCTATCCAGTTCGGCTAAAAGGGTCGCGGCGTCCGCCGAAGACTCATGTCTGAGGACCTCGCCGAGACCTGCTACTGGGTCGGTAGATATTTCTGGCGTAATTACGAAAACGCTCGGCAAATTCAGTTTAGTGCCCGCTTCTGCCAACATTTTGGCGAGCTGGCCGCTCCCAAGAATAACAACTGACATAATTACTCGACTGCGGTGGGGACTGATTCAGTTTGCGCTAGACGCCAATCTTTCAACTTGTTGCGTAGCTCGGTATCCGACACGGCTAGGATTTGTGCTGCCATAAGACCGGCATTAAATGCGCCGGAATTACCAATTGCTTGCGTCGCTACGGCCACGCCTTTGGGCATTTGCACAATGGATAATAGGCTATCAAGGCCATTTAGGCTCGCCGACTTAACCGGTACCGCAACTACTGGAATCCACGTCATTGCTGCCGCCATTCCGGGCAAATGTGCGGCTCCGCCAGCACCGGCGATAATCACCTCAATGCCATTGTCTTCGGCAGATTTAGCGAACTCGACTAAGCGGTCAGGTGTTCGGTGAGCTGACACCACGCTAGTCTCGTATTCAACGCCCAAGTCGTCTAGCGGCTTAGTGGCAAATTGCATAGTAGGCCAGTCAGACTGTGAGCCCATGATAATGTGTACTTTGGCCATGGTGAATGGTCGCTCTCGACAGGAGGGTCGAATAAAAGGCCGTATATGATAGTCAACTCCGTTTCAATTGACCACCGTGTGCGAGCACTCTAATGAATTTATTTGGATTTGGTCCGCGTGCGGGGGTATTTCAGAGCGCTGAGTTTTTGGGCTTTTCGAAAAACACATAAGACGTTGAGTAATCGCTGAACTCGAAATAGACTTTCCCTTCGCCGTTATCGACCTTGCCGTTAAGGTTGGCGTCTAACACGCCGTATCCAAATCGATAGGGGCGCGGGCTCTCACCTTTGGTCGAAATAGCGGTAGATAGTTTGTCAATTTCCATAAATCGACGCACGAGTCGCTCGCCAGCATATATCTCGAGCACGCCGTCTGTGCCAGTCCAGTTTTGGATCGCGCGGCCGAATTTGTTTTGAGTTTCCTGTGTGCAGGCTGAAACGGCTAACAACAGAGAAACAACGACTAGAATTTTTTTCATAATTGGAGTGTGCAGTTTGATCAAAGTTGATTTGAGCGATGAATTCTGTCAAATATTAATTTCAATGATACTCTTTCGACATTAAGGTTTTGTGGTTTATTGATTGGCTCGAAAACATGGTTCTAATACTATGGTCATACGGCCAAAAACATTATGAATAATGATCTAGTTAGTGTGATTGTTCCAGCTTGGAACGCGGCGGCTCATATCGCAGAGTCGTTGGAGTCGGTGTTAACTCAAACTCATGCTAACCTTGAACTTATCGTGATTGATGACGGGTCCAATGACCAAACCGCGGATATCATTCGAGCATTTGCTGCGCGCGACACACGAGTGCTGGTGCTAGCGATGACATCAAATTCAGGTGGGCCAGCCGCGCCTAGAAATTTAGGTATGAGGCATGCAAAAGGAGAGTATTTGGCGTTCCTTGATGCCGACGATATCTGGCATCCTGATAAATTATTGCTGCAGCTAGCGGTATTACATAAACACGGGCTCTCGTTTGTTTCAACTGAGCATCAGGCGTTCGTAGGTACTTTTGCTGTTCAAATGCCGCCTCACGTTAGCGCATTGACTGTTGAGTGGAATTCGCATGCGCGCTTGCTGAGGAAGAATAATGTAACAACATCAAGTGCATTGATGCGAACCAGCGATATTGGGGAGCTTAGATTCAATGAGGCGCCACGTTATAGTGCAATCGAAGATTACTTAATGTGGTTGTATTTGCATCAACAAACTTCCTTTTCAAGCGCTATTCTTACCAACCGATTGGTCTACTATCGACGTCGCTCGGATTCGCTCTCTGCGTCAAAGCTCAAGATGGCTCAGAAAATCCACATGCTTTTGCGAGAATATCGAATCGATGGCAAGCCCCTAGGTTGGCGACGGTTTTTCTACTTTGGTACTTATTTGTTTATGGCGATGAAGACTAGATTGATACGCAGTGGTACTTAGTTTTGATCAAACTATCCAAGCGGTAGGCGCTATCTTAGCCTCAATCTGCTTAGCTTGAGCGCAAACGATGGGCTTCTTCGACGACAATGGCATGGCGTCGAGCGAGTGCGACTTCGTCGTCATCATAGCCGCCACCAATAACCGTGGCGATGGGAATGTTGGCGGCCATCGCGGTCTGCAATACAAATGCATCTCTGCGACGAATGCCTAACTCGCTAACGTTCAGCAAGCCGAGTGGGTCATCACAAAATATATCGACCCCCGCATCGTATAAAATCAAGTCAGGTTGAGTTTGCGATATGGCTAGCAACAGGGTGTCGCAAACCGCTTGCATATACGCATCGTCAGATACCTCAGGTAGCAGACCCACATCTATGTCGCTCACTTGTTTGCGTGCAGGGAAATTCTTCTCGCAATGGATCGAGCACGTTGTGACTTCTGGCGTGTTTTGCAAGATGCTAGCCGTGCCGTCGCCTTGGTGGACATCACAATCAAAGATTAGCACTCGTTGGACTTTTTTCTGCGCGACTAATGTTAAGGCGGCAACTGCAAGGTCGTTCAATACACAATACCCTGAGCCGAAGTCTCGGTGGGCATGGTGTGTGCCGCCGGCAAGGTGACAGGCAATTCCGTGGCGTAAGGCAAGCTGTGCAGTTAGCAACGTGCCGTTTGGTGAGATCAACGTGCGTGTCACCAAGCCTGGTGACCACGGTAGCCCCAAACGCCGAAGTTGCTTGTCGCACAAGTTGCCGTGGATAAAGTCATTTAAGTATTGCTCGCTATGCGCCTGCTGTAACACGTCTAGTCGTGCTCTGCCAGGTCGGTATAAGTTGTGGCTACTAAGGATTTTTTGTTGCTTTAGATGTTCGACTAGATAGCGAAACTTTTGCATTGGAAATCGATGCCGCGTTGGGAACTCATAACTGTAGAATGGGCTGGAGACTAACGGTAACAGTGTGGACATGTGAACCTATGAGGCTGAGCAGTGCGCGCGACAGAATGAATAATAACGTATGCCACGTTAAGCGCTTTCAAAATAATTTCATTTGCCCAGCTTGGTATCACTTGTAACACAAGGCTTGCCATATTTGTCTGCGAGCTAGCAAGACGATTACGATTAACTCGCAAGCTTGATCAATGGTATAAACGTGTCTTGGATTATTCGGGCTGAGAGGCGATTAATGGGTGAGTTGTTTTTAAAGTATGAATATGGGTTGGCTGCGTTTCAATTAGTGTTTGCCATGCTTGGCATGGGCGCAACGTTGTCTGTTAGTGATTTCAAAGATGTATTGCGAGAACCTAAGTCAGTGACTTCGGGTACGCTGATGCAGTTGTTACTGGTGCCGGCGATTGCGTTTATGTTCATCGAGGCCGGTGCACAGACGGCGGGAATAGCGGTTGGCATTGCGCTTATTGCTTCGATACCGGGCGGTACGACTTCTAATATATTCACTTATATGGCACGCGGTAACGCGCCGCTTTCGATTTCAATTACTGGTATTACCACGCTAGCCTGTCTGATCACCACGCCGTTGATTCTATCGATTCTGGTCACCGAACACCTCCCGCCAGGCTTTAGTATGCCTACCGAGCAGATCATAAAAGAAATTGGTTTTACGTTGTTGTTGCCGCTGTGTATGGGCATGGTAATTCTCAAAGCTCTGCCGCACTACGCGGCTTGGATATCTAAGTGGTGTATCCGCGCTTCGATACTAGCGATTCTACTAATCGTGATCGGTTCGTCGTCTGCCGGTCGCTTAGATCTAGACGCTTTTGGACAATCCAATACACTCTTGCTATTGGGCTTTTTTGCCGTGATCGCGCTGGTGACTTGGTTGGTTGGCGAGCTGATAGGTTTTTCCGAGTCGGACCAAACGGCGATAGAAATGGAATTAATTGTGCGCAACATTAATCTGGCTGTATTGCTTAAAGCATCGTTATTTCCGATTGTTGTCGGTGCTGACAATTCGCTTGGAGATCAGGTTTTTCTGGCGATTTTGTTGTACGGCGCAGTGCAGCTACTAATGGCTGCTGCGCTCATTGTTTGGCGCCGCCGTTCATCTCGCGCCTAGAGATGTACGCTGTTTTGCCTCGCTAATTGTTACTACGATAAAAATTGTGCGGCGATAGTCGCGCTGATAGGATACGCCGATGGAAACTTCTAATGCATTAATCACCAACGATGCGGTGGTATTTGGCCTGTTGATGGCTATTCTCGCCTTCGTATTTTGGACCTCGAATAGCGCCAACTCGAAACTTACAAAGTTTTACAGCATCGTGCCGATGCTGCTGCTGTGCTACTTTTTACCGTCATTGCTTTACACTTTCGGCATTGTCGATGGTGAGCATTCGCAGCTGTATTTTGTGGCCTCGCGATATTTACTACCGGCGTGTTTAATTCTCCTAACGCTGAGTGTCGATCTCAAAGAAATAGCACGTTTGGGATACAAACCGGTGGTGATGTTCTTGACCGGTACTGTTGGGGTAATTATTGGTGGGCCGCTCGCGATCCTATTGGTATCAATGGTCAACCCCGAGTTAGTTGGCGGTGCCGGCCCGGAAGCGGTCTGGCGTGGCATGACAACAGTAGCGGGCAGCTGGATTGGCGGTGGTGCAAACCAAGCAGCCATGTATGAGGTGTTTAGTCCGTCCAACAGTTTATTTGGCATCATGATTACCGTTGACATCATCGTGGCTGAAGTGTGGATGGCGCTGTTGTTAATCGGTATCGGTAAGAAGGACAAGATTGATAAGTTCTTTAAAGCTGATTCAAGTTCGGTTACTCACCTCCAAACCAAAATGGAAGCTTTCGGTAAAAGCATTGAGCGTAATCCGAGTGCTAGCGATTTGATGGTGATGTTGGGCATTGCGTTTGCGGCCACGGCATTCTCGCACTTTTGTGCCGATCTTATTGCACCTTACTTAGAAGCTACTGCGCCGGGGCTGAAAAAATTCAGCCTTACTTCAAAGTTTTTCTGGTTAATTGTTATCGCAACGACGATTGGCGTTATCTTATCGTTCACTAAAGTGCGCAGCTATGAAGGAGCTGGGGCATCGAAAATTGGCACAGTGTTTATCTTTATTCTGGTTGCTACCATTGGTATGAAAATGGATATCCGCACGCTTGCAGATTACCCAGGCTTGTTTTTGGTTGGTGGTATCTGGATGCTAATCCATATTATATTGCTGGTCGTGATGGCGAAATTAATTCGCGCACCGTACTTCTTTCTCGCAATTGGCAGCAAAGCGAATATCGGTGGCGCGGCCTCAGCACCGGTGTTGGCCGCGGCATTTCATCCGGCACTGGCGCCAGTAGGTGTGTTGTTAGCCGTGTTTGGCTATGTGCTAGGTACTTATGGTGCGTGGTTATGTGGGCTGTTAATGCAAGCTGTTGCGCCGGTTTAGTCGGCGACAGCATAGCTTAGTGCAGCAATCACAATAGACGCCACTGATGACTCAATATTCCGATAAACCTGAGCTCAACGCTCTTACGCTGGGGCAAGCTACCGCCTATGTCTCTGCGTACACGCCGAGCTTGCTGCAGGCTGTGCCACGGCAGTTGAATCGTCAGGAACTGGGTGTGGTTGAAGAGCAGCCGTTTGCTGGCGAAGATGTATGGCACGCCTATGAGCTGTCTTGGTTGAATCCTCGAGGTAAGCCGATTGTCGCGCTCGCACGATTTAGCTTTGCTGCGAGTACCGTGAACTTGGTGGAATCGAAATCGTTCAAACTCTATTTAAATAGTTTTAACCAATCACGCTTTGAATCGCATGCTGCGGTACGTGAAGCACTGCTGCGAGACCTGGCTAATGTCGCGGTCGGCCCTGTCACGGTCGAGCTGATTGCTCCTGATGATGTTCAAACGCTGGTCACCATGCCGTTGCCGGGTAAGTGTATTGATGAATTAGACATCGATATTGATGCGTACCAATTGGCACCTAATGTGCTGAGGTTGCGCGAGTCTGACGCGGTGGTTAGCGAAACGCTGCACAGTCATTTATTGAAGTCTAACTGCCTGATTACCAATCAGCCAGATTGGGCCAGCGTTATCATCGAATATCAGGGCGCGCCGATAGATCATGAGTCATTATTGCGCTATTTGGTTTCGTTTCGCTTACATAATGAGTTTCACGAACAGTGTGTGGAGCGAATTTATATGGATATTTTGAATGTGTGCCAGCCAAGCAGGCTTGCGGTGCAAGCACTGTATACGCGCCGTGGAGGTCTGGATATTTGCCCTTTTCGAGCCTCCAAAGCGAACCAAGGCGTTGTCAGCCCGCGGCGACGGATTAATCGACAGTAATTAGGATCCACGCTTCGATTGTTGCTGGCTATTTTCCGAGTTGTCTGCGCGCCGTCATACACTTGTCATGTAAAGCATCGAGAATCCCCCCAAGATTGGTCTTTTGGCTTGGGTATCGTCACGTCCGTGGCAGGGGTAGTACGTAGTGTTGTTAAACCTATTCGGTAAATACCGTTTTCTTGTTGTATCGATTGCGCTGTTTTTGATTTTTGACTTAGGTGTATTGGTATTGAACTTTTATACCTCAGGAAAAATCGCGCAACAAACGGAACTCATTAATTTGGCGGCACGCCAGAGTACTTTGAGCCAACAGATGTCGAAAGCGACGCTGTATATCAAGTCACAAAAGCTGCAACAATGGGTGTATCAAACCGGATTGGAGGAATTACGAGAGCATTATCGAACGTTTGGCGAAACGCTTGACGCGCTCACTAACGGCGGTGCCACAAGCTCGCCGGAGACTGGGGAATTAATTCAGATTGATGCCGTTGTTAGCAGTGAAGGGCAGCGACTCCTCGCAGCAACTAATCAACTATGGACGGGGTTTGATGCAGTGTTAGCGCCATTAATGGTTGATACTCTTATTACTGATCAAGAGATTTTACCGGCATCTGAGTTTATCGCCCGACACAACCTTGAGCTGTTCAAACTGATGACCGCGTTAACCGATCACTTTAGTCATCAAGCTGAGTCTCAAACGACGTTGTTGCGGCGTGCACAGGTAGTGGGGATTAGTTTAGCGACGATCAATTTTTTTGTGATTCTATTTCACTTTCTTAAGCAGTTGCGAACGCGTGACCGACGTCTCGAACTTAAACAACAGGAATCGGAACAAATTTTAGCCAGTATTGATGATGGCGTATTCTTAGTTGATAAGCAGTTTCGAATTGGCCAACAATATTCTTCACGAGTAGCTGAAATATTTGCTACTGAGCGGATTTCCGGTCGACGCCTCGGCGGGTTTTTACGCCACTATGTGTCTGACAAAATGGCACGCAACGCATTGGATTATGTTGCATTGTTTTTTAAGGATCACGTAAGCCCTGATTTGATCGCCGACATCAATCCACTCAAAGGGGTTAAAACCTCGATTACCCATGCCGATGGAAAACTAGTCGAAAAATATTTGGATTTCACATTTTCTCCGTTGCAGCAAGACGACGGCAGCGAGGTATTACTGGTGACGGTGCAGGATATAACCGACTCAATCTTGTTGCGCGAACAAGCCGAGCAAAGTGAAAGCCGAGTGCAGGGCGAGTTAGCTATGTTCTCGCAGGTGTTGCCGATTCGGGCGGCTGAGTTACAAGGCTTTATCGATCAAAGTCTTGAGTCATTTTCCAGTATTAATCAAGTGCTCAAAGCTCACCGCAAGCAAGACGATAGTGACCCGCATAGTTTAGAGCAGATCATGCAAACCGCACATAAGGTGAAAGGCGACGCACAAGCAATTGGGCTGAAATTGGTGGGCGATCGTGTGCATTTATTTGAAGATAATGTGGCGCTGCTACTTAAGACTGCGAACCGTCGGCCGTTGTCTGGCGAAGACATTCTGCCATTAACTGTTGAGCTTAAGCAGTTGGTAGAGCAGGTCGAGTTGATCGAGGACTTCTGCTCCCGCTTAAAGAATTATGGCATTCAATATGAGCGGCTTGATGCAAGGCATGATGACACCGTGCATCAGCCCGCGATCAATGAGCGATGGCGTGGCTTGACGTCTATGGCGAAAGCGTTTGCTAAACCACGTGACGTAGATGTTTTGGTGAATTTTCGAGGGTTTGATCAAGCTCTCGATATCGAGCTTGAAAACAAACTTTACCCGATCGCGGTCCAATTGATTCGTAACAGTATTGCGCATGGGCTTGAAGCAAAACCCGATCGTTTGATGGTCTGCAAACCAGCCACTGGGCGTATCGACTTAGCGCTTAGTCATGATGGGCACGGTCGATATCGCTTTGTGATTGAAGATGACGGTCGTGGTTTCGATTATGCGTTGATCCGCGAGCAGCTAATCAAACAAGGTGATGTTGCGCCGGAGGCTGTTCTTAGCTTGTCGAATAGTGAGTTGATAAAGTGGGCGTTTAGTAGCCGCTTTAGTACACGAGAGGTGGTCGATTCGTTGTCGGGGCGAGGAATGGGCTTGCCGCTGGTTTGGCAATTGTCAAAAGAGCTTGGTGCGCGTTTGAAGGTGCGTTCGGTAGCGGATGAGTTTTCGCAGTTTGTGTTTACCTTTACTTGGTCCTCCGAGCCGTCCACAAATGGTCTGCTCGCGGCACAGGTTGCTTAGCGGAGTTCGCATTGAAACTACTAATTGTGGATGACTCATTGGTTATTCGAAACAAGATCAATCGTGGCTTGCTAACCCGATTTGAAAAAATATCGCGTGCTGAAAATGGCCATCAAGCGCTTAAACTGGCTCAGGCCGAGCAGCCTGACTTGATCACCATGGATTTAACCATGCCACATATGGGTGGTGTTGAGTGCATTCAGTCGCTGGTTAAAATGTTGCCGCAGGCGTATATCTTAGTGATCTCTGCCTTGTCGGACAAAGCAACGGCTATTGATGCACTAACCTATGGTGCTAACGGTTTTTTGTGCAAGCCGTTCACCGAAGATGAGTTATGCAGTGCGATTGAGCGTGTGCTCGCAGTGGGGCGCCGATAATGCGAGACCAACAACAGATTGAACTTTTCTTGGCTGGCGTGCGTCGCTACTTTGAACACCTCAGTAAAGATTCAGAAGCATTACAATTAGGTGCGCCATACCTAGTGCGAAATCGCGAGAGCCTTGGGCTTGATTTAACTGGAATGATTTCGATTACCGGTCAGACCACGGGGTTTGTGTTCTTTTCCTCGTCGCGATCGCTGTTGAAGTATGTGTTACTAAGTCTTGGCGAATCATCGTTTACGGAAACGTATCTAGCGGACTTAGTCGGCGAAGTTGCCAATACCATTGCCGGTAATGCGCGCCGCGAATTAGGTCCAGAATTTCATATCTCGCCACCGCAGGTGATCATTGGTGAAATAGATAAGCACAATTTGAATCAAGCCCGTTTGTCTTATGTGTTGCCGTTAAAGTGGAAGGGCAATGCCGCGCAACTTATTGTGAGCTTGGATTCATTCGAGCGCTAGTCGGCCTTAGCTTACATCTCGACTGGCTCGGCGCGGTAAATTTTCATCTCTGGCGTTGTTTGGCATAGTGCTCTTAGTTGACGTACAAAGTCGTTAGAGGCAGGCACGGCGAAGTGTGTTTGCAAGGCGGCGGTATCTTGCCACTCTTCGTAAAACACAATGCGATGTGGATTCTCCGCGTCAATTTGGACACTGTGCTGAATACAGCCCGGCTCAAGCCGCGAGCGCCGCACGTGCGCTAAGCTAAGTGCTAGCAATTCAGCAAGATTCTGTTCGCTGGCTTCAATTGCGCCCCATACAATGATCATCGTGTTGCTCCTCGAGTTGATTTCATGGTGTTGACTAACATTAGATCGGCTAACTACATCTATATAGCCGTGTGTGGGCATTGGTTTGGGTAAACCGTCGTTCGGTTGACACCGCCCTGCAAGTGGCTATGTATAGTAAAGATAATTAAGGTGTCTAACAATGACATACAACGTATCAACATAGGCCGATGTGGTGAAGCGAATGAGGTTCGATTTTGGTGCTGAACAAGGTGTGCTCGATTGGCGTCCGGTGTTTGATCAGGTTATGGGCGGGGAGTCGACGGGGCAACTTACTGTTAGTGCCGATCACCTGCAATTTAGTGGGTTGGTATCGCTGCAGAATAATGGAGGGTTTGCCTCACTGCGTAGCCCGACCGCAGATTATGATTTGTCAAAATTCCAAATGGTGACGATCCGCTATCGTGCCAGTGGGCAGTCATTTGCGCTTACGTTAAATCAACATGCCGAATATTTCAAACCGCGTTTTAAAGCAGTGTTACCGCATCGAGACGGTGAATGGCATACCGATACCATTGCGTTCGATGAATTTATGGAAGTGCGGTTGGGAGAGCGTTTGGCGGGTCGGCTAACCGAGCAGGCATTGCGCCATACTATTCGTGTTGGCCTAATTTCTAATGATAAAGTCGCCGGACAATTTGAACTCGATGTGGATTACATCGAGTTCAAATAGCTAGCCAGCGCGATTATCTATTCGTCGGCGGTGCTTGCTTCCGGCTCGTCTTTTTTAGTGCGGAATTCAACATCGGTTTCGGCGGCAATATAAACCAAGGCGGCGTAGGCAGCGATATTCTGTGCTAGTTCGGCCGGTTTGATTTTGTCTAAGGTGTCGTCTGGTGTGTGGTGTAGGTCGAAGTAGTCCATACCATTTTGATTTAAGCGTACGGTCGGCACGCCTTGCATGGCCATCGGAATAATGTCAGGTCCACCGCCGGGTACGTCGCTGCCACCACGGGCAATACCTAATGGTTGAATAACGCGACCAATTGCATCAATCACCGGATTCGCTTCTGCATTGACGTTTGAGACTAATTGCCAAATTGTGCCAGCACCGAAATCAGACTCGGTGGCCAGTACATGTTGGTCCAACTCGTCGGCATGTTGTTCGGCATAAGCTCTGGCGCCTAACAGCCCAACTTCTTCTGCACCAAACAGCACGACTCGAATCGTGCGTCGTGGTCGATGCGGTAGTCGCGCAATTAGTTCCGCTGCAGCGGTTGTGATAGCAACGCCAGCTCCGTCATCCACCGCTCCGGTGCCGAGGTCCCAGCTGTCTAGGTGACCGCCGATCAGCACAATTTCATCGGGTTTGTCGCGACCGACTAAGTCGAATACCACATTGCCACTGGATACTGAGCCTTTCCAGCCAGCGGTTGAATGTACGCGCATGCTCATGGTTTGACCCAGTTCATGCAGTCGACGCAAATGATCGGCGTCGGGGTTGGATACCGCGATTACCGGTATTGTTGCCCATTGGTCTTCTTTGCTGCTCATCATGCCGGTGTGCGGAAAGCGATGTGAGTCTGACCCTACCGAACGGATCACCAATGCTTGTGCGCCGCCACGTTCGGCATGTTGCCAGCCAACTCGACGTTTATGGTTGGCTTCGCCGTAGCCCGCACCGGTCTGGCTCTTGACCATGAATTCACCGTCGATAAAGGCAATTTTGCCTTTTAGCGAGCCGGCTTCAACCGTCTCGATGTCGTGAATCGATCGGAAATAAACAACTGGCGCGTCAATCGGCTGGTCGCTGGTGCCCGATCCCCCTAAGGCAGTTCCATATAAGGCTTGCTGATAGGGCGAGGTTAATGCAATTTGCAATTCGCCTCGGTCCCAAAATGGCATGCTGAATGGCTCTACCGATACGCGATCAAAACTCAAGCTCTCGCCGAGTTTTACGCCCCAGTCACGAGCTCGTTGTTCGGCTTCAGAGCCGGCGAGTCGAGGGCCGACTTCAGTGGTGAGTGATTCAACAATGTCAAACCCGAGTGAGCTGTTTAATGCGGTGTCAATTAGCTGGCTGGCGGTGTCGATGACATCGGCATCCACCGTGGCGGGCGGGTTAGTGTCTGATTGCGCGCTAGCAGCAGAAGTCATTGCCAGTATTACGCCAATGGCAAATACTCGCGGCGCATAAAAAAAGTTCATTCGATTCTCCAAAACAGATAGTTGGTCAAAATTGTATTATTGCGGGCCTGATTTTTTACTACGTATCCGCATTGAGTGGCGGCGTTGCATCAGCTGGTTTTAGCAACCATAGTGAAGCGAGCGCAATGCCAGCGAGAGCGGCGGACAAAATAAACGGTGCGCCAGGGAATGCCACGGCGACTGCGTCCGAAGTAAAATACGACAGACTGGTATTGTAAATGAGTGGCGCGGTTAGTGCAGCCAATGCCGCTAAACTACCGTTAAAACCTTGCAGCTCGCCTTGGCCATCGGTTGGTGTGCGTTTTGACATCATGGCGTTGATGCTTGGCATAACCATCGCTTGCACACCAATAAATAAGCACAACATCAAAGCAATCGTGGCACTGTCATTGAATGCGTAAGCAAGCATTGACGCCGCCGCCGCTAATAATCCGATCATGGCTGTGATGCGCTCACCAAACCGCTTGACCATACGCCCTAGCAGCAACACTTGAACTAACGCCATTGAAACACCGACTAAGGTTAACGACAGGCCCACCATCTTGCTGTCCCAGCCATATTTGATTGGCGCGAAGTAGGCCCAGCTGACTGGGTAAATATTCGTGCTGGTAACCCAAATGAAGTAGATCAAGGCGATACCTAGCACTCCTGGCAACTTACGTAGACTAAGTAATGCGCCAACCGGATTGGCGCGGCGTAATGAAAAGCTCCGTCTGGAGCTCTCGGGCATGGTTTCCGGAAACGCGAACCAGCCATACACAAAGGTGACTGCGGCCAGTGCGGCGGCAACAAAGAACGGGGTTCGTGTACCAAACTCGCCGAGTAAACCACCAAGAGCGGGGCCAACCATAAAGCCAATACCGAATGCTGCACCGACGGAGCCAAACCGCTTAGCTCGGTCCTCGACGCTGGAAATATCCGCCATCACGGCGTTGGCTGGACCGAATATGGCGCCAAGCGCGCCGGCGACCGCTCGACCAATGAATAGCCAAAGAATATTCTGTGCAAAGCCCATCAATAGGAAGTCAACACTGAAGCCAGCCAATGATAGTAAAAATACAGGGCGCCGACCGAAACGGTCGCCTAAATTGCCGACTAAAGGCCCCATTAGAAATTGAAATACCGCGTAAGAAGCGGCAATGAGTCCGCCGATCCACGTGGCTTCCGACAGGGTTACATTTTCCAGTTCGACGATTAGCTCAGGCAGAACTGGCATAATAATGCCGAAACCCATGGAGTACGCAAATACCGTGAGGAGGACAAAGCGCGAGGCATTTTTTTGTTTATTGGCGTCTATCACAAGGTATATCGTGGCGTTACGGTTCCGTGCTAACGGTTCCGGTAAAGGGTGAGGCTCGACTTTAACCAAAAAGCGCTATGACGTCTCAGTTTTTCGGCATATTAGAATCGGTTGGTATGTGCTACAGTTTTTTGGCGGTCTATTCTTTAGATTCGCAATAAAAGTAATGTTTATAAATCAACATCAAATAGGCGACTTGAGAGGCTTTGATGAAGCAAACACAAAATTGTACGACGATTTCGCGTATCCGTATTTTTCTTTTAGGGCTTGGTTTGGTTGGTGCGGCGGCTCTTACTGGCTGTGATGCACAGTCGGATCGAGCCGATTCGGCGACCCCGCTGGAGCGAGCGATTGAGCCGCAATTAGACGCACTAAAAAAAGCTGAGAATGTAGAAGACAGTTTGCAGGAACAATTAGACCAGCGCGACAAAGCCATGCGCGAGCAGGGCACTTAATGCACTCGCTGCCATTCTAAAACATCAACGTAGCGACTTAGCTTAAACTGACTGGAATAGCTTAAACTGACTGGAATAGCTGCCAGCACTTGAAAATGCCCAGTAATAGTATAATTCCAAGTGGCGTTAACAATATCAGATTGCCAATTAACTCATATTTGGCCTCTTCATCTGGGTCGTCGCTATCGGTTGAGTTTGGCTCGACCGTGTCGACTATAGTGCGATCTATGTCATCAATCGTGATTTCCAGCATCGAGTCAGGGCTCTCGATAGCATCATCGTGCTCAGGATAAAAGCCGACTAGCCCTACACAAACGGCAGCCAGCGCGGTAACGCCAACATACAAGAACTTCGCCCACTGCGCGTCGAGCGGATAGAAAAACAGCGCTAAAACAATCGCGGTAAATAATAAAGCTCCCGCAGAGTAGCCATACTGAAAACCGTACTTAACCCATTTGGTGGCGATGAGTAAAAACCAAACACAAAGCGCCCACCACAAGAATAAAACTCCGCCCCACCATTCGATTTCAGTCAGCATGGCTGACCTCGGGAAATTCATCTTCGATGTCAATTTCGCCGTCAAGCTCAGTGATCACTTGCGATACGTAAAGGAGTGGAAGCCCGACCAACAGAATCACGGTTAAGCCAACCCACAACCATAAACCTTTAAACAGTAAAATGGTGACCAGTCCGAAGATTCCGCCTTGCAATAGGCCCTTGCCCACAGCTCGAAGTACCAGTGATGAACGTAAAAGCTCTTCGGGCGAGCTTCCTGTGTCTTTGGCGGCTTTGCCTAAGTCTCGCATTAACGCCACCATTTCTTGCGCATCAGCTTGCTCTTGCTCACGTTGCTGGAGTAAGCGACGGATTGAAATAGGCTTATCGAGTGGGGCTTGCTGCAACTCTTCAGGACTCGCCGCAAACTCAGAATCAATGACGGCAATAGAGCGTTCGACGCGTTTAAATAGCGATTTCGGGTTGACCATGGAGCCACTGACGAAGTGCGCGCGATGGTATTCGCCAACTTGATCGTTAAACACCTCAATCGCGGCACCTTTCATGCCGGCCTTGAATAATGGGTGCAGCATCTCTAGTGGTAGATCCTCTGAGGTACTGCTGTCATAGTCCAGGCGGATAAAGTCCGGCTGCGCGGTGACTCTTTGATTAAACCAAGAATCTCCCCATTGACGAGGCAGCTTCATTTTAAATTGATTGGCAAATAATTGTGCTTGAGCTAAATCTCCCTCTTTTAGTTTAAGGAACATAAGCAAGCATGTTTTGTGACTATCTTCATGGTCGAAAAATAGTAACAAAGTGTTTGTGTTTTGAGACATAAAGACTACCCTGGTCGTGCCTGATTATACGCTTGTAGGTAACCCGGTTCCGCTTATTGAACCTATGGATTAAGCTAATCAGGTACTAGTCGATTGTTATTATTGGCGGATTATCTGAGCTTTGTTTTGAATTTGCAAATGGACACCTTTTGCCTATGCGGTGTCAAATTTTGTCAGCGATGGTAAGCCCCTGATTTTGGCTTAAAAGCTGCGACTAGCGGGTGTTTGACGCTATACATGGATGGTTGAAAATCATAAGCAATCGTGGGCTGTTACACGTCATTTAACGATCTAAAAACTTTCGCTTTTAGCCTCTCGGTCGGCACTATATAATCTTAGTCCGTGCTCGTTCAACGATACGATAATTGCCCAGGTGGTGGAATTGGTCGACACGCTAGCTTCAGGTGCTAGTGGCCGTATGGTCGTGGAGGTTCAAGTCCTCTCCTGGGCACCACTCTTAATGCTGATTCAAGGCTGAAACGTAGAGAAATCAAGGCTTTTAGCCGTGATGATGTGGGTTGAAAACCGCGATTTATGCCCGTGTAATAGTCCCAGATTGTGCGCTGAAACCAAAGCTTCAGAATGACACCAAGGCGGCACAGCGTGGGTTTTGGCGACTGCCCGAAAGTGAGCGTGTGCCACCGTGGGAATGGCGCAAGAATAACCGTAAGTAATCCGCCTTTAAAATCCCTTCGACCAAAGCCCCCAAATCCGTTACAGTATAACGCGATTTAGCTTAGGGGCTTCACCGTGGATAAAACCGCCACACAACGACAACAACGATACCGGGAACAAATCGCCAAAGGCGAGAAGAAACGCCTTCAGGTGGTACTTGATCGTGAAGAAGCCGACAAGCTGGACAATATTTGTGCAGCCGAGAACTTAACAAAAACCCAGTTTATTAAGCGAGTTATAAATCAATACATACATACATAAGAATTAACTTCTGGCTCGTTTTCTAACAATAACAATCTACTCTACTAAGTAATATGGAAATTAGCGCACGAAAAGAACAATTTAGTATTGCTTATATTGAGGCAATAGCCGCACGTCTTGGCTTGAACCCGTCTGTAGACCGCGTAGATATAGACAGTGTAGATTTACGCCTTTCAGCCGATAATTTCAACGTAGCAGGTAGAGTAGTAAGAAATCCACAAATCGAAATTCAACTTAAATGCACTTCTCAAGATATAGAAAAAGACGGTTCGCTTAAATTTAAATTACCCGTTAAAAACTATAACGATTTGCGGGGTGAAGATATTACAAGCCCACGCTATTTGATGGTGCTGATTGTCCCAAGCAAACCAGAAGAGTGGATCACAATCAATTCGGACAATATGTCTTTGTCATATTGCTGCTATTGGCAATCACTGCGCTTCTTCCCTGAGACATCAAACACATCCAAAGTTACGGTGCAAATCCCCACAAGCCAAAAGATAACGAGTGAATCGCTTCTCGATCTCATTGAGAAAGCAAGTAAGAGGGAATTCATATGATCCCCGACAATCTTGTTGATTCGATCCACTCATTAAAACCAGATAGCATCGCAAACTATTTGAGGTCTTCCGGCTGGACGGAAAGTAGCCTTGATGAAAATATATCTTTATGGCACCGACCGGAAGAAGAATTCGAGTCATTTGAGCTTCTACAGCCGCTCACAAAGAAATTTCGTGATTACTCACAGCGTGTTTTCGAATTAGTAGAGAGTTTGACCAACTTTGAGAAACGAGCGTTTGAAGAAGTACTTGATGAACTGAGCAACTTCCATGCTGATGTCGTGAAAATCCGTGTTTCGCATGACGATGTTGAAAGTGGTTCAATACCACTTGATGATGGTGTAAGGCTATTTGAGAAAACTCGTGAACTCTTTGTATCAATTGCCAAGTCCACTTTCAGTAAGAAAAAGTATTTTGGTGGTGGAAAGCTTTCAGAGGAAATAGCGAACTATCTTGACACCATCCGACTGGGGCAAACGGAAAGAGGTAGTTATATAGTAAATTTAATTGCCCCTATCGAACTTATCCCCCAAGATCAAAATGATTTCGACAAAGTTAGTGTAACCCGGTCAGTCACTAAAACACTTGCAAGAAGTCTCACAGCTATTGATTCGTCTATCAACGACTTCAAGTCAACCAATAGCCTAACTGCGTTTGATTCTGCCGTTGAGAAAGGCGTCAGCGCAAACCTTTGTGATGCAATACTTGGTTTAAGTGGCGATCAAAGAAGTAGAAATATTAATATTTCGATCTCATTATCTCAAACTGAAGAACTATCAGAAGAAATTAAACTTACTCACCGATTTGAAGTAGACGCATTACCTTATTTGGAAAAAGCATCTGAGTACTACAAAGACAACTATGTAATACCAAATAAGACAATCTCTGGTCTTGTGATAAAGCTCACTCATGAGCCTAACGAAGACAGCGGCACCGTTGTTATTGATGCAATGGTAAATGACCGACAAAAGAACGTCACAGTGGAATTACCCATTGACGAATACTGGCAATCGCACCGCGCCCACAAAAGGCAACAACCGGTCGAAGTTACAGGCGATTTACATGTTACTCCAAAAACTGCCAAGCTGCTGGATGGCAGGAACTTCAAAGCTTTCGGCGATAACGATTTATTTCCAGATCAAGAATAGCTTTTAAAAGAAAGCCGGTAGAAATTTATGTTCAATGAAAAATAACAAGGACAGGCGTGTTAAGTATTTTTAGGGTCGGTGTGGTTACCTTTGGGGCTATGAGAGCGTTTAATCTAATTTCAGGAGGGGTTATTTCCAAGATTCAAAGCTCGGGTAAGTCATTCTTTGAAGGACTAAATGACCGCTTGCCTATTGGTGACACTAGCACCCCATATCCGCTAAGACCTACTATTTATGCTGAACCGATGGCTGAACTGTCACCTCAAGAGTTAGTTTCTAGAGGCTTTCTAGGCGGCGATTGGGTTGCCTTCTCTAGTATGGGGGCATCAACCTACTCCATGCGGTCAGGATATTTGTACAATACGAAAACAGGTCAAGGGTATGATGTTCATCATAAGAAACTATACGGCGATGATTATTTTGGTAATGGTTCAAGCCCGAATACCATAAAGACAGTGCGGGCTCGGGTTCTTCATCTTGATCGTATTGGGAAAATAACTGGAGCGGTCGGTACAAACTATGCTGTTGTAGACATGATAGCTGATCCGTCACTGCAGCATTCAGCAAACCTTGGTGCATCCGCTATTGGATATACTGGCCCAGTTGGCGCAAGCTTTTCGGGTGCTTGGACCGGCGGCTCACTCATCTATGATAATAATCAAATCGAAATTTTAGATGCCATTGAACATTCACAAAGACCTGGAATACGCGATTTTAGCGCATTCATCTCGCCGAAAGATTGCTAGATTATGATGAACTTATTTTTTCTTGGCGGGTATTACAAGGGATTACTCAATTACAACCAGTCCAAATTCAGTACAGACGTAATTTTTGCTAGGTATGCGCTATGGTCGCCTTTTTACCTTATTTTGTTTTTAATTTGTAATATCGTTTTTTGGCTGAATAATTTTATTTTTTACACTACCGGACAAGACTATTTATACAACCTATTTATTACGGTCGATAATGCGAATAATGTCCTTGGTTTTTCCCTTGCATTAGGGAGCTTTGCTTTGATTTGGCCTTGCCTCTGGATGATGTTTATATATCGCAGAAAATATGTAGGTTTAGTGGTGGCTAAGAAAGCTCAGCTTAAAAGAGCTAGCAGACATGCGAATATTCTGTACACTGCGGTTGTTTTTCTTGCACTCTTAGCGGGATATTTTTATGCAAGTTTAAGAGGTGTATCGTGGTCATTTTGAACATAAAATAAGAGGGACCGGCATGTTAAGGAGAGATATTAACTTGATTTTCCGATCGCGAATTGCGAGTAAATATACTTGTCTGTCGCCCAAAGCTCAGATTTTCTGAGTTCAAACTCGATAAATCCAGTGTGTTTGATATGGCTAGGCGAGTGTCGTTCTCGCCACTGGCGATTGGATTGGTTTGGGACTAAGTTTGCTGACTAGAGCAGTGAGTTTGTGGCGGGTATGCGTTGATAGTGTCGATCCGAGTAAACTTGCCTTACCATGATCTCAGACCC